>JAJZCF010000012.1 GCA_021846265.1 Actinomycetes bacterium | reverse complement strand
GATTAGAGGCATAGATAAAAACAGGGAATGGGGAGGAATTGCTAGTCTGAACAAAACAAACCCGAGAAACACTCACATATTAGGTTGATCAACTTTTTGGGAGTTGGCCAGGATAAGGACGATTGAAGCGGGGCTTCCGGCGAGTCCCAACTGGCCGCTGGGATCGCAGTCATCCGAATTACGGGGCCCGCTCCGGCCTTGCGGCCGAAAAACGAATGAGTTCTGAAGCGAGTACCCTGGTCGACCTCGGGCGTCCAGCGAAGCGGGCTTACCAGCCACGGCCCAACACCTCGACCATCGACGCAGCCAAAAGCCGATGTTGGCGTTCATCTAGGAACGGAAACTTTAGAGAGAAGAACCGAACCAGATTCTCTATTCCGAGTTGCACACTGCCGTGCTACACGGTGTGCATAATAATCGAGCGGACCCTAACGGGTCAATGGTTACTCAAATGCTCGACGGATCACCCGATGATGATGGCAGACATCGAATTGTAATCAATGTAGGCCTGCTCTGATCATGCGTTACCGCTCGCAGGCACCAGTAGGTAAAATGACCCACATCTACCTCACGAAACGCCGCCATAACAGGACCACATCACCGGCGATAACTAATCCGATATATACGGCCCCAAGCTGGGCCATAAACGGATGTACATTTCTTGCAATTATTCCGAAGAACAAACCGGGAAGCGCGGACCTCAACATTAGAAGTCTCCAATCCCGAGCCCGCCGGCGACTACCAATAGCCATCCCTTGATCGGCGATGCTTCCCTCGGCGCGCTGTCTCACATACTTGACAACTCGCAAAGTAATCACTATGAACACATATTCGATACATGCAAAGCCCAGCAATTGCAACAGACTCGGCCAAGGCCGGAAAGCGACCCCAATTACTTCTGCAAGAATAACAGAAGCTACCTGGAATACAACGAATTCAACACTTGAAGGCGTATCGCTTACCACAAGTTGCCACTCCGAGGTGACGCCACTGAGGTCTCTTGATTGGTTTTCCGAGGGGGATATCTTGTCGTTATCTTTTCTATATTCGAGGTATTGGGGAAACACGAGTACCTCCTTGGCCTAAACAATACCCGAATACACTCCAGCCCGCAACTAAATAATGCACCACCAATGGTGGCCTCTCCAAGATAAGGGACCCCTCAATACCCCCGTACCTACGAGAGAAAATACACACGCATATAACGGCCCTGACGGTCCCGGGACGGCTTGGAAACTCATGTCTACCATTGTGCAGGTCCCACTCTCATTGTCAGGGTAGACAGTCAAAACCATTCCCCTGGATCGAAATACGCCCATGTGGCGCAAGTTACTTTGAGGTCACAGATGAGTTTCGACGCTGGATCAGAGATCACCGAGTTCGGTACGCCCAAAGCCGTTGTCTGTGCCCACGCCGCAGACTCAGCCACCCCTACCGCCGCAGTCGAAAGCGAAAATGTCCCAACACCAAGTCCGGTAGATTTCGCAATTCTACTGATCCTCATTTGTCCCCCCAATGAGATCGAGTGCTCTGCTTTGGACTCCTGTTCGTTTGTTTCGTCCTTGGCGTTATTAGATGGCGAGTTAAACCGGTCATCGAAACATTTCAGTAAACACCTCGTCCGCAGTTTTCCATCCGAGCACCCGGCGGGGCATCGTGGGAAGGCCATGCTCGATCGCCCGTATGCCGTCCTTATTTAAGGCCGCGAGGTCGGTGCCCTTGTCAACGTAGCGACAGAGCAGTCCGTTGCCGTTCTCGCCGGTGGGTCGCTGCCATGGCGAGTGCGGTCTGCGAAGTACACGGGGACCCCGGTGCAGCCACTCAGGATCTCGTGCGCCGCTATCTCGCGTTTTTGGTCCCAGGTAAGGCTGAGTCGGATCTCCGCTGAAATCCGCTCGATCGCCTCAATGAACGCGGCTAGCGTCACGTCGGCTCCGTGGTCTTTTGGAAACCCGGCAAGCCAGACCTTGCGAGAGGCGCAGTCGAACAGGGTTGCGATAGCGGAGCGGCTGTAGGCACCGGTGATGAGGTCGCCTTCGATGTACCCGACCCGGTCCGCTCCGTGGCCTCCCAGGGACGTTCGATGATCTTGGCGTACCTGCCGAGCGGGCCCAGTTTCCGGGTCTCAGCAGTGCCTTAGGCCTGCCTGTGCTTCCTATAGCGATGCTTGAGGTGCAAGTTAACACGGAGCCTTTGCCAGGCCACGCTGTCCATGCACGTAGATAGCTGCGTAGATCGTCTCGTGGCTCACCGTAATCGAGATATCGGGGAGGAATCCGCTCTCTAGCTCCTTTGCTATCGTCATCGGCGAATCCTTGGAGCGAAGGCGCTTAGCTACATGCTCAGCGAGCGCTAGCGTCGACTCAAAGAGTGCCTCTTTCTCGCAAGCACGCTCTCCCACGCAATGCTCCTCAGCGGCATGAGCTCGGTAGGCCCCCTTGCCGCCGTTGCGGAAGATTTCACGACTGATGGTCGATTTCGCGCGCTCTAGCTCCTTTGCGATCATAGAGATCGTGCCATCATGATCTATCCCAACTCGGATCTCTTCGCTCTCGGACAAAGTAAGCGGGTTTGCTACCAATGACGTCACCTCCACTTTTCGGCGTGTCTAGTTCCAGCGAACATCCTTGTCCTCCTTCACGCTCTGAACCGGTGGACCCCTTACACCAGGGGTGTTGCTGTCACCCCTTGAACTCGCCCAAACTTACGAGCTACCTCGGCGATCGTTGCGCCTCAAAACGTTAGAGCAGCTTCTCGCCTTCGGCGAGTCTTCTAATCGCCCATAAGGGGGTATGCCTTTAGGACTTTATGTCCAACATTGTTCTAGAGCCTATTTTAAAAAACACTCACATCACGAGTGGCTTAGTTTTTCAAAAGCCCCTCACCAGCACTTTGCCAGAAAGTTAGGTATCATCGCGGGGCACTACAACAACAGTTGGTGGCCCGCGAAATCCTTTTGCAAATAGAGGTAACGAAGATAGTCGGGCTCCAAATGACCCTTAAAGGCGGATGAAACCTCGCCGTAGCAGCAACTTTTAGCAATAAGCGCAATGAAATAAGGTCTGCAAAAACTCCAATCAGCTTTCGCATGCCAAATTCCTATGTCCAAAGGCGTATATCATTTTCCCAGTTAGGCTGGTATTGGTCAATTTGCTTATAGGGGAAGTTTTGGATTCGGTACGAACCCTGATGACGGTGCACGCTCACCCAGACGATGAGTCCTCAAAAACGGCAGGAACTGTCGCAAAATACTCCGACGACGGCGTCCGCACCGTGCTAGTTTGCGCTACGGGCGGAGAAGAAGGTGAAATGCTTAACCAGCATTTCACTGGGTTAAATAGCTCAGCTGATATTGCTGACGTGCGCCGAAAAGAGTTGAAGAAGGCTACTGACATTTTGGGTTATTCCGAGGTCTATATGCTCGGATATCGAGACTCGGGTATGGCTGGTTCCCAATCAAATTCCAGTCCTGCGGCTTTTTGCAATATTGGCCTAGACGAAGCAACGTCTGCCTTGGTCGAAATCATTCGCAAAGAGCGCCCCCAAGTCCTAATTACTTATGGCGAAGATCAGTCTCGTTATCCACACCCCGACCACCTAAAGGTCCATGAAATTTCAGTATTAGCCTTCCAATTAGCTGGAGACCACCAATATCACCCCGAGTTAGGTCGGGCACACCAAGTAAGCAAGCTCTATTACACAATTTGGTCCAAAGCTCGTATCATTGCATTACACGAGCGCTTTATGCAGCTTGGTTTAGAGTCGCCTTACAACGATGAGGCCCTTGCTCGTCCAGGTCAGGACGAACAGATCACAACTTCGATAAACGTCTATGACTACTTCGACAGAAAACTTGGGGCTCTGCGCTCTCACGGTAGTCAAATAGATCCGAATTCACAATTCTTCTTCGGCCTATCCTCGCAGGATCAAGCGGCCGCCTATCCGCTCGAAGACTATCGGTTAGCACAATCAAAGGTGGGGACCAGCTTAGATGTCTTAGAGACTGACCTCTTTGCAGGTATTTAACCCAACAAGATAGGTACAATAGCTTTTATTCGGCATCCAAGAACGTCGGGCAAATCGGTGCATGTCTGCACTTGGCATTGAGGAGTGATTTGAGTGGGTAAGTGGCTTTCGCAGGAATGGATAGATGACACACTTCGCCTTGGCAAGAAGATGCCCGAAAAACCCGGTTTGGGAGCGAAGATCAACTACTTAATCACCGACTGTCCCGAAGGCGATGTTGAATACAACTGGACCGTGGAGAACGGACAGCTAGTGGCAGCTGGACTAGGGGCATTGGAAGACTCAGACCTAAACATGACTATGACTTGTGAAGACGCAAAGGCGATACAGTCTGGCCAGATGGATGCCAATACCGCGTTTATGCAGGGAAAATTGAAGGTTGCCGGAAGCGACATGACCAAACTTCTGCAGTTGCTCCCGATTACATCTTCGAGTGAATACAAAGAACTAGAAACGAATCTTGCGGCTCTGACCGAGTTCTAGTTGTGGCCACTTCGGGGCCAATGCCGTTTTATACGCTCGTCGAAGCGAGTCACGTCGTAATCGAGTTAGGTTTAAGTTTTCCTCTGCCCGCAGCAACTCCATTTTCACTCGACGCCTGAGTATCGGCGCCTTGGGCTGAATTACGGTCCGCTTCCGGCCAATCCAACCATTGCTTTGCGCGTCTGGATTTGAACGTCCGACTTGAAAGTCCGTCGACTTTCAGCTGATAGCTTGCGCTGCCTGCTTGAGGTCCCTATACCCAATGACCCTGATGCCCATTTTCTCGAACATTTCCATAATCAAATTAGGGCTGGACGCTAACTGCTGGAAAGATACATAGCGGGGCCAATCGTGCATCAAAGCTCTAAGTTCGGAGCTGTCCTCGCCAAGGCGAATAGTTATTTCGGTAATGCCAGGCTCAATCGAAAGGACTACCTCCTCAAATACCTCCGTCGGGTTCTGGAACTTCAGCCATTCTTTGTGCCAGAGGTCGACATGATGATCGGTCGTAAGAACTCCCTCCTCGGAAGCGAGCCTAAATGCCGGAAATCCAATCAGTGGGTCGTCGAGACTTTTGTCGAGTCGCAAAGGTAGACGAAATTCTAGGGCGAGTTCAAGCAAAATGTCGAAAAACTCAGGCCTAGCCACCATTGCATCTTTAGAAGATGCCAAGTGACTGACGTCGAAGCCCCAATAAATCGCCCTTTCAATCTGTGCGCGAGCCTCCCTGCGTGTTTCTTCCGGGTCGGCATGATCCCAAAAATCCTCGACTTCGCTTGGAAAGCCGCCTGAACCATCGAATAGGCTAGGTGCATAGGTAAGAGGGCCGCAATGGAAGATGGGGTGCTCCGAGTTCGTAACGAGCTGCACGCCCACGTCTTCGCCGTGGTAAGAGGAGATGGCTCCTCGAGCCCATGGAGCTGGAACCATGATTCGGGTTGAGGTCAGAAGGCCACGCCTTAATGCATCGTAAGTTCCAACATTGATGGAGTTCGAAAATCCTAACTGTTCAGATGCCAAGATAACTACCTTGGATTCTTCCCCAAGACCCAGACGATGCAATATTTCTGACTTTGCCAAAGCAGCCTCCGGTACCTCGCTAAGAATAAGGATAACTTTCACAACTGCAAAGCATCCTAACTAGCCATCAGTCTCGGGGTTCAGTGGCAATCATTTATTCCAAGATAATTTCCATGCTTCGGCCGGAAATACCCCGCTAGGCACTCTGGGCATGATCATAAGGTGCTCTTTGCATGGCTTTGCGTGCCCTTCTAATCCCTGCAAGACCTATAGTTCTGGTGCGATCGTCAATAGTGCCTTTTCGGAAGATTTCGCAGCCAGTCCGATCCTCTTCAATTAGCTTCAGCTGTTGGTTCGTCATAGCACTAATTATGATGCGCACCTGTGACACTCGCCGCAGCGAAATATCGATCGCCAAGCTACGGGTATTTTCACGGATCTTATTTAGCAGGTTCCAATCCTTGCTCCTGGCGAAAGATGAGCTCACATTCGAAAATCGCTAATTCAAAAGCGACCTGCAAGCCCGGCTGCTGCCCGCACCAGCTTGAGAGGGCGAGCTAAAGTCGGCATAATCAAAATTTATTCCTAACTAGCACGTCGCAACGCTAATGACTCGGTTGTTTACGGAAGTAACGAAATAAGCCCTCCTTATAACGGTGAAACCCGCGGAACGGCACAAGTTAGAAAGCCAAACAAAGAACGCCCACTACTTCGATCCGTAATGTCGTGCGATTGAGAGCCGTCTTGTTGGCCGCTCAAGTCATAACGTCGAAGCAATTCCCCGAAGAAGTCGCTATAAACGAGTCTTACTTCGCTATCTAGCACCGTAGATTGAGGAGGGTCTGGCCTAGGGGTCATTTGCGATCTTTCCAGACCTGGGCGGATTCGTCTATTGCGATACGACGAGCGGGTGCCTAGGTTACCTCGGAATCCAATCCCACTGAATTAGTTTCCCTCTAAATCCAGAAGGAGCCAGCAAATCATCTATGAGAAACCGAGTGTATTGAAGTCTCCAGGTGACAATTGTGGTGTGTCTTGGATTAAGTGCAGATCCGCCTTACGGGGTGCGAAGTGGATCAAAGCGCCAAAACTTCTCCAAATTCTAAAACCGACACCAAATTCTAAAACAGCGTGCTGGATGTCGTCGGACTGAATCTCAATTCCCGGGGATAAAGAAGCCTCAATGTTGTCGATGGACGAAATGACGACCATCCAGGCCAAGTAGCACCGATATCTCTACCAGCCACTCCGAGCCGGTCGGCCTCGTCGAAGGGTGTTTGACTACCGCCGCCACATAAACAGCCTCTTTCGTCCAAGCCCTTGACATTCACGATGAAGAGGTACTTACAAGAGAAATAACTAGCGGCGAAGCGGAGATCTTCTGGGCCTCCTTTGACGACATCGACCAAGGAGCAGATCTCATTATGGAGATCCATCTCGTAATGGACGATGGCTCGCCTCACACCGTTATGGCAACTACAAGGAATGGCTCAAAGCTCATTTGCCCTCTGTTATTTACCGCCCGCATCCCGAGCCAATTATCTCAACCCTCTGGGTCACCGACTCGAGTTGTTCTTCTTGATCTTTCAAAGCAAGTTGATCAGAGACGACAGCTTCATTTAACGGTGGGATCACCTTGGCAGTCAGATTGGCTTCATTGCCGACTACGACAAGGCAGTGAAGCCAATTTGGTGGGACCTATCTGAGTGATCTTCTGGCAGCGCTATGGAAGCGAGCGGTGTTTTGAGCTTGGGTGCTAGTCATAACTCGCTTCTAGATACCATAAGCCTTCATGCGTGAGCAAAATATGTGCAGTTCCGTCGCCCAAGAGAACGAGCAGGCGTGCAAAGCGTTGTTCTTGGTCTTCGTCCCACCACCTTTGATGGACTAGCCATGGTCCTAGAAAATCCTCTATTGTCCGCTTTCCCCAAGGAAATTTCACCACCGAAGGAGACAGACCCATACCACCCCTACGATTCACTCTTACGACCTCACCAGTCAACGAAGTCACCTCCACGATGGGACGGTCTCTAAAAACCCGAGCTGGCGGAGGATTTGGAATAGAACCAGGCCACGGGGAATTACTGGCCCGTTGATTCACGGGTCCGCTATGAAAACCAGATCCACCCCGATGATTTTTTAATCGAAAGGAAAATCCCTGCAAAAACTCCTGCCAGAAGGAAAATCCGACGGTATCGGTCAATGACCTTGCGCTTTCAACGTAAGGAACACAGACCGAGTTCACTCCAAGGATCGTCTCCGCCCTCATGGCTGCTCTAATGGTCATTCCAGGAGGAGCCTTGGCAGATCCAAAAAGGTCCATCTGGATGCCGGCATCATCGACGACATCGAGAAACTCTACCTGCCAACCATTTACTCCGTCCCAACCGGACGACCCTTCGAAGTGCTCCTCCATCCCCTGAAGTTGCCAAATAATTCTGTCAGCGATTGATCTTTCGTCAAATCCAGAAAATAAGCTCCAACTCCTTCTCGAGTCCGATCTCGAAGCCGAGATTGAAATCTCTAGCGAGGTCACTATTAGTCCAGCATTGCGAAGTTTCTCAACTTCTTCAGCAAGTTTTGGTATCTGCGATAAAACGACCTGGTCATATCCGACTAAGGGGAATTCGGCAGTAAAACTCACCTTGACCCCCTTAGAAGGAGGGGTGCATCCTGGTGGACTTGCACGACTCCCACGTGCCGTCTCAAAAAGTTCAATCCCCCGGACACCAAACCTTGCCGAAATATCGGCAAGGTTCATGTTAATAAAATCCCCTACAGTACCAATACCAAGTCGGATTAGCGTTTCAACAACATCATCATCACCAAGCACCGTTACGGGAAGAGACTCCAAGAATCTTTGGTTGGCATCATGAGGGATGACCAGATTCTGAAGGCTGGCAGCCTTAGCGGCCACCAATCCATCGGCAATACCGATAAAAACGTCGTCGTCATCTAATCTCCGTCCCCCGGGCATATCGAGCAGCGACAGAGCTTCCCTTATCGAGCTAATAAGCGCAATCGATTCTTTGAAGTACCTCATCACCGCCCTATAAGGAAGGTAGGCGGAGGTCGTATCTAAATAGCGGAAATAGGGGGAGACGCTATCTAGCGCGTTAGCAACTGCTGACGCAATCTTTGCCTCCTTCTTAACATCTCTCGGGTAAAACTCGAGATGATGGAGATGGGACATCGCCTGAGACTGGCTCATCCCTAGAACTACTCCCCCAGCCAATGCCCCCTTAGAAAGCCCGACCACTTTACGCTCTGACAAAATAGCGCATACGTCCTTCTCCCCCCACTCGTAGCACATAGCAAGTAGGTTGGATAGCTCCAGATAGACAAATCTTTCCACAGCGAAATCATGCCACTACGATGCCCGGCGATTGGGATAGTGTTCCATGCGCTCTACGGCTTGCACCGTGATATCTCCCTCTGTCAATATTCCGCTAGAGACGGAACCCGACAACGTCCACGGCGACCTGCCCACAAAAAGTCGAAGGTCTGCCTTGACCCTGCGGGAAATATCCTTTGGCGAAGAACTGTTTTCAACAACCACCAGAGTTGCACCCTTCTGTCTAGCCTTAGCGCTAAACCTAGGCGAATTCAAGGAAGCAATTTTTCCGGAAATCACTACTATTCCAAAGCCGTCCAAGAGGGCAAATGCCGCCCGAGCAAGTTCACGCTCCGAAAACCTTAGCTTCGGATCGATCGTTATCACTTTTGAAAGATCTACGTCTAAATAGGCTGCTAAAGAAAAGTTATAGTCGCCCAGACCAACCACCGCCGAATATATTCCTTTGCGAGATGGTTCTGCCAAAAGCAGCGACAAGAAGGTGTAGGTTCCAGTTGCAGGCAAAGCATGGACGACAACCGTCGAACCTCGCCTTATGGAAAGATCCTTTAGGGCATCCTGAAGCCTTTCACAAGTCGGCAGCGTCTTCGCCTCGTTGGCATCCCCCACTCCTTTACGAACGGCGACTCCCGGTGCAGAATAGGTTTTCATCGAAAATGGGTGTGGGAGCAGAAATCCGCTGTCTTATCCGTAAGGAGGGATAGTCCCACCCGGGCCGTAGGCCCGACCTCCTCTCGTTGCTCGTATCTCCAGCCGTCGCTACGTTGCAGAAGCACGCAGTAGCGGTATCCAATTCCTTGCACAGTGCGGCTGAGTGCGCTGATTTTAAAGCTACCGCTTTTATGCATGAACACCCGTTCGTGTTGGATACCGGCTTTCTCGCCAGTTGAAACAACAACCGCTCCAGAAAACCTAGACATTTCTAGCCATCCTCTTGTTTTCGCTCGCCAGCCGCTGAGTCTCCCCGGTTCCAACCGTTAGAACCGGACTCTGCGAGTCGACACCATTGGTGTCTCCCACGAGACATTTCTGTCGTGGTTCACTTCGAGTCCTGCCCCAAGCGGTAGTATCCCCTTCGACGACACGGGTTAGGACAGCATCACTGGCGATCTCTATTGAGACACCCGCATCTCCGGTTCTACTTTCCAATCGGTGTTGGAACCTAATGTCAAGTAGGTTCTTTAGGTCCCGATAGGGGGTGTAAAGGGTGATCTCACGATCACTTGTTATTGCCATTGGGTTCATGGCGGCTACCTTGTCCGCACCACCCTGCCAGTTGCAATTCCAATAGGGATTACGGCAGTGAAACAGATCCCCATTGCGATTGTCTTTATGGACATAACCGCAATCTGGTTCGGGACATCTTTGGCTGGTGTAGGCGGCATTAACCGTCATCTCCACACCCCGTTTCGCACCCACTCTGGACTTGTTCGCTGATGTGGATTCAAGGTCAGAAAACCGAAAAAACACCGCCTGGTTGGTCTTCTTACTCACATGCAATGCAAGCATCTACTCACCTCCCTGCCGACGTCTTGGCCTGGTCAACCTGGGCCCGCGAGACCCTCCCGCAATCCCCCGAATCTAGCCGTAGGGCGCTGACGCGAACCGTTCGATCTCAACGGATAAAGCCCACCCTCGGTTAGTTAAATAGAGATGTTAGTCCTTACGAACATATGTTCGGTCATGGCGAAGGAATACCATCCAGAGAAGGCCTTTTACTTTTGAAGCATCGGCTCCAAGGAGCGGCACGCGGGTGACCAAGGAGGGTGTCTCCGAAAAACTCGAAGTTGGCCAGGCAGCGCCAAATTGCTGTAATGGCAAACACTGACCCGAAGAAGATCAAAGTCGACCACCAGAACGATAAGTGAATACCCACGACTAAAGGCCTACGCTCCAAGGAATCCATGCCATTGCACTGACACCTAGGCTTCAGTAAATCCCCTGGGGATCAAAGTCGGCAACTCCATTAGAACTCTCAGCTTCAGACTCTTTCCAGCTGTCCATGAAGGCCGTCCAAAGGTCTACTTCGAACCTAGCAATGACCTACTTTACGGGGCTGACACGATCAAAGATCTTTGAAACAACGCCGCCACCCTCAGCTCCAGTGGCGCCCCACAGAATCAATGAAAGCGTCGCTCAACACCCGGAGAACTTTCCTTGGTAGGCTAACCGGCGGCCTGACTCACAGAGAGGGTCGGTGGAAACCCCTCGCCCGGATAGGACAATAAAGCAGACAGTTACAGCAACGCCCGCCTCGAAACGGACACTGCCTAGCTTCGGCACTGGTAGTGGGGTCGAAGGTTAGGTCAGCGCACTCACCGAGGCTGGGGGCGGAACGGAACATCGGATTGGCCCCAAAAAGTCGCTCTTCAGCGAGTTTGCTGAATATTTACATCCGAAGATTGGTAATCCTCTCCCGCTCCAAAACCAATGCTGCCAGAGATGGAGTCGCTATTACCACAACGATCGAAGTTCCTATCGCCGGTCTTACGTCAACATTAAATTGCGATGCCAGCACCGAAACGACTTTTGGGCCACCGCCTACGCCGAACGGCAAGCCTATTCCCCCGGCAAAAATGCAAATTAGGAATAGCATGAGTAAAAGACCAATACCGTCACATCGCCTTTTTGTCCTAATGTACGGTTGTCCGCATAAGTTAGGCTAAATTTTCCAACTTTTCCGATGATGTGGCGAAAGTCCGAACCTAGATATCGCTAACCGGTGAGACTCTGTCATATACCCTTTATTAGCCTCCCACCCGTATTCTGGATATACGTCAGCAAGTTCAATCATGTCCTTGTCCCGGAGAACTTTCGAGATGACGCTAGCGGAGGCTATCGACGCACATTTCGAATCTCCAGAGACGACGAGTTGAACTGGGACTTCCTCAAACCCAGATACTGGAAGATCACTGTAAAGGTCACTAGTTGTCAATTCCAAGAAATTGAAATTCCCATCGAGCAGGATCGCGTCGATTGGGCTTTTCAGAGACATCAATGCTCGATGGCCCGCTATAGAAAGTGCAACACTCAGTCCTCGTTGGTCTATCTCGTGAGGAGATGCATATCCAACTGCGTAATCGTTAAGAATCACCGAAAGCTCCTCCGCAACACTCACCCTTTTTTTAGGACTGAGCCTCTTGGAATCGTCTAGGCCACGAGGAATACTTTTCAGCGTGTCAAGCGTAAAGCTGGCGGCGCCTACCACAACCGGCCCGGCACCTGCGCCACGACCCACCTCGTCCATTCCAACAACAAAGTTCGAACCTAGGTTGAATAGCTCCATCTCTAAGTCGCATGTCGGTGACATAATCCGTCACGCTAGCCACTTGCCGCCTTCATCGATCCATCCGGAGCGCTTACCGAGTGAATGTCGACCGCAATGATCGTTTGACTCACTTCGCCTAGTCCCAAGCTCAAAAACCCATAGGCCGCCACCAGGGAGAAATCGAAACCGCTCAATTCCACTGCTTTCATTCGAGCAATAGACAAAACCTCTAGAGATCCATCCGCTTCCTTATAAAAATCTCTACCAAAGCCTATATTTCTCGACCTCAGACTCTTGTTTTGCGCCAAGTAAGTTTGGGCCAACTAGTAATCGCAAGGTTATTGTTCGGATACTAACCGCTTAGACCGCTGCGCATCTATCGAGGTCTGAGCAGTGAGACTCGAGTAAATCTAAACCATTCACTGGCCATGTCCTATTTGGACAGTGACCGCTTCAGACGGTAGAGCTGGACATATCCAAGATCCTTGAGAAATCTTGGCTGCAGTGCCTTTGAATCGATCGATGGCCTGTCAGATAGTTTCGTATTGACTTCGTCGGACACTAAGATGCTTCCAGGTGTTGCGATATTCACAATCCTGCTAGCAAGGTTTACCACAGGACCGTAATAGTCGCCGTCCTTGGCGAGTACCATCCCATGGGCCAGGCCCGCCCTAATCTCGGAAATTTCTCTATCCTGCGAATAGCTCTCCTGCATGGTCATAGCAATTTCCACCGCCGCCTCGGGGTCTTCGCTGACAAACATGACTTCGTCTCCAATCATCTTGACCACCCTTCCGCCAAAGCGCGTTACAGTGTCATGTGAAACCTCGTCGAAATGATTGACGAGACTGGCGAGCTCCTCGGTTTCCAACTGTTGGGACAAAACCGTAAATCCCACTAAATCAAGGAATCCAACGGTCAGCTCGAATTGAGCAAGCTCGACTCCTTCGCCCTGTTGCCGAAGCATTAGCAGACGCTTACTCGCACCATGAAGGTGTCGCAGCCACACGTACGACAAAAGCTTAGGAACGGTAGGAACCGTTTGAGAGACATAGCTAGAGAACCTCTCCGCCACCTCCAGATTGCTAAGTCGACGCTCGGACCGATTAATCTCCTTGAGACCAATTGAGGACAATATTTCCGCCTCGGCCACCCGCGAAAGAGCCGAACCAATAACCCTCGCCAACTGGACAGCGACCTCTACATCAGCTGGGTTTGATCCCAATAGTCCGCTAAAAGCGATAGACGCTTCGACGTCCATGGAATGAAAACTTGGCTGTTGGTCGACGGGGTCAGTAAAACCAAGAGCCCTCCACAGTCGGACGAGGACCCCCTTTTCTATCCCAGATATCTCAGCGACTTGAGCGACGCTTAGAAGGTCACCGGGCGGCCCAAGTAACAGGTCTACTGCGAGCACGTGCAGAGAATCGGATTCGATAGCGGCCCTTAGGGTCTCCCGCGAGACGCCATTGTCCGTAAACAATCTCAGCAACCCGCTGGAAATCTCTCCATCAGATTCCGACATACCGTCTAATTGTTTTTCGCCACCACTCACTGACCTTACGCCCCAAATCTAATCAACGCAAACGCAAACCACCAACAAATGGTACCCCTACCCTCGTATCTCATTTAGTCTCGACTTGATGATTCCTAACGGGGCCGACACTAAAAGCTATCCCTTCAAAACCGCCTTAGCAGTACCATTAAAGCCATTTAACAAAGCTAAAACGCGACTAGCCGATATTTTTGACCAATCCACAAGATCAAGGCTCGCTCAAGCTCTTGCGATAAAGGTCTTGAATTCGTCTCCGGACCTAGTGCCCTATGTCGTTTGCGAATCTCTATCGATAAGAGAATGGGCCACTGGGCTCGGGTACAGGACCCTCTTCAACCCCGGCATGTCTCTCAATGCGTCACTGGACGTTTCCTTAGGTAGGCTGCAGTTGTTGGGCTTCACTCACGTCGTCGTAGCGCATTCAGATCTTCCTTTCGCTGGAGATCTATCCTTTTTAGCCCTGGGCAACCAAATTGTAATTGTCCCAGACAGACACCTGATTGGAACAAACGCCATCTCATTGCCAGTTTTGCCAGCTCAGACAGGCCGATTCGGCTTCCATTTCGGGGGCCATTCGTTCGCAGCACATGTCCAAGAGGCATTCACCCTTGCACAAGCTCCAATGATAGTAAAAAATCCAAGTTTGGCATTAGATTTGGATGACTCTTTCGACCTGGAATTAGCCCGCTCCCTTGGCTTTAACCATCTTGAGTTGCTAAAGCAGCTCGAAATCGCTTCGACTAGCAGGAGAATAAACTCACTTGACTAACTTGGCTACTTATTTGAAGGGACAGGACAGACCTACTTCGACCGACATGCCGGTTCCAGCTATTGCACTAGCTATCGGAGCCCACCCAGACGATATCGAATTTGGATGTGGCGGAACTTTGGCAAAGTGGTCTAATGGCGGCTGCGTGATTCACTACCTGATACTCACGGATGGATCAAAGGGAACCTGGGACGAGAACAGGGACCCGAGCGAACTCGCCCACGCGAGAAAACTTGAAGCGATCGAGTCGGCGAGAACAATCTCAATTTCAGCCGAAGTCCATTTTCTGGGAAGGATTGACGGAGAGTTAGAGTCAACGCACAAAGAACGGTCCGAGGTCGCATACCTTATCAGACAAATTAAACCCGAAGTCATCCTTGGGCATGACCCTTTCAAAAGGTACCGACTACACCCAGATCACCGGAACGCTGGGTGGATCACGTGCGACTCAATAGTCGCAGCGCGAGATCCGCTTTTTTTCCCGGAACATAAGCTTGAAAGGCACCGGCCTAACGCCCTCCTGCTTTGGGAGGCCGACGAACCGGATCACTTTGAATCCACCGAAACCTACCTTCAATCCAAGGTGGATGCACTTCTTAAACATAAGTCTCAATACGAAACCACGATGGGAATAAGTGGCGAAGTATCCGCCGCTGCAAAGTCCCAACTTGCAAGCATGGTCGCTCACCAAGCAGAGGTCGTGTCGCTTCGATGGAACGAAAAAGAGGCCGGTGAGGAGTTCAAACTCATCACCGACCTCTAGCGTTCGATCTAACTACTAGTTGACCATTCTCGTTCGACCTTCCCAGTAGGGCGAGCGGAGCTTAAACTTCTGCAACTTTCCGGTCGCCGTACGGGCCAAGGTATCGCGAAACTCGACGGAGCGCGGACACTTATAGTGAGCGATACGGCCGCGGCAGAACTCAATCAACTCTTCTTCAGTTGCCTGAACATCTGGCCTCAGCACGACGAGCGCCTTGATCGCTTCGCCCCACTTATCGTCTGGAACACCAATCACTGCAACCTCGGCCACCGCTGGATGTTGGAATAGCGCGTCTTCCACTTCAATAGAAGAGACATTCTCACCGCCAGTGATTATGACATCCTTCTTCCTATCCGAAATCGTCAGATAACCAGTTTCCTTGGTTCCGCCATCCCCCGTATGGAAAAACCCACCCGCCATCGCCTCAGCGGTAGCATCTGGGTTGTTCCAATATCCCTGGAAGACTACGTTCGACTTGGCCAACACCTCCCCGCTTGGATCAAGTTCGATTTGCGTCCCGATCCCTGGGGTGCCAGCACGAGACAACAGCTTGGATCGCTCTTCAGGAGTCAATGAATCCCATTCCGAGCGGGTCCTATTCACCGTCAATACTGGAGAAGTCTCTGTCAAGCCATAGATCTGAATAAACTCCCATCCAAGCTCGGTCTCTACTCTTTCAATCGTCTTCGAAGGAGGGGCAGCACCCGCCATTACGATCCTCATTGTTGACTTGCCCGGAATCGGTCGATTAGCAGCAGACCTCTTGGACGCAGCATCTAGTGTCGCCGCCCATACAGCTGGTGCCCCACAAGCAAGGGTTACTCCCTCATTCTCAATGTTGGCCAGTATCGACTCACCATCAATCTTGCGCTGGATTACGTGGGTTCCACCCATACCAGTCACTGCGTAGGGCATTCCCCAGCCGTTACAGTGAAACATCGGAAGCGTATGCAGCAGCGTGTCTCTATCAGTAACAGTCGTGTGCCAGCCGAAAGTCGCCGCATTCAGCCATGCGTTCCTATGGGTCATCTGAACGCCTTTGGGCCGAGCAGTAGTTCCCGAAGTGTAATTAATTGAACAGGTAAAGTCTTCGTCGCCCTCCCAAGGGGTAGGGGCCGGCTTGTCTCCGAGGTCTGCAAATAACTCAGCATCCTCAATGCCATCAAGAACTATTACGGACTTCACATTCACACCCGTAACGAGATGCTGAAACTCTGGGTCTACTAGAACAACCTGAGAACCAGAGTGTTCAATAATGTACTCGACTTCCTCAGAGTTCAGCCTGTAGTTGACCGGAACGAGAATTCTACCGAAACCGCTGACCCCATAATAGGAAACTAAAAACTTTCCGGAATTAGGGCTAATGAGAGCCACTCTTTCGCCAACCAATACGCCCATATCCTCTAAGACTCTGGCCATATTCATAACTTTGGAATTAAGTTGGCGATACGTCAGCCGACCCAAAGTACCTTTTGCTTCTGGATCGTCGACCAGCGCCAAACGATCGGGATAGACCTCCGCCCCACGGCGCAAAAAGTCACCAACATTTAAAGGAACCTTCACTCCACCCTCCAAAAGATATTCATGCTCGACGCTACGAATACTCGACCTGGCACACAGCCTGCACCGATAACTAGGGTACACAAATTTTCCAGATATTTAAAGGCATTCGTCAAGAATGGTTTTTATTTACATTCAATTCACTAACTGCATAAAGATAAGCCTCTAGATCCCTAGCTCGATTCCACGCTCGAACACGGCATGCCTTCCAGGTGCTAGGCAAAAGCCATCAGATTCCCTCCCAAAATCGAGACCCAATACCCTCCTTTGTACACCCAACTTGTGTTCGAAATGTGTTCCCTCAACTCCAGCGGACTTAATGGCAGCAGTCGACAGCGCCATTTTTATTTCAAAATCGGACATCGCTCGGGTTAGATCATCCACTGTGCTCATTCCAGAGTTGCAGTTCCTCGCAACAGAGACTAGCTCTGCGTAACTCTCTCCGACTGATTCCACTACATGATCATTTTGCTGAGTCAACCCTGCCACAAAATCGAATATGTCACGGTCGTCGGCGGGCCTCCATCCGGCCCTCATGAACTCGATCCTCGACTCCATTGAAAAATCGATTGCCAATAAGGACATTACGGTTACCTCCGCAATCAGCTTGCCGTCCACGCTCGGCGCCACTTGGCGGTCAGTCTGCAGGGCTACTTTGAAGCTCGGCCAATCAAGGGCCTCGCATTCAGCGAAGGATAGCGCGTGTGCTGGCCTGAAATATTTCTCTTTAGCTTTAGAAATCGTCGACCTCACACCACCTACTTTGAGTTCCAGGGGATCCTTTCGAGAAAGTTCGCCGATTGTTGGTTTACCGGCAGAGCAAAAACTTGGTGGGACGATGACCCGCCTCCAAGGCAAAGACTCCACGCGACCCTCCGACTCTGAGAAACTCCGTTCTAGCAGCTCCGCAGCGACCCTAGCCTCATACTTCGTAGATACAGCTAATGGAATCTTCGTTCTTTCTGGTACTTCCTCGGTATTTGTTCCTTCGGACAAGGAAGTCTCCAGCACTACCTTCAAAGTCTGATCTAGAGCGAATCCGAAGGCCGTTTGATTGTCCCTCATTATCACTATGCTGCCGGATCCGCCGACGTTAGTGGAGCATAACGGGGTCATATCTATCCCAGCCACAGGATCATTACGCGCTGATACATTTGGATCGTACGATCGAAGTCCTATTACAGCTCCGAAGTGACGGTCTTCGAGCAATTCGCATATCTCTGACACCGCCATTCTATTTGGAGAGACCAAAAGGAGCCGGGCTGGTCGATATGGGTCGCTTTTCTTATCGGCTTGCCACTCCGCCAAAGGGGTAGTCTGCTTCGATCCGCCATCACCATCCGCACCTTTAGCAAAAGTAGAAGCGCTCAGCGCAGATTTCCAAACCGCGCCAAACTGACCAGAAGGATCATAAATCTGCAATTCACCCGCCGTCTGCGCAATTGCACGAACTTCGGCGGCCATTCGATGCATTCCTCGAAGATTCTCAGGCCTGTCCAATAGAAGAACTTCAGCGTGGCTACCTGGTTTCTGTTTCAGTATTCTATCCGCGTACTCAAGTGGTGATATTCGGTCCGCACTTCTAGCCATCCGCCCATATAAATTTGGGTCGGTCTCGTCAAAGCCCAAAATTACGGCGGCTCTTTTAAGTGCCTCATCGGCACCGATTCCGTAATCTTTCTGAAGTTGAAAGTTCACTTCGCTGTGGAGAGCGCCCCAGACTCTAGCATTGCGCTTGGTTGGGCCACCTTTGAAAGGAGTGTTCTTTGGCTTCGACTCGATGGCCTCTTGCGCCTTCTCTCTCCAAGCCACCTTACGCCCCTGCAGGTCAATAATCACTTTTTGGGGCCTATTGATCAGGCCAGCCAACCGTCTTGCGTCTTGAGAGCCTCCGTACTCTGACGCTTTTTGATAAATCTCCCTAGAGCGAGAAGAAAAAAAATCAGTCAGATAATCGAGGTGAGGTCCATACCCACAACGATCTAGGTAGTCACCTTTACAATCCTTTTCAAATTCTAAAATACGGCTAGACAGATAATGGCGATAGACACTTCGAAAAAATCCTTCGTTCCAAAAGAGCCTCCTCGCATCGAGGGCAGAAGTACAATCTTGGCCCCTCGCCCTAACCGAGTTAACAATTATCAAATGTGAATGAATATGAGGATCGTGCGACCTCGAAAGTGCGTGATTGAAGCTGATAGCACAGCCCCCTTGCGAACCCAATCCCTCTAACCTCCCACTTGGGGAGATCTCCGTGGCTTCAATGTAATTAAGTGTGGCTTCAACGGCAAAGTCATGAAGGTGCAGTATCTCCCGTCCAAATTCTTCGCCACCTAATGCCCAGGCCAGGGAGAGTTGTTTTGGCATAGCTAGCACGAGCTCGTATCCAACGTTTTTTCTCCTAGTATCCGCCATAGCTTTAACTAGCAAATCAGATAGGTCCTGAGCTCCTAGCGTCGAACCTTTGTCTAGTGAGATCAGGTCCGCTGAGTCTGATCCCAAGATCCGTCCCACTCCATCGCCCAGCTCGTACTGACCAAAAAGCTCCTCTTGCGAAAAATACGCAATGGCTTCTGTAGAAATCGCCCTCATCATTCCTCCCGGGACGCTGCAAGAGCCGTAGAACTCTTCTGTAACTTCTGATTTTGAAGGACGTTTACAGGTCGAGTCTTTTTTGCCACGAGGAAAAACTGGCGATAAATATTCGGGTTTACCCAAAGGATACTGTCTGAGCTATCCGTCGGATAGTCTAGCAAAAAGTCTTTTAACTGAGAAGGTCATAGGAGCGTTAAAAATACGGTGTTCGAGTTCAATTTAGAAGCCTCGACCTCAACTACGCTGAGGCTCCTTACCCACTTTGACAGTTTTGAACTTTTTTCGCTCATTGACTCCGATCGCCCGCATCTAGGTAAATACCAAGCCTGGGTCGAGCAACTCCAGACGGTTGAAGATACGGACAACTACGTCACGAACTGCCTTATGCAGCTAGTAACCGGAACGGGTTTTGTCACCGGAATTTGCACCTACGGAAAGCTCGTAGGCACAATTGGCTTCCAACCTATCGACTTCAAAAAGATGCGTGTTGATATCGGGTACTGGATACACACGGATTTTGAAGGCAAGGGATTCGTGACTAAGGCCACTCTCGCCATGATCTCCATAGCTTTCAACAAATACAGATTAGAAAGCGTTTCGATCACCGTCGACCCAGACAATACTCGCTCGGCGAACATACCAAAGCGCCTTGGGTTCGTCATCGAAGCCGATGACAAGCTGACTCCAAACATGGTGAGATACGTGCTAAGCAGGGAAGCCTGGCTCGGTCCTCGATTCGACCCGGAATCTATTAAAAAACAGACTGGCTGACCCTACTCATTTACCCGCAGATGACTCGTCAGTCGGATGCCAATTCATCAATCACACGACGGAAGTCTGCCTTCAGATCCTCGTTTCCGACCAAAACTCCGTGCGGACCAACCTTTAAAAGTGTCGTATTGAGCCATTTTCCTGAAACAACGGGCAGAGAAACAAGCCACCGATCGTCTTGGCAATCCAAAATGGTTAGATAGCTAGGTGCTATAAGCTCTAGCTGTCTTAGTCCAGATTTGTCTACCTCGAGATACGCATACTCTGTGTCTTTGGAGACCGCAAGTGGCTGAGCCGGCTCGGTTTCATCCATTTCAGCCAGTTCATTGTTTGCCCGACCCTCTTTCACGGAAAGAATCCTCGAAGCCCGAAAAGTCCTTCTCTCTCTCGATTCGACCACTCGAGCTGATAGATAGAAATGTCCATCACGTACGAAGACCTGAATCGGTTCCAGTTCCCAAAGTTTGATCTTTTTCGAAGACTGCGAAAAATATTCAATCTTCACAGCGCGGTTCTTGGCGATGCACTCGCGAACGACATCTAACTGTGGGCTCGAGGAAATTCCTACAGAAACTAGCTCCCGAGCGTCTTCTTCGCCAATAAGCGCTGCTTGCAGCTTTGAAAGAGCGCTATTAAGCGTATCGGACTCCCCCTTCAAGTATGTGCTTATGACCGACGCTGAAAATCGAAATACCAAAGCGTCAATGTAACTTATCTTTCGGGGAAGTGCGAGCTTCGAATCTACATCTACAAAAACCTTATCGTTTTCGACGTCGACAAAAATCTCAAATAACGTGTCTGGAGTGTAAGGGGGAAGACCGCAAGTGGCTGCGGTTTCTAACAAGGAGATTAAGTGAGGTTTGTCAATGCCAAAAGATAATGCAAGTTTCGAAATAGACATTTCACTCTGGCTTTGAAGCACGGGAAGTAGCCGGGTCAAAAGGGAAAAACGGCCCTTTGCGTTTTCCAGGCCATTCAACCTAGACACACGGTGACCCTGCCGCCGAGATTCGACTCCCCCCTCCGCCGGAAAAAAATTTTCGGCATCCCAATTTAGGCACCGTTCCTCCTGGTAGCGTTTCTGAGTGGCGTCGATCCAGCGGTAGAAGTCTTCCCGAAGTTCCTTTGGAAAGATAATCTTCGGAAGTGAGCTGAGCTCGAAGAAAAAAGCTCGAAGACCGGATTCTTCAGAAAAAACGAATTCACATTCCCAAAATCCATCGTCTCCGACCAGCATCGAGCTTGCAAGTCCAGAAGATCTAATTACCTTCGCATCTGTCTCGTTGACTTTGACTTTCGCGATCTTCAAATTGTCTTCGTCTACAAACCACGCCTGTTCACCTAGTGGCCGATCTTTATTTTCCCAGTTGGGCCTATGGTAATGCGAATCAGCAATTATCTCAATTGATCCACTAATACGGTCGACTCTGAAGGTTCTAACGCTGTTTCGGGCCTCGTCTTTGCCCGTTACATACCATCTTCCCCATCTTGAAGAAATCTGATATATTTCAAGATTGCGAACCGTTCCCGAATAACGAAAGCGAACCACCTTGGCCTTAATAGCGGCTTCGTACATCACCCCAACGAGCTCAGGCCGATTTAAGTCGATAAATGCTGAGCTGTTTCCGCTAAGAATGTAACCAAGTTTGCCTGCCAAATCCGACGGTGGCCTGCCTTCTACCCTCACCATCGCCAAGGCACTTGCAAGCGCAACGCTCTCTTGCTCCGTCAGACTCACATCCAACACAAGGGCAGCGGGATTGATGGTATACCCAACATCGCCTGAATGAAGTTGGACGGCTTCTATCGGAATTCCCAAACCTCTCAAGTCAGATTTTGCCCTCTCGAACACCTTGCGTCTTGCTTCGGGCGATCCAGACATACCTTCTAGTCGTTCGTCAATTTCCCGCAAGGTGAGAGGGCTCGCCGCTTCAAGAAGCATCTGAGTCAAATTCACAAGTCTTACCATTGGATCTACCGCAGCCACAAGCAAAGATTACATCGACCTGACAGCACCCACGCCACTGGAACGTATCGAAAACTACTTCACGTGAAAGTGAAAATTCCAGCCGAGCGCTGCCTTCGTCAGAAAGCCCCCATGTTGGAAGTTGGCTTGAATACCTCGTGGCTGCACTCCTAAAGCGTCCTGGCTCAGTTTTTCTTCAACTTCATTGTGCGGTGTTGTAACTGCAAAATTAAAGCTCACCCATATCAGGGCCGACGGCGTTACTCACTTTCGGTCATGTACTCAACCGAAAACGTTTCAGGTAATCGTTGACACTCCACCGAGGGGTGCTCGACGGGCCTTTTGAAACTTCCCTGGACGTAACGGCGACCGACGAAAGTCTGCTCAGTATGGATCCTTTTGGCATCAAACCTCAAATATTCAGGGGCAAAAGTCGATCCGCTATCAGTTGCGCCAAATGAATAGCTCGCTTTGATGATAGATCAGCCACTTGAGTTCGACATGAAAAACCATCGGCAAGAACAACAGTATTTTGGTCGGCAATGGCTAGTGCGGGTAACAGGGTGCGCTCCGCAACTTTGACAGAAAGATCATAATGGCCCTGTTCCATTCCAAAATTCCCAGCTAGACCGCAGCATCCGGCCAGAATTTGGACTTCCGCCCCAGTTGCTTGCAGTAAAGTGCGGTCTTCTTCAAATCCAAAAACTGAATACTGGTGGCAATGAGGTTGTATCATCACTTTCGTTCCGCTCAGGTCCGGCGGAATCCACGGGCTCGTCTCTCGCTTCCTAGCCAGATTGAGAATTTCAGCAAACGTATGGACTGCTTCGGAAACCCTCGCTGCTCCTTCCCCGGCGACCAGGTCTTTCAGGTCGCCCCGTAAAACCGCAGCACAGGATGGCTCGAGCACTACTATCGGCGTGCCTTGACTAGCGGCCGGTGCTAAAACGTGGACTAGGTGTCGAAGTTTATTGCGTGCAGCGTCGAGCTGACCAGTTGATATCCAAGTAATTGCGCAGCATAAGTCCGATGGCGCAATCTTAACCGCAAATCCAGCCTCGGATAGGACCCGAACAGCCGCTTCGGCCATCTCAGGTGAAAAATGGTTAGTGAAGCTATCAACGAACAGAATTATCTCATTTAAAGAATTATCTACTAGAGACGATACGTCGGATGAAGGATACTTATCGGTAAAGGTTTGCAGGGCAAAACGTGGTAGCGTTCGCCTGCTATCCACTCCAGCCAAATAGTAGATGGCTTTGCTCATTGTTCGACTCGTAAAAGCGAGATTTACTAACGAAGGTGCAACTGCGGCTACCTTTGCCCACCGAGGCAGCCACCCTAATGAATAGTGGCTTACCGGCCTGATTCTTCGTCGATACGCCTGGTGAAGTACCTCAGCCTTATACTTCGCCATGTCCACCCCAGCGGGACAATCGGTTGCACACGCCTTGCAGGAAAGGCAGAGATCCAATACTTCGTGTACCTCCGGGGATCGCCATCCGCCCTTTATAAGCGAGCCATTCATCATCTCCTGCAATATCCGCGACCTGGCCCGCGTTGACTCTTTTTCGTCGGACGTGGCGATAAAAGACGGACACATAAATCCGCCCGAAGCTAAATTGTCCGCTCGACACTTGCCGACTCCGACGCACCTATGTACGGCAGAGCCAAAATCACCTTCATCCTCAGCGAGGATGAAGCCTGGGTTTCGAGGAAGTATTTTTATCGATGGCAACCTGAGGTTCGAATCGACGGATACGGAATCCACCACGATACCTGGGTTCAAGAGGCTCTTGGAATCGAATAGGCCTTTGAACTCTTTGAAGGCTGCAATAGCGTCTTTACTGTACATGATCGACAGCAGTTCGCTCCGAGCTCGACCATCGCCGTGTTCGCCAGAAAGTGAACCTCCAAAATTAGCTACCAGCTTTGCCGCGTCAACCAGAAACGGCCTGATCGTGTAATTGCGATAATCCAGCGGAAAATCGAGCCGAACGTGGACGCATCCGTCGCCAAAGTGCCCATACATCAACCCATCAAGGTGATACTCTCGAAGAAGGTTCTGGAACTCCCTCAGGTAGCTACCAAGTCGTGATGGAGGAACCGCAGCGTCCTCCCAACCAGGCCAGGCCCGACGTCCTTGGGCCGTGCGCCCAGCGAGTCCGGCTCCATCCTCCCTGATCCTCCAAAGCGCCCTAGATCGAGGGCCCGCCGGCACCACTGCCGCATCGACCGCCCCAGAAATTGTGGCAATAGCCTTGCCTGCAGCAAAGGCTTCGCTCTCGCTACTTCCGGCAGTCTCGACAAATAACCAGCCTGCCCCCTCGGGTAGGTCTTCAATTTTTGAAGCGGGATTGTGCCGCCTGACGACATCCACTAAGCGCGAGTCAATTCCTTCTATCGCTTGAGGATGCAACTCCAATATGGCAGCTACCGCGTCCGCAGCGCTTGCCATGTCCGGATAGCCAAGCACCGTTAGCGCCGTTGCTTTGGGAACAGGCACCAGGGAGAGCTTCGCACCAAGAACTACTACGCAAGTTCCTTCAGTCCCAACAAGCGCCTTGGCAAGATCCTCCCCATTTTTCTTCAACAGATGTTCAAGAGAGTAACCCGACACCTGGCGACCAAAACGCCCCAATTCGACGGAGATTGTCTTGCCGTACCGTTTGACCAGCTCTGAAAGACCCTCAACCTGTCCGAGACCCTTCTCTGCCAAAAATCGGCGGCCTTTGCCGTCGACCACATCAAGCGAAAGGACGTTTTCAGCGGTGCGCCCATATGCAACCGAGTGAGAACCACATGCATTATTGCCGATCATCCCTCCAACAGTGCATCGCGAATGGGTAGATGGGTCTGGGCCAAAGCGTACACCGAATGAAGCGACGGTCTTTTGTAATTGATCCAGTACCACACCGGGCTCAACCATGGCGGTCATCTCAGAGAGGTTGACATCAACAATTCTGTTTAAATGTCGGCTCAGATCTGCTACTATCCCTGGGCCCACCGCATTTCCGGCTACCGAAGTCCCTCCGCCGCGAATCGTCAATTTAGTATCGGTGATCGCCGAGACCTCCCGCACGGCAATCACCTCTTCGACCGAACGAGGAAACACCACCGCCAAGGGAACAACCCGATAGTTTGAAGCGTCGCTACTGTACTGGGCTCTCCTGGAAGCTCCTACTTCGACTTCCGACACACCATAAGAATGCAACATCGCCAGCAAATCTTGGACTTTACCGCCACCAGAAGTCGCTACTAAACGATGAGACTTTCCGGGCCGCAAAGTCCGACCCTGAAACCGCTCCAGATTCAATCTTGCACTCTCTGGCGATTCCTGCTATTGAGCAAAGGTGTCGTTTCCGACCGTCCGTAGTCGGGCGCATGGTCGGACACTGTTCCATGGTCGTGCCCATGGTCGTGCCCATGGTCGTGCCCATGGCCGGGCGCATGGTCGGACACTGTTCCATGGTCGTGCCCATGGCCGGGCGCATGGTCGGACACTGTTCCATGGTCGTGCCCATGGCCGTGTGTGGTCTTTGCAATTACCGGATCGCCGGCCCGCAAAGGTGCGGACTCGTACCTTCCTTCGTGAGCTAAGATCGGCCTTCGATCGCCAGCTAGCTCTGGGTATCGCTCCTCAATCGCCACGCGCTCGTCGACAATCTTCCTCAGCGAATTCACATACTCCAGGTTGCCATTGTAAGTGCCTTTCCAAGTCTGAGGCATAGCTTCAGGACTTAGTGGAAGTACTGCGCGCTTGCCAATCGAAAAAGTCGAAGGAAGCTTGTACATCTCCGAGCCGCAACCAGGGCAAGGGGGAATCATCGCCGAAATCGACTGGATAACCTCGAGACGGTGACCGAGACTGCACTCCAATTCGTAGATTGGCATTTCTACCTACCATAGCTCGATTGAGCGCTCAAAAATTTGAGCGATGTCCGACTCGTTCACAGATAGCGGAGCGGTGGCCAACAGACGCTGCTGCTTCATGGTTCCCTCCACAAGATCCGAAATATCAGCCTTATCGTACCCGACCCCGCCAATCCCATTAGGAATCCCAATATCCTTCATCAGCTGGATGAGGGCAGCGGGAAGGGCTTCCGCAGGATTATCTGGACGAGACGCACCAGGAGCAAGTACACCAGCAATCTGCAGATGCCTATCAGGCTGAGCCGGGAAAGTGAAGCGAAAAGCTTCGGGGGCGGTCAACGAAACGGACATTCCATGTGGGACCATCGGCTCATGACTCGGATATCCTTTCGGATAGAAATCCCTTACTCTACCTGCAATCGGGTAAGCATTTGCGTGAGGTATGTGCACGCCAGCATTCCCAAATCCCATCCCGGCAAAGGTTGCAGCCATAGCCATGTCCATCCT
Organism: Actinomycetes bacterium; assembly: GCA_021846265.1. Classification (GTDB taxonomy): domain Bacteria; phylum Actinomycetota; class Acidimicrobiia; order Acidimicrobiales; family Acidimicrobiaceae; genus JABEUN01. The sequence continues at coordinate 3,168 of JAJZCF010000012.1, read as the reverse complement.
GGCTTCGACATCCTCTCCATGCAATACTGCCCGACGAAACGATCTCGCCAAAAGCTCGAGGGCCTTCATCGACCACATATCGGCGACTGGGTTAGATCCGCAGTAAGGGACTCGCTGTTCCGCTGTCTTGTGCTCGTAGGTGTAGTAAGGTTTTGCCGTGTAGCTCTCCAAAGCGTGGCATAGAATATCCATGCCGGTAGCTGCCGTAACTTCTGGCGGTTGACTAATAGTTAGTAATGGATCAACGATAGCCATCATTGGGCGTAGCCTGGCGTGACTAATTCCAGTCTTGACCTTGAGGGCAAGGACGTCCAAAACGCAAATTGTAGTACTCTCGGACCCGGTTCCCGTAGTCGTCGGTACGGCAATCAGCGGTTTTAGCGGCTGGCTAGGAGCCTTTCCTCCCCCGACTGGAGAGTTGATGTAGTCCATCAATTCACCCGGGTTGGTAATCATTAAGTTGATGGCCTTGGCCGTGTCAATACTCGACCCCCCACCTACTGCTACCAGCGCATCCCATGGTCCATTTATGCGGGCATAATCGACCGCCTCCTGGAGGCTTTGGTCAGTCGGTTCAACGTGGACACCGTCAAAGACATGTGCATCAATCCCGTACCGCCCCATTTGATCCGCAACACGTTGGGGCGAACCAGTTGCGGAAATTCCAACGTCAGTCACCACGAGTACCCGTTTGACCCCATACTGTGCTAAATCAAAACCAATTTCGTCCGAAGAACCTGGTCCAAACTTAAGCAGCGGCGCACCATAGGTAAACACCGTCTCCGGGTTATTAGCCATTACAAAAACCCCTTTTACCTCGAAAAAAACTATTACTCGTAGAAACCGACCGGAGCAAGTTTCATAGACCTAAGCTGAGCGGCATCGTGGCCAAAAATCATCTCCGCGTTTGAGGTCTCGGCGATCCGACGAAGCTTCTCGACAGAGGCATACCATGCACCAAGATCATTTACGATCGCAGCTGGCGAAGCTGGCGGGCCATAGGAATCACCAAGGTATATCGCGTCGGAGGTAAAGATCATCGAGCCGCTCTGAGGTAGATCGACCTTCATCGACATTGTGCCCGCCGTATGCCCTGGAGCCTCAATAAGAGTTACGCCAGGAAGGATCTCGGTATCGCCAGAAACCGTCTCAAACTCCAAACCCTCATAATCTGCCTTCAGGTGAGCTCCATTGAAGGGGCCCTCGTAGCCAAATGCAAATTCCTTTTCCTTGTCGTTGCAGATCAATCTGGCGTTTGATCCTTTAAACATCTGCATATTGCCTGCATGATCAAAGTGAAGATGCGAGGCGACGACAAAGTCAATGTCTTCGACGCCCAAGCCGATTTGGCCTAGCCTGGAGTCGAAATACTCACTCTCCGAAACCTGGTCGTAAGGAAAAAAATCTTGGAGCCCGGTTGGAGCCCATCTAGTCTCCCAATCCCTAGGACAACTCGTATCCCAGAGGAGGCGACCCTCCGGAGTTTCTACAACAACCGCGTGGCTGGTACAGGAATACCACTCGACAGGACGATCCTTCTCACCTCTTGGTCGGATCGTCCTGCCTGCCTTCAAAAGCAACCAGGTCAGGTCGCAACTCATCGCTCCACAATCCAAAACGTGCAATTTGATCGGCGCCATCGCCAGGTACCCCCCGTATTCCGATCTCCAAAATGAAGATCCTTACTTGAAGACTCTAACAGAGTAACATGCTACTTGCCGACCTCTACGCTAATTTTTGTTATCGAAATTAATTAGACGCTTGGGAGGGGTTTTGCAAAGTTCAAGAGGCGGAGCCACGCTCACCGAGCAAGTTGTGGCGACAATCCGTGAAGCGATCTTGAATGGCAAACTTGAACCTGGCACGCTATATTCCGTCTACAGAATGGCCGATGAAATCGGGATTTCACGCACGCCCGTGCGTGAAGCGCTGCTCCGATTGGCCGATGCAGGCATGGTTCGCTTTGAACGAAATCGCGGATTTCGGGTTTTACGTACCTCGGTGCGCGAACTACAAGAGGTCTTCCAGCTCCGACTTCTCCTAGAAGTGCCAGCTGCCTACAGAGCGGCACACCTAGCAGACGAGGAATTGAGAGTAAAAGTTAGGAAGGAACTCGCCGCAATGCAAAGCGCCGCAATCGGCCACGACGAGAACCTCTTCATGGCACACGACAGAGCACTGCACGAGTTAGTGCTGGCTGCCTCGCAGAATAATAAGCTTGTCAACTCTGTGAGAGATCTTCGGTTTATAACTATGACGCTTGGCGCTAGCACCGTTGACAGGTCAAGGACACTATCGGACATTGCAGACGAACACCGGCCGCTGGTCGACGCTATTGAAAACAGGGATCCAAATGCAGCGGCAACGGCGATGCACCACCACATCGTCCATACGGGTCAACTGTTGCTCGAACAGCTAATTAAAGACGGGCGAGATTCTTCTGGCCTTGATCCGAAATGGGCTAGCTCTTTTACTGCTGACGTGCAATTCCCAGGAAGCTACCAGATCCCCCAGCCCCTTCCAAATGAGCAGGTTGGCGATTCTAACAAATAGAAGTCGCCTAAATTATAAACCAGGCGGATTCCACGAATGTCTCTACTATCACAGGCCCAAGATTCATCATGACCATGGAAGCACTACTACTGGAGCAAAGCTCGGTATAAGACTTGTTTTTGATAAGTCCTTCAGCGAAATCAATAGGTGCGAGAAGCCTCCAATAAATATCCGTGATCGGTCGGTTGCGATTCCTAATCTAGGTAAAGCAAGCACCCTGTTCGTTCTCAGGCCATTCGGAGCGACCAGTAGTTTAGAAGACAAATTTTCGTCATATGGAAAAAACACAAAAAACGAGCTTCGATACCCGCCCTGATCGGCAATGCGAAAGCCTTGTATTAGTTGCATCATCCTAAGTGCACTCACCATTTATCACTCAGATGAAACCGTCAGTATACGCTACTTTTGTAAATCCACAGAAAGAGCGGCCAGCGTCGATTGCCAAAGCCACAGTAACAGCTGAATCGCTCCAAGTTTCTTGGACACTCGGCGCGGTCAACCGGTCATTGCAACAGCTTCAGCGTAGACCTCCGCTGGAGTCTTCCATCCAAGAACCTTTCTCGGTCTTCCATTCATCTCCGCAGCGACGAACTTGAGATGGTCGTAGGTGATCAG
>JAJZCF010000138.1 GCA_021846265.1 Actinomycetes bacterium | reverse complement strand
CCAGTAGCAGAAGCGCCAGTAGCAGAAGCGCCCTAGTAAAGGCGCATTTTCATCAAACTCCATCGACCCACTTGGCGATAAAAATCGCCAAGTGGGTCGATATTGTGACTAGGCCCTAAAGGTTTTTTGGCTATTTTTAATAGGGTTGACAACTGTTGCCGAATCCACTACCCGTAATGCACAATAGGGTACCGTACTAACGAAATGAACCTTGGTGGTGGGTGCAGTCCCAAGAAATGGCTCGTATCACTGCCTATCGCTGGTCCCGTGATGGTATCTTGCCAGTCTGAACAAAACAAACCCGAGGAACACCCTCATATCTAGTTGATCAACTTTCGGGGGGCCCTCAGGCCGAAGGATCCAGAGTGAACATCGTCAGAGCAAGTCGGTAGTTCGTATCCAGCCAAATCCATGACGGGTATGGCTGTCGCCTGATGGCGCCCACCCAAATGGCTAAGCAGCTTATATCTGGGCTGACCGGCAATGCGGTAAACCAAGACCATAACACCGCCAAGAACCTCCGCCACTGGCCAAAGCTAAATGCCAATACTGGTCTAGTTGAGGCCAGCTCTCCCACAGGCACCCAGGCTGTCACAGATGGCAGTACAGACCGAGGATCAGACGATGGGATGACCCGCCGCCAAAGGAGCGACAGTAAGACCCGCCCGCAAGAAAAGGCCAGTCGTAATGAGGCGAGAATCGAATCCCAAAGGAGAAGAGAAACCCCGCAAAGGAAAGTTCCCTGAATGATCACTATAGATTCTTCGGAGGAAACGGCCTGATTCAAGTGCTCTATTGCAACTAGCAGCTTCTGCACTCAATGCCGTCACTCTGATCACACCGCCCAATGCGTTGGAATTAGCCATACCATCACCAAAAACGGCTTCAAAGAACTGACAAGCAATCGGAGCAGCCTCAAGGGAATGCTCCGATTGCTCTGCCAACACCCTGCCCATTTGCCAAATATTAGGCAGAAACTCCACTGTTTGAGTTGCTTCCGGATATCGCGCTCGGATTCGACGCACCGGGACTATTGCCCGTTTGCCTCGGTTGAAAAACCATGAGCCTTGTCAAAACGCCATTACGTTCAATCAATCGGGCATGAAGTTTAATTCCGTTACTGAAGTCTGTCTCTATCTCCTGAAGCGATAGCTTCCCAAACTTCGTATTAGCGGAAATGGATCCTGTAATGCTTGAACCCGCTGGACCATCTATGGTAATTGATGATGAGGTTACCCCTTTCACCAATCCCTTGTCGAGTGTGAAGGTTACAGTCTTGCCGGCATGGCTGGTGCGAGCAACAGTCACTTCCTGGCCTCGCATAAGCCACGTAAGCCAGCCCTTCCCTGCACCTTTACCCGGATTAGCACTTGTGAGTGCCGCTGGTGCTACAAGGCTGCTTGGCACCGTAGAAGATACATTCGCCATTCCTGGCACCAGTCCCAACGATGCCAAGCCACCTGCCATTGCTACCCCGCCGGCCGCCAAAGTGAGGCGTTTTTTAGTGATCAGTGTTCTGAAGTTCATGCACTAAGTATTGTCCATCGATGTAAGTGGGCAATTACGGAATCATTATGAAATTGTTAGAGGATTGACCCGTTTTCAAGAAACATGTTATTTTTGCCAGTCGCATTCCATTGCCGCTCTATATGCGCCTACATCAAGGAGCCTGATTTGACATAAAACAGTTATTTCAACAAGTTGCCCCTATTGATTGAAATCGAGAGGTGGATGCGAATGCATTGACTACCGCACGTCTTAAAGCTGATAAAAAGTTTTGCTAAGAACGTGAAGACTGATCACTGGCCGCTAGAGAGGCCAAAATGCTCGGTCACAGTGGCGTAAAACGTGGCTGTCGAGCACCGGAAGTCGAACGAAAATTCACTCTTGCTTTGAACCAAGAAACTGAAGCGCTGCCGGTTCCGTTGACGAATCTCGCCACACAAGCCTAGAAGGAACTAAACGCAAGGAGCTGTTAGAAGCCCTGAAGCACTTCTAAAACTTGAAGCAAGAAACGATCCGCCATCTCACCTGCGATGGGCTTGTAAGGTTCTAATACAGTTGTCGAGCAGTCAGCAAATTTATACGCTGTACTAACGAGGCAATAAGCTCAGCTGTGTACCTGTCGGCCTCTTTTGTTGACTAACTAAGTATTCCAGGATCCCGTTACCACTCATTCCACTAATTCGTTTCCACCTATTTCAGTAATTTCTTTCCACCCATCCCGAGATCTCTTCACCAGTTAACAGGGCCACCGCAAGGGCCGCAAGGTCGGATTTCCTGCCTTTTGCTCCAAGCACCATGACGCCACCAGGGTTCGCGTCACCACTACCACCATGCGCCTCCAAGGCGGCCGCCGCACAATCACGCTGCCAGTGGTCGGCGCGCTACGCTCCTAAGAAAGCACCCGTAGGGTGCAGCGGTTCCCGGCCAGAGGCGATGCTCGAATCTTGAACATGACGGTCTCTGAGCGGTGGGGACGCCTGTTCATATCCGTCAACTACATCGTTCGCATCCTCTCTCCCCGGGCGGTTGCCAGGCCTAGTGCTCGATCCGGCGTCGATCTTGGTCTGCGGACCTTGGCGACCGGCTCTGAAACTGACGGAAACATTAACGAGTTCTTGAACCCTGCCTCACTTCGGGCCACGCTTTCTGAGCGGCACAAGGTAGTGCAGTAGATGTCAAGGCGGATACCCGGCTAGTTGGGCCACCGGCAGGCGAAAGCCAACTCTGTCGAGGCTCGAGCGCAGGGCCGTGGATATACACCAGAATGCGTGGCACAAAGCCACTTCTGAACTTGCAGCCACCTACAGCGAGGTCGTGATCGAAGACCTGGATATAGCGGCGATGAAGCGGTCAATGGAAAGCCGACCGTTTTGCCGGACTGTGTGTGATGTACCCTTTGGGTCCTTCGCCCCGATGGTCGGCTACAAGGCCTAAGTATCCGGAGTGAACATGCCCAGAGCAAATCGATGATTCGCTAATCCAGCCAAATCCATCCCAAATGTGGCTATCGCCTGATGGTGTCCCGCATAATGACCAAGCAGTTTCTATCTGGGCTGACCGGCGAAGAGGTGGACCAAGACCATAACGCAGCTAAGAACCTCAGCTACTGGTCGGAGCTAAAGCCAATACTGCTCTAGTTGAGGCCAGCGCCCCATAGATACCCAGGCTGTCACGGGTGGCGGCACAGACCGAGGCTCGGACGATGGGATGACCCGCTTGCAAAGGACCCACAGTAAGACCCGCCCGCAAGTAAATGCCAGTCGTTACGAAGCGAGAATCGAACCTGACGACCGTCAGGCGAAGAACCTCAAGGGAAATGTGGCATGAGTCGTTTCACTAGAACACACTCGGCCGCAACGGGACTCAAGGTCCGTGCGAAATTGGATTTTAAAAGATACCAAATCGAAATCTAGGTAACTAATCCGGAATTCGCCACTATCGGAGTCTCACCATCCATGGTTTCTATAGCGAATAAAAATATGCCATCTTGTTAAATCCGTAAGGATATATGTTGTTTCTTTTTAACTCCTAAGATTTCAACAGAGTCACGATCGGGGTGAGCATGGGAGAAGTCGTACGGGCGGAGACGATTGGTCGAGTGCTAGTAGTTACACTCAATCGACCCGAGGCGAGAAATGCTATCAACGGAGAGGTAGCACAAGAAATTGAGGACCACCTAGATCGCTTGGAACGTGATCAATCTCTCTGGGTGGGAGTACTCACGGGATCCCCACCAGCCTTTTCAGCGGGTGCCGACCTAAAGGAAATTGCAGCTGGACGGGGCGCTACGCTGTCTACGACCAAGGGCGGATTCGCTGGCATTGTCGAAAGACGTCGCAAGAAACCCCTAATAGCTGCAGTAGAAGGCGCTGCGCTGGCCGGTGGCTGCGAAATAGTTCTTGCATGCGACCTGATTGTGGCGGGCCAGAGCGCAAGCTTCGGATTGCCGGAAGTTAAGAGATCTCTCGTGGCAGGAGCCGGCGGACTCTTTCGGCTATTTGACCGCCTTCCGTCAAATATCGCAATCGAAATGATCCTCACCGGGAATCCAATCAAAGCACCAGTTGCAGAACAATTTGGCTTAGTAAACCGACTTTGCGGTGACGGAAACGCTTTGAAATCTGCACTTAACCTTGCCGAACAGATTTGCGAAAATGCACCACTTTCAGTATGGGAGTCCCTTGCCGTGACACAGCTTTACAAACAAAGTCGCGACGCTGAGCTATTCAAAAGATCCAACGAAGCACTTAATCGGGTTATGCAATCCGAAGACTTAAATGAAGGTCTTCGGGCTTTTATCGAAAAACGCCGACCTAACTGGGCCGGGAAATGAGGTGAATTTCTCGAAAAAGTCCTTCGACACCATCCGCGAGAATCAAATCCCCAACCGACTCGATCGCAAACCACCGAGCGTCTATGGCGTCATCACCAGCTATAGGCACGTTCCCATGGATGGTGGCCACGTCAAGTTCTACAAAGTAATCAATTATTAGGTATCTATTTACATTATTGTGAACTTCTACCCATCCTGCAGGTAAAGTCGCCCTTGCCGTTAGGCCGGTCTCCTCTAGTAGTTCGCGCTCTACCGCCTCTTCAAGGGTCTCTCCGGGCTCCAATTTGCCCCCTGGTGGTGCCCAAGTACCGATTCCCACACCACGTCCCCGCTGCACCATCAGAATGTGGCCCTCACAAACCGCGATGGCCGCAACCGCTATGACAAGGCCCACCTATTCCTCACTAACTTTTGCGGTCGAACTCCGAAGTGGCAAATTCAGCACAAGAAGCCTCGCTTTGAAACCAAGACCTTCAAGCAGATTCTTTACCTCACGTGCTCCAGGCAATGCGAGGGCATCCAAGTCAAGCAATCCCTTGGTCCGCGCCAACTCAACCACCGCTTCGAGCATTGCCTCTGCAATTCCGATACGCCTGGCCTCAGGTTCGACATAGATCTGATCTACAGTTCCGGCACCGTCTGATTGAAAAGAAATCGAACAATAGCCTACTATGCATCCCTCAAGCTCTCCTACCAAATGAACGCTGCTCGCAGTGCCTTTTGACGGTGGGCCGACGGTGTGGGCCAGCTCTACTCCCCCGCGGAGAAGTGAAATCTCGCTAAGGAATCGTTCCTGCAATTGCTTGAGTTCCGGTTCATCAGCAACTTCACACGGTCTCACGAGTAGATGTGGAAACTCGCTTGAAGTCAACTTGTGATCCGAAAACGATCACCCAGCAACAGATATTCCAGAGGCCACAAAGTCAAGTGAACCTCCCCGCCCTTACAGACGGGGCTTCTAGCTCCGCCG
>JAJZCF010000137.1 GCA_021846265.1 Actinomycetes bacterium | reverse complement strand
AATCGGTCACTCCGGTCCAGGTGGGCATGTAGTTCAAGGTGGCGACGCCGGAGGCATTCGTTGTAGCGGTCCCTACCGCCATCATTCCGTCACCGGAAAAGACCTTCGTCTTTACGTAGAAGGTGACAACCTGTCCAGCGAGTGACTTCACGATCGCCGGACTGGACGCCGATTGAGCCGTGGGCGAGACACTCAAGGTCAACTGGTCAGAACCAGCCTTTGTAAGGGCTGCCGCCAGGCTAAGTTCGCTAGAGCTAGACGCTGTAGAACTGTAGCCGTTTGAACTGGCAGTTCCCATCTGCATCGACGACGTAGAAGTAGTAGTTCCACTTGAGGCCGCCCAAGCTGGTAGCGAACTCATTGAGAGACTAGCCACGGCGGTCAAGGCAACTAGTGCAAAGCCCGATACCATTTTCGTTAGAAATCGCATTACCTTATCTCCCCTGGATTGATTGAGAACCCGCCAGGATTCACAGTTGGATTCACCGCTAGGGTTGTCTGTGGGCCGATCGGATCCACGCCGCTCATCTGCAAGCCACCCGAAGGGGTCTTCTGCTTTACATGCTCGAGGTTTCGACCGCCGGCCAGCAACTTATCTTGGTACTTCTCGGTCTTTTCCGAAATCTGCTCGATTGAGCCAATTGGACCAGCTTCTTCCATCTCCTCGATCGAAAGGATCGGAATGAGCCTAAACATCACCATAAGAATTAGTGGAACAGCCGCCGCACCCGCCAAGGTGATCGTTATCGAGACCCAAGTGAAGTGGTAGGCGCCCCAGTAGCTGCCGATAAGCGGCTGGGTTGCAGGCGGAAGGACAATAACCAAACGCTTGATCCAGAGGGCGACTACAACTCCTCCGGCGGCGAAGGTCAGGCCCTTTATGTTTCGGAACTTTTTGAAGGCGACCACTACTATCGGAATAAGTTCACCGAAGAGAACATATATCCAAAACGGAATCGAATACCTTCCAGTGATGGTCTGAGTGATCCATCCGGTAGTAATTCCGGTGTATCCTTCGGTCGCCATATCAGCAAAGGTGAGGTAGAGGTAGACCAATCCGAGGGCCGCCATTAGGTAGCCGATCCGCACAAAGTGCCGTTGGGTTATGAATCTCTGGAGCTTGTATCCGGAGCGAAATGCCGCAGCGGTCACGATGACGAGGGCCGTGCCTGAATACAAGGCGGCGATGACGAAGTACGGCGGAAAAACCGTCTCCGCCCAACCGGGCCTCGATGTCAGCGCAAACGCCCAGGAAAGCACCGAGTGAACGCTTACTGCGAGTGGAATGATCACCAGCGAGATGAGGGTCAGTGACCCATGGAGCAACCTGCGCTGGCGCTTATTGCCCATCCAGTTCAACGAGAGCGCAGAGTAGATCTTGCGTCTCATGGGACTGTTTGACGAGCCCAGGTGTCTATTGACGATTGCCAGGTCTGGGATCAGTGGAATATAGAAAAATATGATCGTCGCAACCGTGTAGGTCAAAATCGCAAGAAAGTCCCACACCAACGGCGAGGACCAGTTGGCATAGTAGACGATGTTCATAAACCGCTCGGGCCTGCCGAGGTGAGGAAAGATAAACATAGCGCCAACTATCACCGTGGCTAAAGCCATACCCTCGGCGATCCGAGTTAGAGGTGCCCTCCAACTCTGACCGGTGAGGCGGAGAATCGCCGATATCACGGCGCCTCCATAGCTCACGCCGATAAATGCGATTACGTCTGCGATGTACACCGCCCAGAACGCCTGGTCGTTATAGCCGGCAGACGCCATGCCGTGCTTTAGCTGGTAGTACCAGGCATAGACGCCCGCTAAAACCATTAGCGACAATAATGCTATCGCTAGCCACCACTTACGGGAAGCCTTCTGGGTCATTCCCCTTGTAGCGGCCTCCCTGACATCCACAGCCCAAGCGCTCTCGGTATCGGAGTAGTTGTCGTCCCTTGGTGGTATAGGTGAGTTCTTATCCATCTTGTTTTGCAGCCTTTCTCTTCAACTCACCGATTAAGCCGTGGTCGAATTTGTATCGAGGTTCTGGCCATGTCCAACGATGTACCAGACTCTTGGGTGTGTGTTCTGCTCGGGGTAGAAGGTGACAGCGTCGTTGTTATATAGGAAGGTCGAAAGCTTTACCGTACTGCCTAGACCATTGACCGCTACGTCTGTCTTGAGGTCTGCGTTGTAGATCGCGCCCATCGGACAACCTGACGCACACTCGCTCAGGAGACCGTTGTTGAGATTACCTACGCAGAAGGTGCACTTACCTACCGTGCCCAGTTTCTGTGGGATCGGGGCTTGCGGTGTTGGAGGTATCGGGGTGGTCGGATATTGCACGTCCGCCGTCCAGTTGAAGTATCGTGCCTCATACGGGCAGGCCGCCATGCACATACGGCAACCGATGCAACGATCCTGATTTACCAGTACTACGCCCTGGTCAGTCCGGAACGTCGCCTCTACCGGACAGACATGGAGGCAGGGTGGATCTTCGCACTGCATACAGGGACGGGGCATGTGATAGGTTTGGCCGTCATTGTTAGACATCGCAAAGACCTTGATCCAGGTCTGATCGGGGGTCAAGTAGTGCGCCTTCTGACATGCGGCGGTACAAGAACCGCATCCGTCACAGTTTCTAAGGTCTATCACCATCGCCCACTGGTGATCCGGCGGGGCCGCCGGATCGGCCATAGCAGCCGCCATGCCCGGGGTCATATTGCCGTTGGTTCCAAGTCCATTCGGGGTCGTTGTGGAATTGCTCTGCGCGTAGGCACGATAGGTTAGTAGTTCGACTCCGACGCCGGCTGCGACCGTTGCAGCGGCACCCTTTCCGATGAGCTTTAGTAGGTTTCTCCTGGAGACCTCGCCATTGGGAATCATCGAAATTCCACAACTTTCCGAGCCAGCTGACCCGCATGCCGAAGCTCCACTCGACGACTCGTTATCAACACTTGGACTGAGTGAAAAGGACCGATACTTCTTCGTCCTTTTCTCGCTCGACGTCGAGTCTGTCTCGTTGTTATAAGACGTGCTCAACTTTCCTCACTTTCATAAAACTTTTTGACCTTGGTACTTCAGTTCTTCGATCTATCCCTCAAAAGGGAAAATCTCTCGCTAAGGTGTGCGACGCCGAAGGTCGCCCGAGAGTTATCTTTTAGGTGACCGTGATATATCCACGCATCCACCCTGTGGCGCCCATCGCTCCGCCGTTTCCGGTAGTGCCACTTCCACACGGTGCTGCACAGATCCAGAGGTACCTGCCTGGCTTGTCAATTCGGAACTTATAGTCGATGCTCACACTGGTCTGTCCGGATGGAACCGCCGGGATTGGCACATTCAGCAGGAGTCCCGGAATCTCAAATGTGTGCGACACCGAAGCCGCATCTACCTGAGTAACGGACTGCGAGTTGATCGTCTCGACACCGCCGCCGGTAATTCCAAAAGTTGGATCCGCACCCATGACTTTGCTCCACGGTGATGACGCGGGCAATGGTGCGGTGCCATCGTCGTAGTTGACGATGGTTAAATCCACCGTTGCTCCGGCCGGAACCGAAAAGTTAGCTGGAACAAATCGGGGCCAGCCTGGCTTGCCATCCATTTTGCCCGTCTCTATCAACATCTTTTCGTTCACGACATTAGTTGCCGATAAAGAGGCTGATGAAGCGCTCGTCGATGAAGAGCTACCCGTCGATGAACACGCACTTAGCGTGACACCGGTCAGAGCAATACTGCCGATTGCCACGGCCGTTCTCTTGCTCCACCAACCGAGGCTCTTGGAATTCTCGCTCCCTGTTCGTTGGAGCTGCGTTCTAAGCCGCATGGATTAGTTCCTCCTTGACATTCGTGATCCCGCCGACATTGCGACAGAAACTCCCCAGTCGAATCGCTGCGACTGGGTTCGCCCAGATGTTCCCCCGCAGATGCCAAGGGAGATCCGAAGACTCCTTGGCTATACCCGCATCTATCCAAGACGCGAGTTTGCCTTCACGCAATGGGCTCATTGAACAAGCCCTCTCTTGCAAGTAGTTCAAGTCAGAAAACTTGACCGAATTTGGAGTGGGCGATCCCGCAATCGGACCGAATGCAAACCTTAGATGGCTTGATACGATCCCAAATTGAGACGGTAAATAGACCGAAGCCCCGCCTAGGGCAGCCCGGGAACTCCCGGTAGTCAATTTGCCAACCAATGCGCCCACTGAGTTCGTCTTCCCTCCTACTTTGATCACCTTGATCGATGATCCCCGCACAGATAAATCCAAAAAACTATTGCGGTGCACTGCAAAGTATGAGGAGGCGACTACCCATGCAGTAGGGCAAGAGTACGTGATGTTTCCCCCTGAAGTTACAGGGTGAACCCAGGTAGAACTACGGCGGTAGGACCTAGTACCCTTGGTGGTCTAGGGAACTAAGAAAGTGCTGGTACCCTCACTTTTGCCGCCATTGTCCAGTAAGTGTTGTAGTTATTTGAAGCCAAGGATTAATTTGGTTAACACATCCTTGGACAAGTGGAATCTCGGTACTCGGGAGTGCCCCAAATCTGCCCAAGGATACCCACCGGGGTCGAGGATAGAATGAAGAGAAAATATACCAAAATAAAGCGCCTCACTCCAAGTCCGAATTAACAAAGACAATCCAGAGCAAGTCAGCAATTTTAACTTCATAGCGATGAACAAATCTCAGCCAGAAAGCAAAGATCTGTTCATCGCCATCTTCTCAGAAGTACAATGAATCGCCTGTGCCGTTCGTTGCTCAAGCTTTAGGCGGTCAGCGCCCTCGTGTCAGTGCATAGCGGTGCGGGAAGATCGGTCTTGCCCATCAGAAAACGGTCCACCGCAGACGCCGCCGACCGACCCTCTGCGATGGCCCAGACGACGAGAGATTGACCTCTCCGTGCGTCGCCGGCAGCAAAGACCCCCTCGGAGCTTGTCATCCAGTTTGCATCGGTCTTGACATTTCCACGCTGGTCGTACTCGACGCCCAACTCGTCCAGGAGCCCATCCTTTTCTGGCCCAACAAACCCCAAAGCCAAAAAGACCAGTTCACACGGAACGGTAGCCTCTGATCCTTCAACCTTGGAAAAGCGGACTCCTCCTTCGGTCTTCACCTGCTCCACCCGATGGGTCGCTAACCCTACGAGGTTTCCGTCTGAGTCGGCGATAAATCTCTCTGTGTTGATCGAGAACTTTCTCTCTCCGCCTTCTTCGTGGGCTGACGAAGTCCTCATAATCATCGGCCATGTCGGCCATGGAGTATTTGCCGGACGAGCTGCGGGAGGTTCATCCAGGATCTCAAACTGAACCACCGAGGCCGCTCCCTGTCGAT
>JAJZCF010000011.1 GCA_021846265.1 Actinomycetes bacterium | reverse complement strand
CCACACGGCTCGTCTATGTAGCATTGGTTCATCGATTCTTTGCAACCGTTGCTGCAGCGTCAATCATTGTGCTGGTAGCTCACGGCTGGTCAGCTGGCACAAAAATTTGGCGAAGTTGGTCGGTGGTGCTGTTGGTCCTCTTGGCTGGTGTCGCTTCGCTCGGAGCAGCATCGGCCCTTACCAAGTCAAGTGCCTTTTGGGCGGACCTGCATCTCATCGCCGCGGGTACTTTATGGGTGGTCTTGACCATCGTGGTGGTAGCGGCGAAGGAAACTCTAAAGAAGGACACGCTCCAGAGCTAGCATTTGGCAATTCCGTTATAGTTCGTCCTGGCAAGCAAACGTAAGTCCAATTGGCACAAACAGCGGGCAGAAGTAATCTTCAAGTAAGCGATACAGCCCAGAGCGGCCTCGCAGCCAATTGACCTTCTGTTTTGCCTCGCTAGCCCCCAGGCGACCTGCATAACCAACAGGCGAAATAGATCCCTGCCGAAAAGGGCCTAAAAGCGAAATCCAAGCTGTCCTGTGTTCCCTAAGTTCTTCGTTGGCAGGAAGCCTTCGCCTAATCAATCCGGTCCTCTGCATTGCTGAGTGGACGATGATACGAGTGCCCCTGGCAGATATCTCTACCAGGGGCACAAACGACACTTCGTAAGACTCTACCGATCCCTCGGCCGCACATCCAAAGCACCAATCCAGTGGTCAATGGGTCCGACCACTTTTTAGAGCAATCTCAGTGCATTAACACCGCTTGGTGGGCAAAGGTTATCAATGGCGACGAGTAGATACCAAAAACAATCGTAAACGCCATAGCGAGACCAACGCCTACCAGGGTGACCACAGGAGGCCTATAGGTTACCTTCACAGTCTCAACTTCGGTTGCCACCCCGCCACCCGATGCAGCTACTGTCAACTTCTCGTCGTCCTCCCGGTCGGTATAGATTGCGAAGGCGAGTCTCAAGTAGAAGTAAACCGCTACTACCGCAGTCATCATCGCCGCTACCGCTAGCAAATATTCCTTTGACTGAACAGCAGCCGAGATAACAGAAAACTTAGCCAAGAAGCCGGTAGTAAATGGTGCTCCAGCCTGAGCCACCAAGAATATTGCCAGCGCAAGTCCTAGAGCTGGATTCTGCTTAGCTAGTCCCTTGAGATCTGAAACAAGTATCGGCCCTTCAAAGTTGCCCCTCGCCGCTGACACCATCGAAATCACTCCGAAGGTACCGACGATCATGATGGAATATGCGAACAAGTAATACAGGGAATCCGAAATACCGTAGGCGGTCGCAGTTGCCAACCCTATCAAGATGAACCCGGCATGGTTTATCGACGAATAGGCGAGCATCCGCTTCACATCCCTCTGCGATAGTGCGAGGACCGCTCCCACGATCGTAGACAACACCGCCAAAGTGATAATCAGCGGCTTCCAGTCGAGGCTAAGGGTACTGAACGAGACATAAAAGATTCTCAAAAGCGCAGCGAATCCACCGGCCTTTGCCACCCCCGCCATAAATCCGGTAACCGAAGTAGGCGCCCCCTGGTAGACATCGGGCGTCCAGAAGTGGAAAGGAACCGCAGCCACTTTGAAGCCGAGGCCAACCAAAATGAGCACCATGCCAGCTAGCAGAACCCCATTTGAAGTCAAGGTATTGTTCGCAAGGTATTGGGCAATCTTCGATATGTTCGAAGTACCAGTTGCCCCATATGTCAATGCAATGCCATAAAGAAAAATAGCAGACGAAAATCCACCAAGAACAAAGTACTTCATAGCTGCTTCTTGCGATTCGGAAGCACTTCTTCTGAATCCAACCAGGACATACAGAGAGATCGAAAGAATCTCAAGTCCCAAGAAAACAACAATCAGATCGTTGGCCGCTGCCATAAACATTGCGCCCGAAGCCGATAGCAGGATGAGCGCTGAATATTCAGGCCCTTTCGCTGCGTCATTAAAGATAACGCCCTGCGCTATCAGCAACGACAGAAGTACCGACACCGAAATCACAACCATTAAAAAGGTTGAAAAACCGTCAGACGATATCGCTCCGGCTATCGTCGCCTTCGCTCCCTGAGACCTAACAACTTCAAAAAGATGAAGGGACCACTCGCCGGCCACTAAAGAAGCGACTACCCCTATGGCCGTGTAAGGCCAAGTAAGATCCCGCCTTGGCGTCAGCGAGGACACTATCATCGAGATAATCGCCGCACCGAGCATCACCAGCTCCGGCAAGATCGAAGAATAGTCTATCTTCGGCAAGGCTATCTTTGCGGTGCCCGCAAAAGTCAATAGCAGGTGCGGACTCACTTGCTCACCCCGCTTCCAATTGCTGAACCGCTAGTTGCGGGAGTTGTGTAAGTCACCGACATCTGTCGCATCAGGGTATGCACTGAAGGATCAATCCGATCTAGGAAAGGTCTTGGATAGACCCCGATAAAGACAATCAGGATCAAGATTGGAGCAATTGCCAAAAACTCGCTCTTTTTAATCTCAGCAAAAGGCCTGTCAGCCTCATCCTTGCGGTGAAACACCTTCTGGTAGGCCCAGAGCAAGTATATCGCTGAGAAAATCACGCCGGTAGCGGCAACTACCGCCCACCACCTGTGAGTAACAAAGGTTCCCAAAAGTATCAGGAACTCGCCGACGAAACCGTTTAAGCCAGGAACCCCAATTGAGGCCATCATCACTAATGTGAATACGCCGGCAAAAATAGGGGCCTTCGCCTGGATCCCCGACAGAACATTCGTATCAGTGCTCTTATGTCGCTCGTAAATCAACCCGACAAGCAAGAACATTCCCGCCGTGTACAACCCGTGGTTCACCATTTGAAGTACCGCTCCGGAAAGGCCTTGAGTGCTAAGAGCAAATAATCCAAGGACTATGAATCCCATATGCGAAAGAGACGAATAGGCAATTAGTCGCTTCAGATCCTTTTCGCCCGAAGCCACGATCGCTCCATAGACGATGCCGATCACGGCGAGAGTCATAAGGATTGGCGCCAAGGATTTGGCTGCGGCTGGAAAAAGCTGAAAATCAAAGCGGATCATTCCATAAGTGCCAAGTTTCGCCATGACGCCGGCAAGGATCATGACGGTGGAGGTTGGAGCCTCCCCATATGCATCCGGAGACCAGGTATGGAACGGAAATACCGGAGCCTTTACTGCGAAGGCGGCGGTAAAGGCTAGAAATAGCCATTTCGCCGTTGCTGAGCTGAGAGTCGTCTTGGTAAGTTGAGCCAGCTCAAATGTGAGGTGACCCGTCGTTGCTTGGTGAATGAAAACAAGGCTCAAAATCCCGACCAGCATGAATGCTGATCCCAAAAAGGTATAGACGAAAAACTTGACCGCCGCCTTGCCACGATTCTTGAAGCCCCAGTTTCCAATCAGGAAGTAGGTAGGGATCAAGGTGAGCTCGAAGAGGAGAAAGAAACCAAACAGGTCAAGGGCCAAGAAACTACCGATACAGGCCGCTTCCAATAACAGCATCCAGGCTACGTAAGCCTTCTCATCTTTATTCTCAGCAGCCCCGAAAAGTGCAACTACGAACAGAAGAGATGTCAGTAGAACCAGGACCAGCGAGATTCCATCGACTCCGAGGGACCATGAAATCCCGAAGGTGGGAATCCAGCTATGGACCGACACCATCTGAAATCCACCGAAGCCAACCTTGAACTGCGCAGCCATTGCCACAGAGATAGCAAATACCACCAAAGCAAAGCCCCTGCCAAGGTTCCTAAATACCTTTGGGCTCAAGCTCTTTGGCAGAATCGCCAGAACAAGTGACGCCACCACCGGGAGGATTATCAAAACATTCAAATAAGGAAACAAGTTCAACTCTCCTTGGAGGCGATGGCTGAATATCTACAGAGTGCTGTGGTCAAACTATGCATCATCCACCAGCCTTAATAACCGCATAGCCGAGCAGAATGACCGCCCCAAAGGCTATTCCTAACGCATAACTCCTGACATAGCCGGTCTGGATCTTGCGGAGGACCCCCGACAGTTTGGCAATAGCCGTTGCTATGAGGACGACTACCCCGTCGACGATCTTGCGATCGACCACCGTGTCCATCTTGAGCGCCAAAGCAGTACTAGGCCTGGCGATGACTGCATCGTACGCCAGATCGATCCCCCAAGCACGCTTTAGAAGTGCCGGCTCGAGGTTCGGCTGATCCCAATTAGTCCGCCACAGCGACCAAGCTAGCGATATACCTATCACTGCAAAGACTGCGTCCATTGCGCCAAGCACGACCTGGGCGGTGCCCGAGAGTGAATTGGCGACGAGCGCTGAACCGAAAACCGGAGTCAACCAGTTCTCCAGGAATCTCGTTGAGCTGGCGAAGGGCAAATTCAAAAGACCGCCTAGTACTGCGAGTACTGCGAGGATAACCAGCGGAAGGGTCATAATCCTTGGCGACTCATGCGGAGCGCTTACGTGCATGTCTCCTTCATGTTCTCCGGCCTCATGTCCCCCTTGATGGCCAGATCCCGAAATAGCCTTCCAGCGAGAATCACCGAAGAAGACCAGCATCACTTCCCTGCCCATGTAGTAGGCGGTGAGGATTGCAGTCAGCGCCCCGACAATCCACAGAAACGGGCTCTTCTGAAACGCCGCTGTCAGCACATCACCTTTAGACCAGAATCCCGAAAACGGAGGAAAGCCAGCTATCGATAGCCAGCCGATTATAAAGGTCACCGAAGTGATGGGCATATACCGTCTCAGCCTTCCCATCTTCTTGATGTCCTGCTCATCGTGCATCGAGTGGATTACAGAACCGGAGCCCAAGAAGAGAAGTGCCTTGTAGAAGGCGTGGGTGACCATCAAGAAAATAGCGGCGACGTACGCCCCCGATCCCACGGCCAAGAACATATATCCAAGCTGGCTGACCGTCGAATAGGCCAGCACCTTCTTTATATCGTCCTGTGAGGTAGCTGCCATCGCTGCAATAAACGCCGTAAGTACACCAACTATCGCAATCACCATCGATGCGGTTGGAGCCAAATGTAGAATCGGGGCAAGCCTCGCCATCAAGTAGACGCCAGCGGTGACCATGGTTGCTGCGTGGATCAACGCAGACACTGGGGTCGGGCCCTCCATAGCGTCGACTAGCCAAGTGAACAGCGGCAGCTGCGCGGACTTTCCCGCAGCTCCAAGGAAAAACAGCAGGGCTATTGCCGTCGCGCTCCCCTTGCTCAGGATGAGGTGACCCCCGAAGAGATTAGCGTAGTTCAGCGTGCCGACCCAATAGAACAGAAGGAAGCTTCCCAGCAAAAAGCCGAAGTCTCCGATCCTGTTTACGATGAATGCCTTCTTGCCGGCAGTTGCAGCACTGGGCTTTTCATACCAAAAGGAGATCAGGAAGTAGGAGCAAGCACCGACTCCCTCCCAGCCAACAAACGCCAACGGTATATTCCCGGCGAGAACTAGCACAATCATCGAAAAAACAAAGAGGTTCAGATAGACGAAGAACTGGTGAAACCTAGGGTCACCCTTCATGTATCCGATTGAGTAAGCATGAATTATGGTCGCGACGCCGGTGACAAAGAGCACCATAGTCATCGAGAGTGGATCTAGGTACAGATCGATACCTAGTTTTAGTGACCCAACATTCATCCAGGTAAAGAGGTGATCAACGAATACCCGATGTGTCCCGGTCCTAGCTAACAAGCCGACCCAGGTGATTACGGACGCGACAAACGACAGAAAGATCGCCGCGGTACCCAACCAACCAGCTTTAGGATAGCCAAGCTTCTTTCCAAGCGGAAGCAAAAGAAAGAATCCGACTATCGGAAACAGTGGAATAAGTGCAACGAATGAGACCATTTGGCTAACCCTTCAAAAGGTGCAGGTCATCGGCGGTGACATTCGCCCTGCGCCTGAAGATCGAAACGATAATACCAAGACCCACAACCACCTCGGCAGCGGCAACTACTAATACGAAAAAGACCAGCACCTGCCCTCCAATGTCACCGAGCATTCGTGAAAATGTCACCAGGGTCAGATTCACTGCGTTGAGCATGAGCTCTATACACATGAACATCACTAGCACGTTCCTCCTCACCAGCAAGCCCAGGGCTCCCATGGTGAAAATAACGGCGGCCAGGGTCAGATACCAGCTCCCCGGGATTGTCATTGATGGCTCCTTTGCCCGTCGTCAGAAGATAATGCTGGGTCAGCTACAGCCTCCACCAGGATGTCCGAACTCTCGGTATTCAATTTGCTGACTATATCGGTTGGAGTTGCGGCACGCCTTGCGAGGACCACAGCTCCTAGGACCGCAATAACTAGCAGAGCGGAGGTAGCTTCGAACGGAAGAAGGTAGGTAGTAAAGACCGCCCTTGCCAGCTCCACAATATTTGTCTGCCCGCCATTAGTCGGACCCACAACCGCAGGCTGCCCAGTAGACCAGTGTGATCGAGCCAGCAGTCCGATCTCCAAAAGGACCAGAATCGCCGCAACTACCGCTAGTGGTCTCTGCGCAGGCAGTGGATCCCTCTGTATTACCTCCCGCCTATCTACGCCAAGAAGCATGATGACAAATAGGAAGAGAACGACGATAGCTCCTGCATATACGATCACTTGTACAGCGGCGAGAAACTGTGCATCTTGTTCCACAAAAAGCACCGCCACCGAAAAGAGCGTCATAACCAACATCAGCGCTGAGTGGACAGGATTCCTTGCGAGGATAACCCCACCAGCCCCAACCAAGGCGGCTAGACCTGCGAAAATAAAAGTGAACAGGTCCGGCAAGGCGATAGTGGTCAATAAGAGGTGTCCGGTCACTTGACCCTACCTCCATACTTTTTAAACATTCTGTCTGCCTTATCCTTACGAATTGAAAATTTCGGAGACGCATCTTCAACGCTTAGATCGCTCTGCCCCGCCTCAGGCTTTCTGGTGCCGTAACCGGCTTCGGCGGACCACTGAACAATACCTTCGAAATCGGCCTCGCCGTTCGGCGCAGTCGCCCTCATCCATCCGGACGTCATCAGTTCGTCGCCCTCCTTCCAGTCCTCCCAAGGCAGTTTCTTCGGCTGGCCATCCTCGTCAACTAGCAACTCTTCCTTGGTATAAATCGCTTGCTCACGTGACGTAAAGGAAAACTCAAACAGTTTTGATTCGGTAATCGCCTCAGTTGGACAAGCCTCAACGCATAGATCACAGTGGATACAGCGAAGAAAATTGATCTCATAAACGTAGCCGAAGCGCTCGCCGGGCGAGGTCGGAGAATCCGGATCGTTGTCACGTCCCCTGACATGGATACAACGGGCTGGGCAAACCCCAGCGCACAACTCGCAGCCGATGCACTTCTCCATCCCGTCTTCGTACCGATTCAAGACGTGGCGTCCGTGGAAGCGAGGCGGCTTTGGCCGCTTCTCTTCCGGATACTGCTTGGTGATGCGAGGTTCACGCATCTGGTTGAGAGTGACCTTGAACCCACCTAAAGAGTCAAAAGCGCCCATTATTTAGATCCTCCTGACTCAGGAGTTCCACTTCGAAAAGTGGGCCTCACTACTTTTAAGCCCGGAGCAATCTGCTTGGCCTCGGACTCAAGTGGCCAATGCGTTGGTGCCAGAGTAATGTCGGTTGCCTCTCCACTCTGGTCCCCGATCGACATCGAGCGGAACAGTAAAACCGCACACAGCAGGCTCAGGACCAAAAGACCAAACCCCATATACCGGTTGACCTGCATCGCAGCAACAATGAGTATCCAGGCAAGGGAGATGGGGATAAGAACCTTCCAACCTAGATCCATCAACTGGTCGTAACGCAGCCTTGGCAATGCGCCACGCAGCCAGACATAGCCGAAAAGGAAGACTATCGTCTTTCCCAGGAACCAAAGAATCGGCCAAAGCCAATGCAAGAAACTTGGATCGTATCCGTCTGGACCACCTAGGAAGAGAGTGACTATCACCGCAGACATGGTGATGGTGTTCATAAACTCAGCCAAGAAAAACATTGCAAAACGGATCGAGGAGTATTCGGTATGGAATCCGCCGACCAACTCCTGCTCCGCCTCCGTCAAGTCGAAAGGAGGCCTATTCAGCTCAGCGGTGATCGCAATGACAAAGATAATGAACGGCACCACGCCGAGTCGTAGGATGTTCCACTTCGGTATGAAGCTAAAAAAAGTGCCCATCTGTGAAAGCACTATGTCCCTGGTGGATAGTGACCCAGTTATGAGCACTACGGTGGCGACGGACAGACCCATGGCCGCCTCATAGGAGATCATCTGGGCCGAAGCACGGACAGATCCAATCAGTGGATACTTCGATCCCGAAGACCAGCCAGCGAGCATGACACCATAGACAGCCACCGAAGACATGGCCAAAAGGAAGAGGATGCCCATCGGAGGGTCCGCTACCTGAAGTTCAGTAGTGTGCCCAAAAATCGTCACTATCCCGCCGATCGGAACGATAGTAAAGATCAAAAAAGCTGGCATCAAGGTCAAATAAGGAGCAAGCTTGAAGACGAAGCGGTTCGAATTCTCTGGAATCAGGTCTTCCTTGAAGAAAAGTTTGATCCCGTCCGCCAGTGTCTGGAGCATGCCCCAGGGTCCAGCGCGATTAGGACCGATTCGGTTCTGCATATCAGAGATAACTTTGCGCTCAAACCAGATCATCAGCATCACGGCGACCATCAATGCGGCAAAGGCCACAAGCACCTTGACGATAACGATCAAAAAGACCGCAAGGGTAACCCCATGTGAAAAGAGTTGGTCAGCTCCCACGTCTACACTTTCTCCATCTTCACTCGGCTAGTCGAATTCTCGACCCCAAATAGCTTGGATACCTCACCCAATGCCCCGTCAAATTCGACTTTAACTACACCGTCCAGCAGGCTTGGATCCACAACAAGTTCCAACTCAACACTCGCTCCATTTCCCTGAAGCCTCGTCAAACCGGAACCATTAAGGCCGATTCGTTCCCAACCTTTCGGGGAAACACGCCCTTTCGAAGGGACTACAAGCTCGCTCAGATGCTTTGCGGACATCACCTCGACTCCGTGGTCATAGAGCCTCTTAGATACCACTAAAGCAAAATTATCCGCCTCGGGACCGGCCTTTGCCCGATCATCATGAGCGAGAAGTTCCAAAAGCTTGGATCTTTGCCGCGAGTAGGTCGATTCGGATAGTACCGGATCACCTTCACCGGGTATGGCTGCACTGGACGAAGGTGGACCCGAAACTCCGACCGACGTAATGCCTGGCGTGGCGATCGGATCTAACACCCGCCGATTAGAGATCTGGACCTTCGAAGCGGACAAAGGCACCACGATGCCCTCTTTGGCTCCGGGTGCGCCCAACGCCGCAATCGATAGACCCCTATGGAGTTGAGACACTTCCTGAATCTCGCCCCATATATCATGCAGGCTCTCGAAGCCTAGGTCTTCACCCATATAGGCCGCTAGCTCGACTGCTATCATCCACTCAGGCCGGGACAATGAAAACCCTACGAGCTTCTTGCCTAGGGTCGACACCCTTCCTTCGATATTGGTAGTGGAGCCATGTCTCTCAGCAAAAGCCGTAGCAGGTAACACCACAGAGCAGTACGAAGTAGTCCGATTGCTCAAAGAGTCGATTCCGACCACCATGGGGATGTTGCCAAGCGCCTTCTCCGCAAGAGCCGAATCGCTGAAGTCGCTTATCAGGTCGGCTCCCACCAGGAACAAAACCTTGATCTCGCCCCTCAATGCAGATTCAAGAATCTCTCTGGAATTTCTCCCTACCTTGCGAGGTAAGGTCTTCCACTTGGCTTTCAGCGCTTCATTTCCATCTTGAAGTTGGCCGCGACCAGGAACTAAGCCAGGAACCATGCCCATGTCTATAGCCCCATTTACGTTGCCTCGCCTTAGCCCAGATAGGAACTTAGAACCCACCAGACTATCTAACAGCTTGGCGATAGCCCTTTCTGGATCAAGGGACGAGTCAGCAAGATTTTCTCTTGCTCCTACAACCACCACCGACGCCGGGTCGACCGACGAAACAAGTGCCCTGGCGGCTTGAAGGTCTCCGGCAAAGAACTGAGGATCGACCTCAGCACCAAAGAGCCCATTTACTAACTCCTCGGCGTAACCAGGGAAATAGCGAAGGCTGACTTCGGCTTCGTTAGATAATGAGGTCTCAGAAAGCGAGATCTCAAGTATCTTCAATCCCGCCTTCTTCGCTGCGGATCGAATCCTCAGATAGAGAATCGGAAGTTCTTCTCTAAGGTCTCCGGCCATCAAAATAAGAAGCTTGGCTTGAGTTGCCTCTTGAATCGTCGCTCGATCGGAAAGGGCAACAATCTTTGGATCCAGACCATCGTCGAGCTGAGCGTCTATCGAATCGGTTCCGATTACCCCTTTTGTCAGCTTCACCCAGGCGTAGATGTCTTCATTGGCCATGTGGGATCCGCCAATTAAGGCGACGGACTCCGGCTCGGCTGACTTCAGCGCCTTGGCTATCGCGTCCAATGCCTGAGACCAACCCGTCTCAACCATGCCGCTGGGCTCGTTGAAATATGGCGACGGGATCCTTTCAGCTGAGCTAACCGACTCAAAGCCAAACCGACCTTTATCGCAAAGCCAAGACTGATTAACCGCCTCAGAATCGATTCCGAGGTAACGGACGATCTCATTCTCCGAACTTTGCACGACCATTTGACAACCAACGGCGCAGCTGACGCAAGTGCTCTCAACCTGCTCTAGGTCCCACGGCCTAGCCTTAAATCGATACGGAGTGGTAGTGAGGGCTCCAACCGGGCAAATCTGTGCCGTATTCCCGGAGAAGTACGAAGCAAAGGGTTTGTCGGGGAAGGTCGTTATATGAAGGGCCCCGCCCCTGCCCTCGAAATCAATCAACGCCTCTCCAGCGATATCTGCGGCAAAACGAGTACACCGATCGCATTGGATGCAGCGCTCCCTGTCCAAATAGACGAGCTTGGATATGGCAATTGGTTTTTCGAAGTGTCTTTTCTCTTCTACGAATCGGCTTTCACTGGGACCAAAGGTCAGCGTTTGGTCCTGCAAAGGGCACTCTCCGCCTTTATCGCAGACCGGACAGTCGAGTGGGTGGTTCGCCAGCAAAAACTCCAGCACTCCGTCTTGAGCTTTCTTGGCCTTCTCAGAATCGGTAACGACTTCCATTCCGTCGGACACGGAAATATAGCACGCCGGCTGGAGTGTGAACCCTCTCGGTCCCTTGACCTCAACCAAACACATTCGGCATACTCCGACGGGCTCTAGTCGAGGATGGTAGCAAAAGCGCGGAATCAGAACCCCTGCCTTCTCAGCCGCGGCTATTAGCATCTCTCCGGGCGCAGATTCCACCTCCTTGCCATTGACAGTTAGCTTCAGTTTCTTCTCCGAATCAGTCATACGGACAGCCGCCCTCTTTAATGTGAGTTAGGTACTCGTCTCTGAACATCTTGATCGACACGGCGACCGAAGACGGTATGGACGGGCCGAGCACGCAAATTGTTGTCTGTTGTGGTGGCCAAGAGACCCCGGGAACGATGTTGTCACACAGGTCCATAAGAAGATCTAGGTCTTCCTCACGCCCCGCCCCCGACTCAATCCTGTTCATCACCTTTTCAATCCAACTCCCACCTTCGCGGCACGGAGTGCACTGTCCGCACGATTCACGTGCGAAAAACTTCGAAATTCTCCAGGCAGCCCTCACCATGCAGGTAGAGTCGTCCATGACTATGATCGACCCTGAGCCAAGCATTGAGCCCACGGCGGCAACCTCGTCCTGGCCCAGCACGACATCTAGCTGATCAGGACCCAACCAGGGTGCTGAAACACCACCCGGGATTATGGCCTTTAGAGACCTCCCCGGTCTCAATCCCCCGCCGAACTCAGGATCAAATATGATATCCCTGAAGGTGTTCTTGGCCATCTCCAGTTCATAGGTACCAGGCCGATTCACCTGACCTGATAGCGCAAACATTCGAGTACCTCTTGAACGGCCCGCACCTAAATCTGTGAAGGAAGAGGACCCATTTTTTACAATCCAGGGCAGGTTAGCCACGGTCTCGACGTTGTTGACAATCGTCGGTTTCCCGTAAAGCCCTATAACCGCCGGGAAATATGGCGGCTTTATCCTTGGGAAGCCTCGCTTACCCTCCAAACTTTCAAGTAGGGAGGTCTCCTCGCCACATATGTATGCTCCGGCTCCCGGATGGAGAACCAAGTCGATACTGAACTTCGAACCAAAGATATCCCGCCCAATCGCCCCGTAGTCATAGGCTTCGTTAATGGCATTCTGAACCCTCTCGAAGCCCAGGGCAAACTCCCCGCGCAGGAAGATGAAAACCCTAGCCGCACCTATCGCATAGCCAGCAATCAGTGCACCTTCGACCAGCTGGTGAGGATCTGACTCGACGAGCATGTGATCTTTAAAGGTCGCCGGTTCGGACTCATCACCATTGATCACCAGGTAACGAATGTCTGACTTCTTAAGCATCGACCATTTGCGCCCCGCCTCGAATCCAGCGCCTCCACGACCCAAAAGGCTCGCCTGCATCACCTGGTCTCGAACGTCTTCCGGGTTCATCTCGAGGACGGCTTTCTTCAAGCCTTGATATCCTCCGTTGGCGAGGTAACCGTCCAAGGTCACATTCTTCGGGTCATTTGCCCTCGCCGATACGATCTTCAAAGGGGGAAGTGGCATCGTTAGTTACTCCCCTCTTTGGCCTCGGTTGCCGCTTTCGCCGCCAACCTTTCTCCCTCTTTGGCGTCTGAATCTCGCCTGTGTCGAACGATCTCCTCAAGCGGAACCGCAATTGGATGCTTCCTTTGAACCCTAGATAGCGTCCCATGCGGCGGAACCTCTGACTCGAGTTTGCCAGCGCTTAGGTCATCGACCAAAGCGTCAAAGCCGTCATTAGTCAAAGGGCCGAAGAACCTATAGTTAACTTGCAGCGCAGGGGCATGGTCACAGTGCGCAATGCACTCCATGTCTTCCAGGGTGAACATACCGTCATCGGTAGTAGCTCCGGTTGCAATGCCTAGCTTCTCTTCGGCATGGCCGAGCAGCTCTTCTCCGCCCTGCAGCAAACAAGCAATATTCGTGCAGACTCCGACTACATACTTTCCAACGGGTTCAGTGTGCAACATGTCATAAAAACTTGCTGCTCCGAGGACCTCGGCTGGAGTAGTTCCAACCAAATCCGCAATCTGCACCATCGATTCCTCGGTAAGGTAACCATTCTGCTCCTGCGCCAGATGGCAAAGGGGAATTGTTGCCGAACGCTTTTCCGGATAGAGGGCCAGAAGCTCGAAAGCGCGCGTCTCCATCTCTTTAGTAAACCGGGACATTATCTATCTACCTCACCCATAACCGGATCAACCGAAGAAATAACAGCAACCGCATCGGCGATAAATCCGCCGTGCAGCATTGTTGGGAGACTTTGAAGATTTACAAAGGATGGGCCCCTGATATGCATCCTGTAAGGCCTTGCCGTACCATCAGAAACTATGTAGCAGCCGAGTTCTCCGCGGGGAGACTCGATGGATACATAAACTTCCCCTTCTGGAACCTTGTAGCCCTCGGTATAGATCTTGAAGTGATGAATCAGCGCTTCCATAGATTCATCAATTCGCTTCCTTGGTGGAGGAGTTACCTTCTTGGACGCTACCTTGTAGTCTCCCTTGGGCATCATGTCGATTATCTGGGCGACAATTCGGTTCGACTCCAGTATCTCATTGAACCTGACGGCATACCTATCGAAGGTGTCTCCAACGCTACCGACGACAACATCAAAATCGACTTGATCGTAGGCAAGATATGGTATGTCTTTCCGGAGATCCCAAGGAACGCCGGTCGATCTCAGGACGGGTCCGGTGGTGGAAAGGGCGATCGCCTGTTCCTGGGTTATAATCCCAACGCCATCGACCCTTGCCCGGAAGATCGGCTGCCCAGTAAGAACCTGGTCATACTCCTTTAGCCTCTGTGGGACATTTTCGACGATCGCTAGAACATCGTCCTCCCATCCATCGGGAAGATCCGCAGCGACTCCTCCAGGTCGAATGTAATTATGATTCATCCGAAGGCCGGTGACCTTTTCAAAGAAGGAGAGGATCATCTCACGCTCTCTGAATCCATAGATCATCATCGAGGTAGAGCCGAGGTCCATGCCGTTTGTCGCCATCCACATAAGGTGGGAGCTCATGCGGTTCAACTCAACCATGAGCATGCGGATCCAAGTGGCTCTATCAGGGATTTCAAGGCCTAGAAGGGCTTCAGTGGCCAAGGAGAAGACTAGTTCGTTGTGGAGCGGGGACAGGTAATCCATCCTGGTCACATTGGTAGAGCCCTGAAGGTAGGTGAGTCCCTCAGCGGTCTTCTCCATGCCGGTGTGGAGATAGCCGATGACCGGCTTGGTCCGAAGAACTGTCTCCCCTTCCAACTCCATCATAATTCTCAAGACCCCGTGTGTTGAGGGGTGCTGAGGACCCATATTGATGATCATGGTCTGATCTTCTGAGGTCTCGATATTTATGTCGCCTGGATCTAATTCGATACCTTCGGGGAGCCGAAGTGCCGCCCCAAACTCTTTGGTCAGCTCTTCGCTCTTCGTTGAAGATCGAGGGCCCATCTCCTGAGCTCCTTCGGAGGTCTCTGCGATCAACCCTGGCTCAGCCTCTTGATATCGAGCCTCTTCATCAGGATGCTTGTGAGGTCCGCCTGGTGTGTGAATAGTAGTCATCGGGTCCTTTTAACCTCTTTGAACTGCACCGGTATACGGCCTACCGAATAATCCTTGCGCAATGGATGCCCCTCCCAATCCTGCGGAAGAAGAATCCTAGTTGGGTCCGGATGCCCCCTAAATCTAATCCCAAGTAGGTCATAAGCTTCTCTCTCCATAGCCTCCGCTCCTGGATAGAGGGGAAACAGGGATTCTACTTCCGGATCCGACTCGGGAACGAGAACCCTCAATCTCAACTTTTTCTTGAGCGAAATCGAAGTCAAAGAGACCACAACCTCAAAGCGCTCTCTAGCGACACCTTCGGGCAATGCCCTGTCGATATGGTCTAGATAATCCACGGCGCACAGGTCGGATAGAAGGTTGTAACCGTCTTCTCTCAAACCGGCAACGGTCTGAAAATAATTTTCCCTCTCGACAAAGGTCGAATCGAGATCTGACACTACCCCTCACCTCCGGACGAGGATGATCCGACAATGGTCACACCGGATCGTACGGGCCTATCTATTTGAGTTCTGGCCGGGGCTTCGAGCTGTACACCAGCACCTTTACCGGAATCCTGCCGACGCTTGGTTATTTCACCAGTGCGAATCATCGAATGCAAAGTCAAGATCGCATGCATCAAGGTCTCAGGTCCTGGGGGGCACCCAGGTGCGTAGACATCCACCGGTACAATCTGATCGACGCCTTGGACAATTGCATAGTTATTAAACATCCCGCCCGTCGAGGCACATACGCCCATGGAGATGACCCACTTGGGCTCCATCATCTGGTCGTATACCTGCCGTAGGACCGGCGCCATCTTCTGGGAAACTCTCCCAGCGACAATCATCAGGTCCGCTTGGCGCGGAGACGCTCTAAACACCTCCATACCAAATCGTGCCAAGTCAAAGTCGGCTGCCCCTGCTGACATCATCTCAATGGCGCAGCATGCCAGGCCAAACGTAGCGGGCCATACAGAATTCTGCCTAGCCCACTTGACTAAATTCTCGACCGTTCCAGTTAGGAAGTTATGGTTGAGCTCTTCTAATCCCAATCTGAAATCTCCTCAATCACGCAGCCGACTCGGCAGCAACCGCCGACTCAGTGCCTTGGATCAGCGTCTCGGATGGCTGTATAGCCTTCTTTGGTCCCCAGTTCAATGCCCCGTTCGAAATCAGGTACAGAAAGGAAACAAAGACCGTCACCCCAAAGATCACCATCTCCACTAGTCCAAAAGTAGACAGCTGCCTGTAAATCACCGCCCAGGGATACAGGAAGATAATTTCTATATCGAAAACGATAAAGATCATGGCTATCAGGTAAAACCTGATAGGAAAGCGTTCCACCGGTTCAACCGATGGAACTATCCCACATTCATATGGTGCCCTCTTAGCAGCAGTCGGTCGCTGGGGCGCCAAAAGGCCCGAAGCGACGAATGAGCCAGCTGCAAAAAGTGCTGAAAGCACCGCCATAATCAGAATCGGCAGGTACTGTGCCACGAGACCTCGCTTAAATTCATACCAACCAAATTGCAACGGAATTTTCCGTTCGACATAAACCCTAACCTACCGTCACCCGCAAGTACCCACCTACAACGGGCGTTCGATAAATCTTTGTCGAAACTAGGCCAAGTTTCCAAATCCGCCTGCACATTAAGCTCACTTTGGCCAAATGAACCATTTGCCCTTAATCTATGTGGGTGACCAACGAAAGCTTGCATGCAGAGGTACTTATCATCGGTGGTGGTCCTTCGGGGTCATCCGCCGCATATTGGCTGGCTATGAGGGGTATTGACGTCTCAGTTCTGGAAAAAAAGGTCTTCCCACGAGAAAAAACCTGCGGAGATGGTCTAACGCCGAGGTCCGTAAAACAGCTTGAATCGATGGGATTGTCGGATTTTCTTTCAACCAAACATCGATATATCGGATTAAGATCCGTCGGATTCGGAAAAACGATGGAACTCCCTTGGCCAAGTCATCCAGAGTTTCCTAGCTATGGTTACGTCGCCACACGAAGCGATCTCGACTTAGCGGTGGCATCGAATTCGCAAGGGGTTGGAGCCAAATACCTATTTGGGTACGAAGTGTCATCCGTAGTTCTCGATGCTTCAGGAGCAATTGATCACGTCGTCGTTTCGGATAAGGCCGATGGCTCGAAGTTCACGGCTAAGTCCGACTACTACATCGTCGCCGACGGTGCAAACTCCCGAGTAGGTAGGGCGTTAGGGGCTGCAAGGCGTAAAGGAGAACCAATTGGCCTCGCTATCCGTACTTACCACACAAGCCCAAGGCACGACGATAGCTACATAGAATCCCAACTTGAAGTGCGGGATGACAATGGTAGGGTCATGCCTGGCTATGGTTGGATCTTCCCACTTGGCGACGGAAGAGTGAATGTTGGATTCGGCCTTTTGACCAATAGGTCTAGGTGGAAATCTATCAATACTACTAACGAACTGAATCGCTATGTCGCAGGTGCTCCTGGTTACTGGGCGCTATCTAAGGATTCAGAACTTCAGCCTCCTACTGGCGGCAAGCTCCCAATGGGCCATTCGATCGAACCCATTTCCGGCAAAAACTACGTGATAGTAGGGGACGCCGCCGCCTCGATCAACCCATTCAACGGAGAAGGCATCTCCTACGGATACGAGACCGGGCGGTTAGCCGCCGACCTCATCACGAGGTGCATCGAGGAGCGGGACCCGACAAAATTAGCAGAATATTCACAACTTATGAAGGATAACTATGGCCTCTACTATAAGGCCGGACAGCACTTCGTCAATTTAATTGCTAATCCGAAGATCCTCTCTGTGACAGTGTGGGCTGGAATGCATTCAGCTCCACTTATGGCAACTGTGCTTCGGATTATGGCAAATTTACTGCGAGAGGGCAAACAGGGCGCACCCGAATTGATCTACGAAACCGCAATTAAAGTCGTGTCGAAGATCCCTTAGAGTTTTGCTACTGTGCCTTAGATGCTAGAAAATGCTTATCTCGAGCCTCTTTGGCCGCAGCTTGGGTGATGTCTATAGTCCGATCCAACTGCTCCCAGTCATGACTAAGTCCGACGAAAATGGCCTCATATGGCCCCGGAGCCATGGCTACACCTCGGTCGAGCATCGCGTGAAAGAAGTAGGGAAAGATTCCCTTCAAGACGCTTCCCTTCGCTTCATGGAAGTTCGTCACGGCACTTGAACCAAAAAACAAACTAAACAACGGTCCGTGTCGCTGTGCCACAACTTCCAGATCGACCTCTAACATGACCTTTTCCATGCCAGAAGCAAGGTATTTTGCCCGGCCTTCGAGCATCAAATAGCTCGCTGGTTCGAGCAGACTCAAAACGGTTGAACCCGCCGCAGTGGCCACCGGATTTCCAGAGAGGGTCCCCGCTTGATAGACCGGGCCAACCGGAGCAAGAACGCTCATAATATCGGACCTTCCACCCACGGCTCCGATAGGGAGGCCGCCGCCGATTACCTTTCCGAAGGTATAGAGGTCGGCGACAATCCCAAAGTCCTCCTCCGCTCCACCAAATGCAATGCGGAATCCGGTGATCACTTCGTCGAAGATCAGCAGGGCTCCGACTCGATCACATTCTGCTCTAAGCCCAGCCAGAAAGCCTTCTACGGGCGGCACAAGCCCCATATTTGCCGCTACAGGCTCGACAATTACTGCCGCCACGGTCTCATCTAGTTCCGGCACTTCGTTATATTGCACAACTATTGTCGACGAAGCCACAGATGCCGGAACGCCACCCGAATTCGAAACAGCCATGTCGGCTACTCCCGACCCAGCCTGCACTAGGAGGCCATCGGAATGACCGTGATAACAACCATCGAACTTGACAATCTTGTCCCTGTTGGTAAAGCCTCGCGCAATCCGAAGGGCGGTCATGGTGGCTTCAGTTCCGGAGGAGGTGAGCCTC
Source organism: Actinomycetes bacterium (assembly GCA_021846265.1). Classification (GTDB taxonomy): domain Bacteria; phylum Actinomycetota; class Acidimicrobiia; order Acidimicrobiales; family Acidimicrobiaceae; genus JABEUN01. The sequence continues at coordinate 11,327 of JAJZCF010000011.1, read as the reverse complement.
AACATCTCGACACCTGATACTCGAGAAGATATGAGCTCCGCAAGCTGGAGTTCGCCCGGAGTTGGAGCGCCATAAGAGGTACCTTTAGCGGCGGCTTGTGAGATCGCTGACGTTACCCGGGGATCTGCGTGGCCAAGGATGATCGCACCGTAGGACTGGACGTAGTCGATGTACCGCTTTCCTTCTATGTCGTAAACAAACGGCCCGCTCGCCTTTTCGACAATGTAAGGAGTACCTCCCACGGACCCAAAGGACCTCACCGGCGAGTTCACCCCACCCGGCATGAGTTTACTTGAAGCCTCGAACAGCTCTTGATTTGTCAACATATCCACCTTGGGGCTTCTCGTCATTTCAAAATAGGATTCACTCGGCACCATCAATCCTAAGATCTGGCCACGACGGTAGTGTCGATATTGCGATCTAGACGCATCGCTCGATTAGCTGAGGTGGGTGAGGACTTCTTTTGCAAAATAGCTCAAAATTAGGTCTGCGCCAGCTCGCTTGATCGCACTGAGCTGTTCGACAGCGACGCTTAATCCGTCTATATATCCCGCCTGGTCTGCGGCTTTGATCATCGCATATTCTCCGGAAACCTGATACGCAGCCACGGGCAAGGAGGTTCTGGCCTTGACAAGTGAAAGGATATCGAGATAGGTCAACGCTGGCTTGACCATTAAAACATCAGCCCCTTCAGCCTCGTCCAAAGTCGCCTCCAAAATCGCTTCTTTAGAACGCCTGAAGTCTTGCTGATAACCTTTGCGGTCCCCTCCGCCTTGAATCTCTACCTCTACCGCGTCTCGGAACGGACCATAAAGCGAAGAGGCGTATTTGACGGAATAGGCCAGGATGCCGACGTTCGAATTGCCATTTTCATCGAGTGCACTTCTAATCTTTCCAACCTGTCCATCCATCATGCCCGATGGCGCAACGAAATCTGCTCCCGCGTTAGCTTGGGCGAGGGCCACGCGTCCATAGAGTTCCAGCGTTGGATCATTTTCAACCCGATCGTCCAACACTACGCCACAATGCCCGTGGGAGGTGTACTCATCAAGGCAAAGATCGGCAAACACCACCAAATCGTCTCCAAAAGAACCTTTTAGCTCTGATATCGCTAGCTGTGCTATGCCATCTTCCGCCCAGGCTTGTGATCCCATTTCGTCCTTCTGATTCGGAATTCCAAATAGCATCACCGCCTTGATTCCGAGACTCATCTCCTCTTCAACCTCTCTTTTCAGAGAATCTACGCTGTGCTGAAATATCCCGGGCAGTGAGCGGATCTCCCTCTTCTCGCTCACTCCCTCCCGAACAAAAAATGGAACGATGAAGTCGTTGGCGCTCAATGAGACCTCGGAAAAGAGGTCTCTGACTGCTGCTGTGGTCCTCAGTCTTCGGGGTCTTTGATTGGGAAAGGTCATAGCACCTAGCCTAGAGGAGATTTTTGACGTAAGTTGAAACTGCTTTCCGGACTTAGCGAGGTCTTCAGCCACTCACTTTTGGATAGATCCCCACCAATCAATGGTGGCGTCGCAGAGACCTGCTAGGTCGAATCTCTTCGCCTCGAAAGTCACTTCGATGCCAAGCGAGCGTGCTGCGTCTGAGGTGATAGGTCCGATGGAACCGACCGCTTTGGGCAGCACGTCACGGCCAAAGCGATCGATAAATCCCTTGACGGCAGAACCAGACGTAAATGTCACAAGATGCGCTGTCTTGATCTGTTCTAGATCGAATACACCTGTCGCTGAGACTGTCTGATATGCCTCTACCATATCGACCTTCCACCCCTTATCCGCAAGACCTGTGGTCACTATGTCCCTCGCCACCTTCGCCCTCGGAAACAGAATCTTGCCGGTACCCTGAGGAAATTCGTTTACCAAACTCTCACCTATTGACCTGCTGGGAATGAAATCTACACCGATCGCATACGCTCTTACTTCCGATTCCGTAGCGGGGCCAACTGTGGCTATTTTTACTCCGGCGAGCCTCCTTAAATCAGGAATCCGCTGGAAGAACCTTGAAACTGCGTTCTGCGACGTGAAGACCAGCCACTCGTACTCTTCAAGGCATTTGATCGCTGCGTCCATCGCCTCACCATGATCCGATGGTGGCGCTATCTCTATCGAAGCGGCCCGGATCACGCTGGCCCCGAGTTGAGAGTAGCGTCTCTCTGCTTCACTTTGAGAACTACCCTCGACGCGGGTAACTACCACTCGCAATCCAGCGAGCGGCCGGGGTTCAAACCAACTCAGGTCCAGCGAGTTGACCCACCCAATAACTATCACCGCCGGCGATGCTACCACCGCTTCACCGAGGTCACCCAGAGTAACGGATACTTTGACCTGATCAGCTCTGGTTCCCCAGGTAATGGCGCTCACCGGTGTTTTAGGGTCCATTCCAGCGTCAATCAGGCCGGCAGATATCTCCTTCCGGTGTGCTACACCCATGAGAAAAATCAGCGTTCCACCCAAATTTGCAAGTGACTGCCAATCGAATGACAGTGGACCGGCATCTTTAGAATGCCCGGTCAGCACCGTAAACGAACTTGCGATTCCCCTATGGGTGACCGGTATACCCGCATAGGTTGGCACCGCGATAGCTGAAGTTACACCCGGAACCACCTCAAAGCGTATCCCCTCTCCAATCAGTGCTAGCGCCTCTTCGCCGCCTCTTCCAAAGACGAACGGATCACCACCTTTTAGCCTGACCACGCTCTTGTGCCTCTTCGCCGCACCAAGCAGAACTTCCGTAACTCGGTCCTGCGACATCGGTCTAGATGGTCGCTTACCCACGTCGATCAGTTCCGCGTCGCCACGGCACATCCTAAGAATGGATTCTTCGACGAGGTAGTCATATACCACAGCATCTGCGGTTCGGATAAGTTCCGCCGCCCTCAGCGTCAGGAGGTCAGGGTCTCCAGGACCCGCCCCAACCAGGTATACAGTAGTTTGGTCTTCGGCGTTTGATGCTAACTTCTCCACCCAAACAAGGCTAGGCGGTATAGGCCCTTCTCGAGGTTTTTGGATCTCGCTCATATGAGCGTACGGACCCTTGCGACCTCCTCCGCAGCGTCACTGACGGGACATAGCCGACTGCAATTGGAAATCCTGCCCTATTAACGCTTCACACGCCCGCATTGCCTCACCAAACTTTGTATGCAATAGTTCCTCAAAACATCTGAGAGGCCCTCAAAAAACTTGACCACCCATTCTTGCCGTTGCCACCGCGTAATCTATAGCGATCTTTCATCTGGCTTTTCTTTGCGGAATTTCACTTCCCTTTTGAGATTCGATTCTCACCTCAACACGACTGGCCCTCCCTTGAGGGCGGTTTTAGGGTCGCTCCTTAGAACTGGGATTGACTCGTGCTGAGAGGTCCCCGAAAGTTGATCTCCCTCCTCTATGAATGTTCCTCGGGTTTACTTTCTTCGGACCACCAATCCCCTAGCAAAATTCGATTAGACGGGAGATGGAAACAGGTGACGGGAAAAAATCGTTGCCTCGCTTTCCAAAGCAGTTCACGACGCCAAACCCGCCACCTCCTTGCACCATTTGCCTGGCCGTAGTGCCTCTCGTAGAACGCGCCGCAAGTTTACGGGGACGGCTTAGTTTTTGGAGGCCCCTCAGATTGGGACAGCTTGACCCCTTCCTCACGGAAAGGAATTGCGCTCCCGTTTGTTCAAGTTTCCACATATAGGGGCATCTGGGAGGCTATGAAGCAGAAAAAACCCACCTGTTGTTGCGAATGCAGCTGCTCAAACATGCTCAAGAAATGCTCGCTGATCTATGGAATGGCTCGCACTCGTGTTCCACCGCTCTTTTGCAGACAAGGTTTGAACTGCTATTCGACCAGTCACAAATAGTTTGATCGACAAAATCTCAAACGGTGTCCCGTTGAGATCATCCGATTAGGCCTAAGGCACCCTGCTCCAGAAGTCTATTTCCAACCTGCATGCCTAGATCTACAGGGTCGTCTCCGATTCCCATCGCGTCTATAGCTGTCTCACCCGAGAGACTTGCAACGATTCCATAGAGGTGTAGCTTTCCATCAACACGAGTCGCATGCGCTCCTACCGGAATCGAGCAGCCACTTCCCAATTGAGCCAGTAGAGACCTCTCCGCAACCACAGCAGAGAATGTATCCCTATGGCACTTTTCCGCCAACCAGCCAACTAGCTCAATATCATTCACTCGGCATTCGACGGCGAGAGCCCCCTGGCCGACCTGTGGGCATAACTCGTCAGGTTCAAATACGTACGCAATACGGTCAGAAAGTCCAAGGCGATCCAAGGCCGCCTTCGCCACTACGACCGCGTCCAGCATCCGGCCCTTGTCCAATCGGGTCTGGATATTTCCCCTTATCTCAACAAATTCGATGTCTGGTCGAATTCGGTGAAGCATCGCTTGACGTCGAGGCGCAGAGGTTCCCACTCGCGCCGCCTTTGGCAACAGTCGAAATGACGTGCCCACTAGAGCGTCGCGCGGGTCGGATCTCTTTAGGATTGCTGCTAAAACCAAGGAATCCACCTGTTGAGTCGGTAGGTCTTTAGCAGAGTGGACCGCCAAGTCCGCAGCACCATCTAGTACGGCCTGCTGAACCTCTTTCACAAAGACACCCTGTCCAGAGAAGTCCTTAAGTGGTAACGAAAGATCTACGTCTGCTCTCGTTCTCACCTTCACGAGCTCGTATGGGTGCCCCAGGAGCTTGCCTAAATATTCCGCCTGCCACAGGGCTAGCTCAGAAGCCCTGGTCGCGATACGGACAACCCGTTCATTCATAGGTCGAATATCAGCCTGACATCTTCCAACAGGCGCCCTAGCTCGGAAGAAGCGGCCTGCCTTCGCAATTGGGAGGTAGGTTGATGGAGTATCTTCGCAACTATCTGGTGCGTTAGCGCCTCCACTGCTGCCTTTTCTTTGTCACCTAAATTCACAAACTTGGGAGCGAATTTAGCAAGTTCCTCTAGTCGAATATTTTCTGCACTGCGATATAAAGCCTCAATAACGGGATCCAGATTCCGCGAAGCACCTATTAGCTCAAACTCCTCCAGAGCATCTTCGATCAGAGCCTCAACATCTTTAACCGACCCGGTACGTTTTTTGGCTTCCACATCTAAAAGCGTATTAACCGCCTCAAGAGTAACAAGTTCCAAATTCGTATAATCTGAGGCTCCAGGATGGACGTTGCGAGGAACCCCAAGATCCAACAGAATGAGTCTCGATGGGCCCCTAGCCGTGCTCAGCACCTCAATCTCTGCTGAATCGAGAAGAAATTCGCTCGCCGATGTTGCATAAACGACAGCGTTGACGCTCGACATCAAAGACCGAACCATATCAAAACTCGCCGCACTTACCGATGGACCGAACCGTTCAGCGATTGCCTCCGCAGACTGCAAAGACTTCGAACTGATCCAGAGCTTTCGAAATCTTCCAGATGCCACTTCGGCAAATTCCGATCCAACTGCGCCTGCGCCTAGTAGGGCAATCGTAGCGTCAGACGGGTCAACCCCGATGCGAGATTCCAAAACCCTAACCGAAGCCGAAGCGAGTGAGGTAGCTCCCTTTGAAATTGCCGTTTTCGACCTGGCGTCTTTTCCAACTTCTAACGCAGACTGAAAAAGCCTATTCAGTATCTTCCCTATCACCTTGGCTTGGCGAGCGTCATCCAAAGCCGACTTCAGCTGTCCCAGCACTTCGGTTTCCCCAAGGATCCTTGACTCGATACCAGATGAGACCCTATATAAGTGCTCGGCTACTCCGCGGCCATAAAAGACCTTCCCTACCTGGGAGATTTCTGTTCGCCTAGCCAAAGTAACGGTGGAAAGTACCTCTACTATCCTCTCGACTCCGAGATGAAACTCCGTGACATCCGCGTAAACTTCGGTCCGATAACAGGTCGAAACGACTACTGCCTCTGATACAACATCCTCGTCGGCCAAGACCTTATAGAGCTGTTCAGTTGCGTTCGAACCCATGGCAAATCTATCGAAATCCGGAGTAGAAACATCGCTTTCACAGATACTCACTGCCGCTAGTGGCAAAACACAAACCTACCTAGGTTCTGAAATATCTCAAACACTTTACTTTACATACAGGGTACCCCGAGGCGGTAAAAAACCGCTAAGGCATACTGATGTGGAATGAAAAGTTCAAAACGTTGGGGACCTCGGCGGTCACGGTTCGGGCCTTTAGGGCAATGTCGCCTGCTAATAAAAAACCGGTGAAGTCTGACTAGCCTCAATCCTCAAGAACTCAGCGCCAAGTCGCGCACTCGTAAAATGCTTGGACCTAAAAACCTGGGCCTTTTGCTGACGAATTCAACACATAAAAGCCAGACTGATCTGAAGACTTAAGGGCTGATCAATCAGCCACTGTTATGTCAAATAGTACGAATACCAATTCCGGCAGTTGAAATTATAAAAATCTCGGCGCTAACTAGGCGAACATAAGCCGTCCCTTGGCCGCAACCATCTTAACTTCCAAGCTCTTTGGACCTCTCGTAGGCGGCTGACACGGCGTTGGCAATCGTTGCTTTGAGAGCTCCTCGGTCAAATTCCGCAATCGCCTTTGCGGTTGTACCACCTGGCGAAGTAACCTCAAGACGCAGTATACGAGGATCCCTGCCATCCTCCAAAGCCAAATGAGCGGAGCCGAGAGTGGTCAATATTGCCAGTTTCCTCGCTAAATCCAGCGGCAGGCCAAGAGAAATACCCGCCTCTTCCAGCGCCTCAATGAAATACATGAAGTATGCGGGTCCCGACCCAGACATCGCAGTTACCGCATCCATTTGATACTCAAGGACCCTGATCGTTACTGCAACCGCTGAAAATAGCGACTCGGCCCGATCCATAGCGTCCTCGTCCGCGCCTTTTCCAGCGGCGAGAGCCACCACTCCTTTCCCTACGGCCACCGCAGTATTGGGCATCGTCCTTACAATGGTAAAACTCGGTGCCCAACTTGAAAGATGCGCACTATCGATCCCCGCAACGATCGACACTAGAACCGGCGGCTTTGCGGCCCCTAGCAGGCGACTGTTTGCCAGAATCTCCAGTTCACTGGTTGCCGAAGCTGCATCTTTGGGCTTTACAGCCAACAGGAACGTCGCTGCAGGCTCGGGGGACGAAGAAACGCTCACGCCAGGAAAGCGATCAGCAATCGCCTTCCTGGCAGGTTCGAACTTCTCAGAAACATGAATAGACCTGCCTTCCACATTGGAGCTTTCGATTATCCCCGACAAGATGGCACTCGCCATCTTCCCACCACCAACGAAACAGAGATCAAACATACAACAGATAATAAGCCAACTTTTATGGCCCGTTGCCTCTGTAATTGAAGGCGGCTGCGCCCAAAGGTCTTCAGTCAAAACTCCATCCAGAAAGGCGGAGTTAAAAGATGTCACGCTTAGTTAGGTCAAACATGGACTTCGCGTCGTCCAAGGCTGTCTCACCTCAAATTTAACAGCAACTAAGCAGTTCTCGAGCTAGCAGCGACCTGGCTATGGAACTCATCTGGCGGGCGGCATATGACCAGGTGTAACCGAATGATTTCTCCACCGCTGCCCTCGACATACTTTTCATCAGATCGGGCTGCAAAAGTAGCCCCCTGGCCTCTTCGGCGAACTTCTCCGGGGACCTTTCCGCCACCAATATCCCGGTCATCCCTCCATCTATAACCGAGGTAAGGCCGCCGACATCCGATGCGACCGTTACGAGTCCACAAGAGGCCGCCTCAAGGGCCACCAGACCAAACGACTCAGTTCTGGAAGTAATCAGGCAGAGATCAGCGGCTCGATAGTAGCTAGAAATGGTCTCATGTGGCTGTGGGGAGATCAGATGCAAGCGCTCCCTCACTCCATAAGACTCCGCCAGCTCCTTCACGAGATTTAACTCCTCTGCGCCATCGGAGCCCGACGGACCGCCTATCATCACCATCTCAACGTCGAACTCTTTTGCTAGAAGGCCCAGGGCTGCGACAGCCATAGACGGGGCCTTAAGCGGCTGTATTCTTCCGATCCATAACAAAAGTTTCTTTTCTTGATTAAGTCCCAAGGCCTGGCGAGCCATAGCTTTCGCACCTGGAGCAAAAAATGCATGATCAACTCCAGGAGTAACCACTTCGACCCTCTCAGGAGAGATCCCATAAAGATCGACCAGCTGTATCATCTCCTGAGCGCACGAAACCAGCACTGAATCCGAGCATCCCATTATCTCAATCTCTTTTTTGACCCGAAAAGCCTCGTCGTAACCATCATCTGGCCTGGTGCGTCCGAACGACTTAACCTTCTCCAAGGTATGAAAGGTTGTTAGCATTGGGATATCAAGCTCGTGTTTGATTGAGTGTCCGGCAATCCCCGACAGCCAATAGTTGGAGTGGATTAAGTCCGGCATAAATGATTCCGAATCGAGCATCAGCTTCAGAACTTCGTCTTTGAAATCTTCAACGTAGTCCAAGAGTTCCTCTTTTTCCAGGTGCCGAGGGGGGCCAGCTGGAATGTTATGCACCACAAAACCGGGCTCGACGACAATCCTCGCAGGATCGGCGGCCGAGGTGGACCTAGTGTAGACATCGCAATCTGCCCCGGAACGGACTAGCGCCGATGCCAAACGCTTTACGTATACGTTCATTCCGCCGCCATCACCGACGCCGGGTTGAGCCAACGGCGACGTGTGGTAGGACAGAACAGCGAAACGCATCAAGAACAACCTCCGACTAGCAAGCAATACCGGCGCCAAAGCATTCAGCCGATATGCGCCATGATTTTCAACCCTTCGGCCACGCCGGAGATTCCAAGGAAGCCCTTAGCCCTTCCTTAGATCTTCAAGAAGCCCTTGGACGCTGGCCCGACCATTCTTGTACTGCTCTACAAGTTCAGATGAAAGTTGGTCGAGCACCGAGTGGAGTTTTTGCCTCATCTCGGAGATCTCCTTTTCGGTCGCCATCAACCGATCATTTTTCGACGGTGGCCCGACTAGGGATTCTTGCAAGAACTGATCCGCCTGCAAGGAGGCCTCTTCCGAAATCTCCACCTCGACAAGTCTTCCCGCAGAGCTATGGGAGTTGCCATCACTCAATATCCCAGACAGTTCACCCACTAGTTCACTCGAATTTCCAGAAGCCTCTGAAGCGTTTGTGATATCGAGCATTGCCTGCACCAATCGCCGCGTGTACGAAACGACGGATTCCACATGGATTGCCTGGTCCCTTCGCCTCCGAAGTTCTTCCACGCTTATTGAACCGATGTCATCAATGAAAGAAGGGCTAAGAACCTCTGCTACTGCCTCACGAAGCGACGCCATGTTCTATACTCTAGATGATTTGGTTAAAGAGCTCATCTCTTAAATCCTTCCGGCTGACTTGGCGGGAAAATACCGATAAAACGCCACGCCAACAAGTTCACTAACTGGAATCAGTCCAAAGTGCCTAGAGTCAGTAGATGCATCAGCGTTATCACCCATTGCAACGACTTCGCCAGCGCTAACACTTTGTGCCCGCTTGACCAGAAGTCTATCGCGTTCTCTGGGGTCAGCGAAGACGATCAATGATCCAGAAATAGGTGCGACCCCTCTCCGAACTATTATTTTGTCACCATTTGACAACGTTGGCTCCATCGAATCTCCAACAACTTCGAGTCGCTGGTAGCGGAGAATAAACCTGCGCGACAACTCGCCAAACCCGATAAAAAAGGCCAACCAACCCATTGCCTCCAACCCAAGCAGTAATAGGTTCACTAGCCTTTTCAACGTCCGTACCTCCACATCGACGTCATCTCGGTCCAATGGCACCGAGATATCCAATCACTGGCTGCTTGTCCATGCTAACACCGGGTCCCGATTCGCTGGTGTTATATGTCGCCTCTGCAGTTAACTGGCAATTGACATCTTTAAGCCTACCCACAGCCTGGCGTCATCCCAGTTTCAACCCAGCGCCGAGCCATCGCTTTAGCCAGTGCAGAAACTTCACACCGTCTGTCGGTTCTCTACTCGAACCATGAGATCCGATCTAAAGCGACCTGGCGCCTACAGCACCGAACCTCCTGGTCCATAAAGATGAAGCTGCTAGTTGCGTCGTTTTGTTGGGGTCCAAAGTGTCGCCGCTACCATCCAGCCATCAGAACCGATTCGCCGAGCTCCAACCCTTCGAAGATGCCAATGAGACAGCATAATTGGGAACCAAAAAGGGAAATCGTCCGGCGTCTAGGAGCAAAACAAACGGTTGCTGCCCCCATCATCGAGGTTTTCCGTCGATAAGCATTCTAGCTCTAGGTTAATTTGGCCTTTCCTCCAGGTTAGAATAGCCATAGCCGCACTTCGAAGGAAGGGCCCCAAAAAACCTTGAATGGCTCGATTGAACCCTCGAAAAAAATCAAGCTTCCGACACATTATGAGTCTCCGACGATCGGAGAAGACTCGCAGCTAACCGTCATATTCGACTCTGAATGCGAGATGTGCGGCCAATTGGCCAACCTCCTAGACAGACAACAAATCACGACAATCCCCCATCAAGCTCTTTCGCTGGATGATCCAATTCTTTCCTATAATCCCCGAGATAGGCTGGTAGTCATACGCAACGGTTCAATCACGACCGGCTTCATGGCCATTCTCGAGATCGCAAAAGCAAAATACCCAAGATTGAAATGGATACTGCGTCGATTTGGGTCCGGAAGGCTGCTAATTCTTTGCGATGCTGCCTACGTGTTAGTTGCCAAGCGGCGGATGATAGCCAGTCATCTCATCATTCTGGTGAAAACCCGTTTCGGGTCTAAACCATTAAACGGCTAATTCACTTATAGCGGCTCGAACTATCCCGGGTCATTTTCCTCGATGAAGCACAAGTTGGACCATCTCCGACGCGAGAGTGATATCGCACTTTGCTCCTTATTGTCTTTTGCTGAAAGTTTCGATATAACTCGCCCAAATGCCCGTGAGGGGCTCCCAAAAAACTAAGCCATAACCACCAAAACTATCAACATCAATGGCCGTACAATTCCACCAGTCGCCGTCCCTGGACGACCAGGTTCACCATCAGCGGCCTCAATTCCGCCATTGCCGCCCGGCATGCATTACACAGGCGTGAAAGCGACAGAACAAGGCCTTATTTTTCATATTGCTGGGTCTAACGAATCGCTCAAGACGCTATTTCCAGAGGTCCTCTATAATCAGAGTCCGTGAGCTGCTTAAAACCGTAGTTATCCCCAGCCACTTTATAGTAACAATCTGCAATAGCCAGGACTTCTCATAGGTCTGTGGTGACTAGTCATCACGAGTGTCAGCTCACATATGTATCAGTCGCCGCGTTGAAATGGTACTCGGTACTGGTTCCAACTAGCTGAAGGGT
>JAJZCF010000136.1 GCA_021846265.1 Actinomycetes bacterium | reverse complement strand
TCGGTCTATAGGATGATTGAGGCAAAGAAATAGGAGAGTGTCGATGACGCCGTCGTATAATCCATTGGGTCAGGTCAAAAGGGGAGACCCAGAGCTTTATGAGCTGATTGAGAGGGAGCAGGAGCGTCAAAGGACGACTCTACAGCTGATAGCCTCAGAAAACTTCACCTCAGTGGCGGTTATGGAGGCCACCGGTTCCGTACTGACTAACAAGTACTCCGAGGGATATCCGAAGAAGCGTTATTACGGCGGTAATGCCGTGGTCGACGAGATTGAGCAACTCGCAATTGACCGCCTCAAGGAACTATTCGGAGCCGGATTTGCCAACGTTCAGCCTCACGCCGGTGCAAATGCAAACGCCGGGGCCTATCTAGGGCTACTCGAGCCTGGAGATACTGTACTGGCTATGCGTCTCGACCAGGGTGGACACCTTACCCACGGTTCTCCGGTCAACTTCTCCGGGCGACTTTATAACTTCGTCTCCTACGGACTCTCGGAAAATGAGGACGATTTGGAGCTGATCGACCTCGGGCAAATAGCGACTTTGGCAAAAGAACACCACCCAAAGCTGATCGTCGTCGGTGCCACCGCCTACCCGAGGATCATAGATATCGACCCGATTAGGGAGATCGCAGACGAGGTAGGCGCTTATGTAATGTTCGACGCCGCACACGTCGCCGGACTAATTGCCGGAGGGGTTTATCCGAATCCTTTAGTCGGGTCAAATGGTCCCGGATGCGACCTGATGACCTTTACGACACACAAGACTTTGCGTGGCCCTAGGGGTGCAGCGGTCGTTACAAATTCTCCAGAAATCGCTACTAAGGTCGACAAAGCAATCTTTCCGGGGCTCCAGGGCGGACCCCTTGAGAATGCAATTGCCGCAAAGGCGGTAGCTTTCAAAGAGGCGCTAGATCCGAGTTTTCGGGTCTATGCACGCGCGGTAGTGGAGAACGCAAAGGCTTTGGCTGACTCGTTGGTGGCCGAAGGATTTAGGCTTGTATCCGGCGGTACCGATACCCACCTCATCCTGTGCGACCTTCGCAACTTTGACGCTGAGCTATCTGGCAAAGAAGCCCAGGAAGTTTTGGACTCAGCGGGGATTACTTGCAACCGCAACCAAATTCCCTTCGACCCGCGCTCTCCGTTTGTCACGTCTGGGCTGCGCTTTGGGACCCCAGCCATGACGACTTGTGGTATGGGTGTATCGGAGATGGAGACCGTTGGCTCGTTAATCGCCAGGTCGCTTCGGGATAGAAAGGATCAGGGGGCAATTCAGGCCATCCGGGATGAGGTAGGCCACCTCTGCTCGAAGTTTCCACCTCCGCTTGAGAGGCGACAGGAAGCCTAGTGTTGCCATACGTAGTCGTGGTGGCGGTCGCAGCCGCCATCACCTATGGTGCAACCTTTGTTGTGCGCCGGTTTGCAACCGAACTTGGAGCGGTTGTCGAGCCGGGGGGGAGGAAGATCCATAAGGTAACGACGCCTACCCTCGGTGGACTAGCGATGGTGGGCGGCTTTTTGGTTGCGATGCTCGTAGCTTCGCAACTCCCATACTTTAGAGTTGTCTTTCACGGCTCTTCGGAACCGATTGGGATCGTGCTCGCTGCCGTTGTAATGGCGGGGGTTGGACTACTCGACGACCTTTTGGACGTTTCTGCACCGGCTAAAGTTGCTGGTCAGGTTCTCGCCTCTTCGGTGCTCTGGGTCTTTGGCGTTACCATGTTCTGGTTTAAGGTACCCTTCGCCGGCGTAGTCATCTTGTCGCCGAGCCTGACACCCCTGCTGACCGCAATCTGGGTGGTGGCTATGGCCAACTCGATCAACTTGATCGATGGATTAGACGGACTGGCGGCGGGTGTCGTAGCGATCGCCTCCCTCTCTTTCGGGATCTATTCGATCAAACTGGAAAACCTTGGACAGTTGCCAACGTCATCTTTAGGACCGCTGGTTGCGCTCATCGCATTAGGCGTCTGTCTGGGGTTTCTCCCGCATAACTTCAATCCCGCAAAGATATTTATGGGTGACACCGGAGCGATGTTCTTGGGGATACTGATGGCGGCTTCAACGTCGGTAGTAGGTGGCCGAACATCCGATGTCAGCGGTGAAACCTTCTTTTTCTTTGCCCCACTCTTTATTCCGTTTGTAATCTTGGGCGTACCGATGTTTGATATGGTCTTTGCTATCATCAGACGCACCGCTCGAAGAACCGGGGTGTCGTCCCCAGACAAAGAGCACCTTCACCATCGCCTTTACGAGATGGGACACGGGCCAAGGAGATCGGTTTTAATCCTCTGGGCTTGGACCGTGGTGCTTTCGGGGTTTGCACTCACCCCGACCTTTGTCAATCACGGCAATGCAGAGATTCCGGTCTTCATCCTCGCCGCATTGGTACTTTTGTATACCCTCTTCCACCCCACGGTGAGGCGGAGAAGCATAGAAGCCATCAGACACAAGGGACTTAGCCAGTTTTCGCGGAACGAAAGCACAAAGCGGGTCCACGCAAAAAGATCGGGAGGCTAGAGTTTTCGATCTCGCCACGGGAGCCAAAACGGCCCAAGGAGGCGCTGTTAAAGGACGAGCTATGCGGACTCACTTTGCGATATCTCCGTAGCTCTTGTAACCTAGCATTCGTTAATTATTCATATACTGAGAGAGCCAAGAGTTGACTAAGAGGGAGCGAAGTGACCAAACCTAGGCGGTCGGTCGCCGGTATGCTCATAAAGCCGACTGGACGAGATGGTAGTGAAAACGCAGTCGCCGGGGCAGTTACCGGCGTTACTGACGGGATCGCATCGGCCGTCGAGATACTCGGTGTACCCTTCATTCTTCTTGGTATCGGCTACTACCTATCCTCGCATTTTCATTCTCCTTGGTATGTGATCATCCTCGGGGCGCTCGGAATCATAGGTACAGCGATCAAGTACTACTATGTCTTTGTCGACCTCTCTTCAAAAGCTGAATTTCCAGCTAGAAAAAAAGAAGACATTCCTCCAGGGGCAGGGATCGGCGGCCTGTTAGGCGGAGATCTGACCGTGCCAGAAAATATTGAAGGATCGGCAAAGCTTTTGGGCAAAGATCAAGGGGATGAGTAGGTGTTTAACCTGACCGAATCGCAAAGTCCACCCATCGGTGACGGACCAGAAGCTACCCTTGCAAAAGGGATGGCCATAGCGGCTGTTGTATTAGGGCCGATACTTGTGGCACTCTCCTACTACCTTTGGGGAAATAATGGCCTGTATTCGTCGCTATATGCATTGGTGTTAGTTGTTATCAATTTTATAGTTGCGGCGAGAGCGCTTGTCTGGGGCGGTAGGATCTCTCCGGTCGCACTCATGGCGGCCGCTATGGGTAGCTTTTTCTTCGATTTGTTACTGCTAACCGTCGCGGTCATACCGGTTGCTACGGCCAGCTGGATGAGTTTGAAAGCATTGGGGATGACGTTGATTGCTGCCCACGTAGCGGCGGTTTCATGGGAGGCTCGACGAGTGACTGCCTATATGGCGTATTCGGGCATTAAGCCAAAGTCTGGAAGGGAGTGACGATGTCGATTTTAGGCGCTGTCAATTTCCCGCCGATCGGCGAGGTCCTTAACTGGAAGCCATTTTTTCTCGGTGGGAGTGCTTTAGCCTTCAACAAGGTTACTTTGACGGCGGTTTTGGCTACTGCTATTACCTTTTTGCTCTTCTACGCAGCTGGGAAGAAAAAGGCACTCGTTCCAACTGGAGTACAGAACGTTGTCGAAGCTGGTGTCGACTTCATTACCAACTCGATCGTCCTGGACATAATGGGACCCGATGGCCTCGTCTGGCTCCCCTATCTTTGTGGGCTCTTCTTCTTTATTCTGATCAATAACCTCTTCGAGGTAGTGCCGGTCTTTCAGATGCCCTCGACGGCGAGGATGGGTGTCACCCTTCCGCTGGCGATCACCGTTTGGGTAACCTTCATCGTGGTTGGTATCAAAAAGCAGGGATTTGCTAGTTACTTCAAGCACAGCGTCGTTCCGTCAGGTGTTCCCGGGGCGTTATTGATCCTCCTTGTTCCGCTGGAGATCCTTTCGACCTTTTTGGTGCGTCCATTTGCTCTCGCAATCCGGCTCTTTGGCAATATGCTCGCCGGCCACCTTCTATTAATTACCTTTGCGGCCCTGTCTGAGGCGATGTTTGCAAAGAGTATTTCGCTTGTGCTGCTGCCGTTGCCATTTGCAATGCTTACCGTGCTTACCGGTTATGAGATCTTTGTTAGTGCTCTGCAAGCATTCATCTTTACGATTCTCACAGCGGTATACATAGGTGAATCGATGGCTGGCAGTCACTAAGAATTTTAATCAGCGTAGGTTAGCGGCCTTTGGGACGAGAACCGAGTTCACTAGTTCGCTGGATCCAAGTACGGCTTTAGTCCGTTCGAGGGTTCAGGGGTGCCCAAGGGCCATGCAGGGATGCGTTGTCTAAGGGTTGGAAGAAGGTCCAGCTACAAGGGGTCGATTACGGCTTTTGGACTAAGTTAGATGATCTGTAGGAGGAATCTGGGTGTTCCACTCGATATTGGCAATCGTGGCAGTTGCCAACCCCGACCTGAGGAAGGGTCTTGCCGAGCTAGGTGCTGGCTTGGCCTACGGCCTAGCCGCTTTGGGACCGGGCGTTGGAATCGGTATAGTTTTTGGTCAAGCGATTCAAGCTATCGCTAGGCAGCCTGAGACGGCTGGACCAGTTAGAGCACTTGCTTTCTTGGGCTTCGCCCTTGCAGAAGCACTCGCTCTGATCGGCTTCGTCGTTTTCATTCTCTTGAAGTACACCGGCTAGATGGTTAGCATCCTTCTCGCAGCTTCTCAGTCTTCCAACCCGATCCTTCCGGCTTCTGGAGAGATTATCTGGTCGGTTCTATCGTTCTTTGTGCTGATGGCCATCTTGGCTAAGGTGGCGTTTCCGCCTATCTCCAAGATGCTCAAGGATAGGTCCGAGAAGATCAGGGGAGACATTGAGGCGGCCGAGCAGGCTCGCAATGAAGCCGAGCTCGATAGAGCGAAGGCCGAAGCGCAACTTGGTGAAGCACGTCATGAGAGCACTCGCTTGATTGACGAGGCACGCAAGACCGCCGAGGTGATTAAGGCTGATCTGGTTAAAAGAGCCGAGGCCGAAGTCGTGGAGATGCGCCAAAGAGCAGAAGAAGCCCTCGACGCCGAGCGACAGAGGCTGGTTTTCGAGCTTCGGGGCGACATCGCTGATCTCGCACTCGACCTTGCGGAGAAGATTCTCCAAGAGCAGCTCGATAGGTCATCCTTTGATCCTTTGATTGCATCCTTCTTGGCTGAATCGGAGGCTTCCAGCAAGTGAACGAGTCAGTTAGGGGATACGTAGAAGCGATTAGAGTCCGTTCGGAAGACGCGGGCAAGCTGGCCGAGGTCGCTTCTGC
>JAJZCF010000135.1 GCA_021846265.1 Actinomycetes bacterium | reverse complement strand
CTAGCAAGCCAGCCTCCATGAGCTCACCTGTTGGAACATCCCGCCTATTGGAATCAAACGCTGCTTATATGCCTATTCCAAGTTAAATAGCTATCGACCAACGCTCCAATTTAGTTGAGACTTAAAAAACTAGCCAGCACTTAAAGAATTAACAAGCCGCGATCAAAATACGACCTTTCAACGGTCGATAAAGTCTTTCTCGCTCCATTACCACAATTCAAATAGCAACACAGCCTCAAAATTACAACTTAAGCAATTTAAGCAATTGCTCAAAACAACTATGCTCCCCTTGATCCCTCTCGCAAAAGGACTTTCAGTCAGTGACTGCGAAAGCACAACCAGTAGCAATGCAAATTTTTGGTGATTCAATCTCGATTGGTGTCGTCGGTTCTAGCCGCGCTGCAACCTTCGAAGACCCCTTAATAGCGTCCGCCGCCAAAAGCATTTCGGTTCTATAGGATGGATATCTCTCCCTTTCCACTTGGCAATCTCTTAAAGGTGGTCAGGTAGCGCCAAGGTGAGGTATCAAGTAGCTAGGGCGATGATAAGCCGGTTCAAAAATCAATGCTTGACCACCTCTAAGACCTAGTTTCAGATATCAATCAAGTTCTGTTGTTTCTTCGCAAGTAGAGCCGAACTCAATTCCAGCTGCTCAGTCGCCGTTCGATACTTTTACTCCTAGGCATCAAATTAGAGCATAATTGACAAATTTCAGACGTAATCTTTGCTTCAAGTCAGGATGTCTAGGAAACCTCACCTTCAGAAAGGTTCCGCTCTCGCAGGCACTTAAAACAGGTCCCAAAGATGTCCACCTGATGGTATACGACCGCTCCCGGAAGGGTGAGAGACCTAAGTGCAACCTCTTCGGGCGCATCATCCGAAACCTCTAACGGGAAGGTCAGCCCGCAATTCATGCAGCGATAATGGTGGTGGTGTGGTGCGAAAGGCGGCAGCAGTTCGTACACAACTTCACCTGATATCGAAGAAAGTGACTGGATAATACCGACCGAAACAAAAAGCTCGATCGTGCGGTAAAGGGTCGGAGGATGCATCCCGAAGTGTTTTAAGTTGCCAAGCAATTCGCTGCGGGTTAGTGGTGAATCCACCCGTCCAAGGAGGCGGAACACTTCAAGTCTTTCCTTGGTAACCCTGAGCCGGTTTTGCTTCAAGACGTCAACAAATACCGCTTCACGATTCATTTGAAATCCTCAGAGGTCTGGCCCTCCAAAGTCGTGCTCATCGACTCATTTGACCGTTTCAGTGCTTTAGTTGTCGAAATCAGGGTCCCAAACCCCACAAAAACGACAATCACTATCACCAGTAACTGCGCAATCCCAAAGCGTGCCAGGTTATGAACCTTAATCCCGGTGCTGATACCAATACCCATCACTGATGGAAAGGCAAGTCCAACGATTCCCACGATGACGAAGGCCACTCCACCAACCAGCAGGGTGCGCACTGCGGTCACCAAAGAGACGCTCCTAATGTCTTTTGGACTTAGCGAATTCCGTCTCGCAATATATCCAAAAAGTGCACCAGCAAGAACTTGAATCAGGGTTGTTCCTAGCCCAAATGCGGCTCCTGGAACCCATCCTAGTGAAGCGGATGGCATTGCCGGAGACAGGACACTGTAGATAATCAGCGCAAATGCACCGAAACCCCAGCCAGCAATGAACCCGTGGAGCGCTGGCATCCAGGTCTTTGAATCAGAAAGCTTATCCTCCTCAGTAATCTCCTTCAAATGATGAGAAGGTGAAAGAAGGTGCCAATGGTTGCCTCGAAACAAGTACAACGAAGCCAGACCCATGGCTAGCCCAACGACGACGTAAATAGCAAAGTTCAGCCAAGGTAAATCGGTGAGTATCCTGGTTAGCGAGAAATACGCTAGTTCCGACGCAATTGCTCGTTGAAGAGTAAAGGCAAGCGAAAAGGTGAGGCCGGAAACAAGCCCTTTTCTGCTCGAGTAGCTGCCTATCGAATAGCTGAAGGTTATGGGCCAAGTGTGCTCGTCTGGAGTTACTCCGTGAATCATCCCCAGCACAAACGCCAAGAGCACAGCGGCTCCCACCGAGAAACTCCCGTGCGGACTCCAGAGACTCAAAGTAGCAATTATCATTCCGGTGCCTTAGTGCCTACTCATATTAGAACTATTTTCTAACAGCTTATTAGTAATTTGTTCTAACACGTCGTGATCCTCTAAATTCCCAACCCATGGTTAAATCGAAGTGGCCGCTTTCGATCAGAACAATTCCGTCCAATGGGCACTTCCCCAGACCAAATAAGGTCTTCATTTTTTCCAAGTAGAAATCACCAGCGCTCCGTAGCATCCGCAATGAAAATGGTTCGTTCTCCTCGCAGGTCCACCGGGTCCACGAGGGCGAGGGCGAGGAGAGCAAGCGCGTCTTGCCTTTAGCCGACCCAGCCCCATCCCCCCTTTCATCTAAGCCGTGAATGCTCGTTCGCAAAATGGGTCATAAGGTCAAAGTCCTATAGATATCAGTGAATGAAATGCAGCCTTATCCTCAACCAGGAATTGACCAGGTCAGCGGGACAAATTCAAACAATTGGAATATCGTAGTAATTACTACAGTTCTAGACAGTGTCTGCTAGTCAAGGCATTCACTTCTCAGTATTTTAAGCAAACGCTTGGGGGTCCGGCAAATGATTATTGTTAGTCAAACCAGGCGCTTCGCACGCCGACATCGGGTAGCAAAGAAGTGAGATCTAGAACTCTGGAAAATACGCCAATCCTTCAGGAGGGCTCCAACGAGCCCGACGTTAGCCAACTGTTTGAAGGAGGAATTGGCTTTCGACTTTCGAGGATTACTCGAAATCTCAGACATGCCTGGTCCTGTCGACTAAAACCTCTTGGGGTCTCACCTCCACAGGCAGCAATAATTCGAGGTCTCTCCAGCTTTTCGGAAATCTCACTTCGTGAATTAGCCCGCCTGCTAGGAGCCGATCCAATGAACGTGAAGAGGTGCATAGATGATCTTGAGAGACTTCAGCTAGTCAAGAGCGGCAAGAATAAAGGTGACAAGCGGCAGCGCGTTCTCACCCTTACCAAAACCGGACAAGCTCTCGCGGACAAAATTAACCAGCTAGCGAAGGTACAGGAGCAGTGGATACGATCAACAATTCCTGTCGACGATCTTACGTCGTTTTTGGATGCGCTGAAGTCTCTCGAAGTTCTGCTAGCTGAAACAAACAGTTCCAAGATCGATAATTCCGTCGGTCAAATATAAATCAAATGAAACAGGTGCTTGAGATTGACTTCGATAAGCAATGAAAAAAATGATATAGAGACCCGCCCCACATCACCTCCGAGCCCAGACCCCACACAAGCTCCCAGAATCAATGGCTCCCGCTGGGACCAAAGGTACAGCCAGGAAGCTTGGTCAGAAATTCCCGACCCGGAACTAGTTGACTTAGCAAAACCGTTAAAGCCTGGTAAAGCACTGGACCTCGGATGCGGTACAGGACGAAATGCATTGTGGTTGGCCGGCCAGGGATGGTCGGTTACCGGCGTCGATTCCTCCTACGTTGGCCTCTCCCAAGCGATGGCAAGAGCGAGGCGACTTAGCTTGAGTTTGGAACTGCTTCACCTCGATCTAACCGAATACGTCCCTTCGATTGGGCAGTACCAGTTGGCAATCATTGCAAACCTCCATTTTGGCGAACCAATGAGGACAGGACTCTTCGAGATAGCAAAGTCATCTCTGGAGATTGGCGGTTACCTCTATTTCCTAGGTCGACACAAGGACTCGGTCGGTCATCGGGGACCCTCCGATCCAGACTTGCTCTTCACCGAAAAAGAACTCCGGGACAGGCTAACTGGATTTGAAATCGTACTTATATCTAGAGCCGATCGCAATTCTTCCTCAGAGCGTCCGGCTCCGACCAACGTCATCGGTTGGGCAAAACGTGTCGGTTGATACGGGCGACTGATCGAAAAAACATCCACACCAAGATAGAGATTGGGTTACAAGCTTGAGGCCAAAAGAATCATCGATCCAACAGGAAGAAGAAATGTCGACTAAAGCCAAGGGTACACATCAGAACAGAAAACTCGCCCTGGTGGTGATAGCTGCCGCCCAATTGATGGTGATGTTAGACCTCACGATAGTTAACATAGCCCTTCCGTCAATTCAGCGAGAACTGGGCTTTTCAACTACGAACCTTGCTTGGGTTATCGACGCCTACGTGCTGACATTTGGTGGCCTACTTCTTCTCGGCGGGAGAACAGGAGATCTCTTTGGTCGAAAAAGGATGTTTATTGTCGGAATCGCCTTATTCACGGCCTCATCACTCGCTGGCGGGCTAGCAACCGATCAAGGCTGGCTCATTATTGCGAGGGCAATTCAGGGAATCGGAGCGGCTATCGCTTCTCCAACCGCCCTTTCATTGATAACGACGACCTTCGATGAGGGTGCTCAGAGGCACAAAGCTATGGCGGTTTATGCTGGGATGTCGGCGGCCGGGGGAGCTCTGGGACTCCTGTTGGGCGGCGCCCTAGTCGACTTCTTCTCCTGGAGGTGGGTACTTTTTGTAAATGTTCCAATAGGTGCCTTGCTGCTCCTACTGTCACCTAAGGCACTAAGGGAAACTTCAACGTCAAATGACAGTCTGGACCTGCCCGGAGCGGTAACCGCCTCTTTCGGAATGGCCCTCCTCGTTTACGGACTAATCCGGGTGCCCAGTTCGGGATGGACGAATCCAACTACTCTTGGGGTATTCCTCGCCGCCCTCATCGTATTGATTGCATTCGTTGTTGTAGAAGCCAAGACCGACAAACCTTTGCTACCGTTAGAGTTCCTGGCAAACAGGAACAGAAGCGGAGGATATCTCGTCATGCTCCTGCTGGGAGGAGCAATGCTTTCTCTACTCTTCTTTCTAACACAGTTTCTACAAGACATTCTCCATTACAGCCCGATTGACGCTGGGTTCGCATACTTGCCCCTACCCGTGATGGTCGCCACTACCAGCATCATCGTCTCGCGCCAAGTTAGGCGATTTGGAACGAAGCCTTTTTTGACAATCGGCCCTCTATTCGTTGCGGTCGGCCTCTTTTGGGCCTCATACATAACAGTCAACTCCTCCTATCCGGCGATATTCGGGCCGTTAGTAACAGTCGGACTCGGCATGGGACTGACCTTCGTAACGCTAACCCTTAACGCAGTCACCTCAGTAGCTCCGCACGAATCTGGACTCGCAAGCGCACTGCTCAATACTTCACAACAGATTGGGGGCTCGCTTGGACTCGCCGCACTTGTTACCCTTATGGCGACGAGCATGGCCAACTCTTTGAAAAGCGCCCAAGTTATCATCAGAGCTGCGAGTAAGGCGAATCCGAGCGCTACGACAACAGCCTTAGCAAACCGCTTTGCCCTAAATGCATCGGTGCACGGGTATCAGATTGCATTTAAGGCGGGATCGATGTTTGCCCTGGTAGCCTTTACCGTCGCAGCATTAGC
>JAJZCF010000134.1 GCA_021846265.1 Actinomycetes bacterium | reverse complement strand
GCTATACGAAGGCCGTGACCGCACAACAGGCGAATTAAAGTGGACCGGCAGTGCGGTAGATCTCGTATTCGGATCCAACTCTCAACTACGGGCGATCTCGGAAGTCTATGCTTGCACCGACTCAATAAAGATGTTTATAGATGACTTCGCGGCGGCTTGGACCAAGGTCATGAACAATGATCGTTTTGACCTCGATTGAACGCTGTGTCCAGTGTGTTTATCACGATTGACTATCCCGATCGGGGGTGAGTTGGTTATTTTCAGCTGCGTCTAGCGGGGCTTTCTTGGCCAGGAAGAGCTGCCTCCCCACTGCCTTTATACCGAGTGGGTTGATGGCTTTTGTGGATGTAGCAATTAGAAGACTGACGTTTAGCCCATATTTGTGCCTTTTTGATGGATAAGGGCTGATGCTTAGCAGATGACTGGCGGCGGCATGTCGTAGCTCGCGTACCCCCCAGGCTATGCCATCTTTGCGCCGTTCGACCCCTGTCTATTTGCATGTAGTGGGCATTTCAAAACTCTTTACCCGACGGATCCAGCAATTATTTGCCAATTCACTCTATGCATTACGCTCGCCGGTGCGAGTCCGCTGTGACGCCCGACCCTGGGGGTGAGGAGTCTTCGAAAGTTGATCGTCGGGTAGGTGCGTCCTAGCAATGGGCGTGCCTATCCGACGCTTAGTGTTTTGGGAGCCCCTCAATAGGCGTTCCGTCTTGGTTTACATTGCTTACATTGCGAGCAATCTTGGCACTAGCAGAAGACGAGACGTGCTTTTTGGCTACCGGAGACTCATGTGTGGGAACTTCGGTGTCACGAAAGGTCAAGGATGCCAGACGTGACTTGACATAACCCATCAGATGGGCACTCAAGGTACAGAGCAAGATCGTGGGACGAACCCGGCCCTCCAGATAGTGTCTCACCGGCCTGACATTGACATTGATGACTTTAAAGGAGCGAAACGCCAGCTCGAAAGCGCCAAGGGGGAGCTTGGAGATGTTAAAGACGGTTGCAGCTTTACTTTGGCATTGACCCTGAAGCTCCGTCTCACCTGGTAAATGCAATATTCTTCGTCCCTCGACTAATTAGAATCTTAGAGACATGCACTGCGAAATCTTCATTCGACCAAAGCAAATACCGTCGCATCCATGAAGCATGGCGAAGTCAAATTACTGCTTACACGCCATGGTAAAAGACACCATTAATTCAGATAGTGGGCGATATTACGGAATTTGTGAAGGTGAAGTTCATTTTAGCTATTGCTAATAGCTAGTTGGCGATGTATCATAGCTTGATGGTCATTGCCCAGTCCTCATCTGTCGCCTTCTTAATTCGCCCTGATGGGCGGGTCGCCTACGACCTGGCCGGTTCCGGCCCGCTTGTTGTGCTCGTCCCCGGCATGGGAGAGCTGCGTTCCAGCTACCGTTTCGTCGCCCCCGCCCTGCGCGCAGCCGGATACAGGGTGGCCTGCACCGACCTACGGGGTCACGGTGACAGCGACGCCACATTCGCCTCCTACGGAGACACCGACACCGCCTCGGATATTACCGCCCTCATTGAGACCCTGGGCGCTCCGGCGATCATAGCGGGTAACTCCATGGCTGCTGGCTCGGCCGTGCTCGTAGCCGCCCAACGCCCTGAGCTGGTATTAGGACTGGTCTTGGTGGGCCCATACGTTCGCGACGCCCGCACCAGCTCCATCAAGAGGCTTATGTTCAGAGTAGCGATGGCCCGGCCATGGATCGCCGTCAGTTGGAAGGCTCTCATGCCGCGGTTGTATGCCGGTCGCCAGCCGGAGGACTTTGACGATTATCGTCACCAAGTGATCGCCAGTCTCCACCAGGCCGGCCGTGCCAAAGCCTTCTCCCTCACCACTCGCACCAGCCACGCCGCCGCCGAAGCCAGCCTGCCGAACGTGTCGAAGTCGACGCTGGTGATCATGGGGGAGCAGGATCCCGACTTTTCCGACCCGAAGGGCGAAGCCGCCTGGATCGCTGCAACCCTTCACGGCGAGGCAGTCATGATCTCAGGCGCTGGCCATTACCCTCAGTCCCAGCAGCCGGAGGTCACCACTTCTGCCCTGATCGCTTTCGCTAACCGGGTGACCGCACATGCCTAGAGCGGGCCTTAACCCGAGCCGGGTTATACAGGAGGCCGAACAGTTCGCCGACGAGATCGGCCTGGCCAACCTTACTCTGGCTGGCCTGGCCACGCGCCTTGGGATACGCCAACCGTCGCTTTACAAGCACCTCGAAAGTATGGACGCCCTTCAAGTCGGCATAGCTACGCGGGCCAAGTACGAACTGGCCGACACTATGGCCCGCTCCGCTGTGGGACGATCCCGTTCTGCCGCCGTGAGGGCGATGGCCTACGCCTACCGTGTCTGGGCTATCGCTCACCCCGGCCGCTACGCAGCCACCCAGCGAGCGTCAACCCCAGACGACCACGAAGCGACATCAGCCGATCAGGCCATCCTTAACGTCGTCATCTCTGTTCTCGCCGGGTACCAGCTCACAGACGACGACGCCATCGACGCCACCCGCGCCCTGAGAGCCGCCCTGCACGGCTTCGTTACCCTCGAAACCAGCGGCGGTTTCGGACTGCCCGCCAGCATCGACCGCAGCTTTGACCGCCTCGTCCAAGGCCTTGAGGTCGCCTTGGACGGCTGGACCGACCGCACCGCATGCCAGGCGAGATGACGTCTCCTCCACCACCCCTTACACGCCGGCCCCAACCCGGGATTGGGCTATATCTGATTGGTACCGTCACAAGTGCCCCGCTCTGGTGGCTGCGGCTCAAAGTGCTGAGGATTTTCAGTGGCTCGTTTATCGGATTCACTACCACCGCCTAATCCTGGCGGGGTTTGCCCTCGGTGCTGTTCCTACCTGACTCGCTCATGGCTGGCTACCGCTACAGCAACGGCTTCGCGGCCCTCGTTTATGCCGCCCTCGGCTCAGTTGTCGGTATCGCTTTTATATGGTGGCAATGAAGAGTCCCCGAAAGTTGATCAAACCGTAATGCGGGATGTTCTTCCAAAATAGGCTAGGAAGAGTGAAGAACATACAGATGCCCAAAGGCTTCTGTATCGGAAAAGGGTCGGATACAACAAGCTTCGGACTTGTAGCTTCCTTGGTTACCTTTCTCCTGCTGAGCTTGTCTCTCTAGAGCTACGTGAACAGCGACGCGTTCTGTTTAAAGTTGAGGGCGGACGGATTCCGAGAGGTGATTTGAAGATCGTTAGCTCAAAGAGGTGGCTAGGAAACTGCCAGGATTTCAAGTTGTCGATTTAGAGACTCACAAAAACGTGCAGTTTGGAGGGAAGCGGCTAATGCGGGTAGAGAATTCCTAACTAATTTTCGCTAATCCTCGAAATTCCCGCATTCGCCTTGAAAATTTGGCAAAGCGCTTCATTACTGTGTGCAAGATAGGAGCATAGAGCCCCATGAATCCTGCAAAACCTAAGATGTCCACGAACTTCGTCACACAGTTGAGAGCCAGTTATAGAGTGATCGCGTGCCGATGTAGATAGTTTGAGAACTCTTGGACACAGCTCAATCACCGAGACGCTAGACGTCTGCTCGCATTTGACCGACCAAGATAGCTAGCTCTTCACGGGCTCGATGAACAAACGATACGGGTCAAAGTCTATGGCTGAGAATTTGAAAAAACTTACGGCTATAGACCCCCCGGGCCAGGCGTATGATCAGCCCGGTGCGGGCGTGCCTGGAGGCCGAGGTGTCGAGCTGGGCGCCCTCGTTGGGGAAGAGGAAAGCCAACCGGTGGGTGTTAAGCGTCCAGATTCCCTAGCGGTCCATCTCATCCAGGATACGCAAGAGGTCGGTCGACTTCATAGTCCTAGTATACGCGGAATATACATCTCATGATAGAAGGTGCTTGCAACTGCCTCTAGGCGGCGCCGCAAGCGCGAGCGCAGCGCCGCCTAGAGCGAAGGTGGATCGTCTTCCACGGCTTCGAGACCCGGCATGCCTGGTGGACCAGCAAGAGGCACAGCACTGCGGCCGGGCTCCACCAAACGCATGCACAGGGCCGCTCGCTTGGCGACCAGGTCCACCAGCTTGGCGGGCAAGGGGCTTTCCATAACCCGGACCTGTTCCGTGCCGGCGGCATCAGAGAAACCATCGGCGATGCGGCTGCCCAGATCACGGACCCGCAATCGCAGTCGCTCGGGATCCAGGCCCAACTCCTGGGCTGCGGTCCCCCACGTGTCATGTCCCGGGTTGCCCCAGACCCGATAGTCGCCACCGATTTTCATTGCGGAGCGGAGCTTCTTCTCATGGACGGCATAAGGGAGTCCGGAGGCGACATCATACAAAGGCGCGAAATAGATCTTCCTGCCCTGCAGCAGCATGGAGTAGTTCTTGGCATGGGCATCGGTGCCGGCGATAAGCCAGTTCCAGATCAAAGCGTCGGCGAAGGCGAGGACTGCCTCGTCGGCCGCAACAGGTGGAAGAGCGCGGCGCAGAAGCCTGGCGATATCGCCGGATGAAGGGCCTCCGTCGCTCTGGTATTTCCTGGAAGGCGGCACACCAAGAGCCTGGCACATGTCTTCTTGGTGTACCCGGAGTATGCGCCCTCCGGCTTCGGCGCGATCGTATCGCTCGACGACGAGTGCAGGCTCTCCTCCGATGTGCTCGATCGTGGTGCGAGCCGCAGGGAGACCGCACTGGCGGGCGGCATCCAGGCAGACATGCTCATTGATCTCGTGGCCAACTAGCCCGGCTATGGCCGGTTTGAGGATGTGGGTGGTCGGCGCCGATCCCAGGGGTAGGCCCCATCTTCCGCCTCTGCGCATCAGGGCCGTCTTTGCCTGGTTCCCGCCCAGACTGAAACGCCCGGTGAAGGACCTGCCCAGCCAGGTAGTGGAATCGCTCCGCAAGTCTCGAAGCCGCTGGCCGACCTCGTCTTCACTAAGCCACGTAACATCTGCGCGGACACCGAGGACGCGGTCGAGCCGGTCCGGACGCGCGAAGCGCACAGCTCCCGCGCAGTCTTCACCGATGGGGGACCCTAGAAGTCCAAACGGCGAGGATGAGGACACCCGGAATTCAATGGCCCAACGACTCAGCACCTCGGCGTTTTCCGGAAGGAGTCCCCATAGCCAAGGCGTCACCACCCTGTCTGGGTGGGACTTGACGGCGGTCGGCATCGACACCGACAAGGCCGTCGGGTTTGGTCGGCGCGCATATTCGTCCTCGTAGTCGAGGTACAGGTCGCCCGCGTCTGTGCGCGTTATTATCCCGGCGATTGAGTCTTCGAGAAGAACGAAGAGGATGTCGGTCACTTTTGCTGGTATCTTTTCAAAATCTCATCAAGGCTTGGCCGGGTTTCCTCAGCAGCGAGGCGGCCGGCATCGTCGAGCAGCACCCTAAAGCCCAGAGTCTCCAGGACCCTGAGCACTTGCACCAGCTGAGCAGTAGGCTTGCCGGCTTCGAAGTGGTTGAGCCATTCGCGTGATACTCCGGCCCGCTT
>JAJZCF010000133.1 GCA_021846265.1 Actinomycetes bacterium | reverse complement strand
AGCATCTGGATCGGCAGTCCCCTGTTGACCTCCAGTTGGCTAAAGCGGCCTTCGACAGTGCGGTTGATCATCTCCTGGGAAAGGTCGGTACAAAATATTCTCGTGTTCCAGTTGACTAGCTGTGGGAAAAACTCCTTTAATGTCATCTTTATTGAATATGCCTCTTGGCCCGAAGAGCACGCAGCGCTCCAAATAGTAAGGCTGCGTTTTGATGACCTCGCACCGATCAGATCGGGAAGGACCTCGTTTCTTAACGCTTCAAACGGCTTTACATCTCGGAAGAAGTAGGTTTCGTTGGTGGTCATTGCTTCGATGACCTCGTTGTGGAGTGCACCAAAGGGCTCAAGCCGCAGCTTATTCATCAACTCGGCCAATGAAGAGAGGCCGAGCTTTTTTTGGATCGGAGCAAGGCGAGCCTCAACTAGGTACTCCTTCTCCGGGGTCAATACGATCTCGGAGTTCTCCTTCAAGAACCTAGAAAAGTAGACAAAACCAGTCTCGGAGAGCGAACTCATCGCCACTCTCTCAGAGAAAAAAACATTTTTTTCGAAGATGGGGCCGGGACAGACAAACAGCTCCAACCGGGGTCAGTTCGATCCTGCCGACACACTCCAAGCCGGCTGACGACGGCTAAACCGGCGTTCCCAGCTGCCAAAAAACCGCTCATCGGCCCTGTGCCGTGGAGGTCGGCCGAACGAGATATTGCATTCAGTTTAACTTTGGGCTTGATCCGTTGCGAATGCCCTGCGCCCATGGAGAACATGCCCAAGAGTCGAAAAGCGCAAAAAACAGGAGATGGCCTCGGAAATGCTGAGATGTGAGAGTATGACACTATCAGCTCCGCGCAAATCCCAAAATCTCGAGCTTTTCTTCGATCACCTCTTTGGTAAAGGGCTTCATCACATACTCGTCGATGCCCGCCTCTAGTGCGGCAGTCAGTCTGTCTAACTCGGTCTCAGTCGTCACCATCATCAGTACTAACTTGTTAAACTTTGGCTTGCTTCGCACGGCTTTCACAAATTGGTACCCGTCCATAACCGGCATGTTCCAATCGACCAGTACGATGTTTGGGGCGAAGCCGGACTCCAACAGATCTAAAGCCTCCCGGCCGTTTTCCGCCTCTTCGACTTCAAAACCGAGCTCTTTGAGCATGCGCCGCAGGATCATTCGCGTAGTCTTCGAGTCATCAATCACAAGTGCCAGCATCTCCTGAGACTCCTCCTTGGATCTGAACCACGATGTGGCATTTGTAGCTGAAGCCTCATTTAATTCGACATCATAAGCAGAACTCTTTAATAATAATCCACCACGTGGATAGTCATTTCCGACCACCTGGCGGTTGGCACCTAATGGGCCGCACTCAGCAGTAAAAAGTGAATAATATTCTCAAATCAACGAGCGAAGATAGCTGGGCAGAGTGAAGTAGTTTAATCACCGGCAATATCAAATCATAAAAACTACCCGAAAACCATGTTTCACCTCTTAGAGAATCTAGAGTTATAGCAGCTGAATAGTCAGGCTGGGCGTCGGCCACTAGAGGCCACGCAAGGAGGCGTAATGCTTGTTCTTACTCGACGAGCCAACCAGAGCATCGTCATCGGCAAGGACATCGTGATAACCATTCTCGACGTGCATCGGGACCAGGTCAGAATAGGTATAAGCGCCCCGCGTGAAGTGGATGTACACAGGCAAGAGGTATTCGAAGCGCTCCAGAAAGCCAACCGGGAAGCGGCCCTAGCAACCGACGAATTACTGGAACCGCCTAAAAATAGTTAGCAGAGGCTCTTTTTCGCTGCTCTAGGCCTGGACACTCTGGGCTTGCACCCGGTTAGGGTCGAAGAATACCTCTTCGAGCTGGACCTTCAGCTCAAATTCCGATCCGGGTTGAGGAACTTGGTAAGCGAGCTTGTTGGCGACATTGAATACTATCGGGGCATATGAGTTGCAGGTAGGCGCCGAAGACCTCCGGCCTAAAGTGCAGATCATCATCACGAGAGCGTCTTCGGGATTCTCTAATCCGAGCTTCTCCTGGTGTTCGTCGTCAATCTCGATAATGTACTCTCCGATTGAGTCATTTGCATGAACCAAAACGAAGGTCGGTCCGCCCGCTTCGTCGACACATCGTAGCGCCATATATGGCCCAAACTCTGGGCCGAGCTTAAACAGGTGGTAGACCCGCGAAGACTCATAACCTGGGATTCCAGCTGGGAACTGGAATATCATTGGCGCAGGCCCCACCGGAGCTTCGACCTTGACGTCTTCGGTATTGGATGTCAACTCTTCTTCCCCTCTTCTAACCCAAGTACTGTGCCAAAGTCTGCTGAACTGACTTCGAAGTCACATAGAGCGCAATCTGATAGTTATTTTGGACCTGCTGAAACTGAGTCGTGGCTTGGGCCATATTTAGATTCTGAAGGCTTCCAAGCTCGGTTGTCAAGTTCTGTACCGATAGCGTAGCCTGCTGCTGGTCCAAGGTCAGCTGCTGGACATTCGAACCAGCCTGACCGGCGGCATTCTGCACACCTTGAAAAGCAGTATCGAAGTTCGCCAGATCAGTGGTTACCACTTTATTTGTATTCGGCGGATTAGCTGAGAGATCGGTAATTGCACCTTTTAGCGCCGTGAGCATGGCGCTAAAAGGATCAGTCACTGAAACGGGAACTTGGTATGAAGGAGCAACTGTTCTGGTTGGGCTGGTGGAATTTCCCAAGTATGTACCCGTGGAACTATATGCAGCAGGAGCTCCCGAAGTTCCCCCAAAAACTGCGGTCCCTAGATATGTAGTATTTCCTATAGCCATTAGCGACTTCATATCGCTTTGAAGCGAAGCCACTAGTCCGGGAGCGCCCTGTACTGCGCCCGGCGAACCCGCTTGAAGTAAGGTGACTCGCGCCTGCTGCAAGATATTTACGGCGTCTGACATCGATGAGTTGGCGAGGCTCGCCAGCCCTAATCCATCGGTCGCGTTTGCCTGATACTGCGTGTAGCGAGTCAACTGCGACTGCACCCCCAGGATCTGCACCAATGCAGTTGGGTTGTCGGAGGGCTTCGTTACGTTTACGCCCGCCGATAGCTGCGAAGTCAGATTATTCAGCTGAGTCTGGGTGTTATTCAGTTGAAATGCGAGTTCCGACGCAAGACTCTGCTGGGTAAGCCCGGGAATATAGCTACTAGTCATACCGCCGCCAAGAGACTCTGTACCGTCTGCGCTAGAGTTGCGATCAACTTTGCCGCAGCCTGGTAACTCTGTTGATAGTTAACCATATTGACCATCTGCTGGTTCTGCTGCACACCGGATACCGCCTGGTTGGACTGGTAGGCACTCTGGTAGTTAGTTTGAGCGGTGCTTAGTGCGGCATTAGCGTTCGAGACGTCTAAGCCGATCTGCCCAGAAGCCTGGGCCCAAGCTGCGTCGGGTCCTGCGGTAGAGTTGGCAAACTCAGCTATGGTCTGCGCATTTGATCCATCCCCAGCGTTAGCCGTCGTCGAATTCGCCGCAGCGGCCAACCCCCACGGTCCGGGATCCGCTGCAGTCGGAGAACTGGTAGGCAGGAGGTTGGGATTCACCGCCATAGTGAATGCCCCTGAGGCAGAAACGGTTAGCGGTTGGAAAATAGCCATAGCGGATGCTGAGTTAGTGGTGTAGGTGGTAGATCCGCCACTCGTCGTAGGAACAAGGTAAGCGCCACTCTCCTGCTGGCCATTCACCAAATTTGCCAATGAGCTCGCAACGCTATATAGCTTGGCCTGGTACTCCGGAATCGTAGTATTGACCGCGTTCAATAGGCCACCGACCGTTCCAGACGTTGGGACCTGCTGATTTGCGCCCCCAATGAGCAGTCCATAAGGAGGGGTCGCACCTGCCGTTGCGCCAGAGTAGCTAATCGTCTGGGGGGCTAGGTTTCCCTGCACCAGCATTACACCATTTAAAAGTACATTGACCGTGCCGTCATTCTGATGCTGAATAGTTGCGCCGATCTGCGACGAGATCTTATCTAATAATGCGTTCTGCTGATCTACGAGCGTCTGATCCGAATTCGTACCAGCTGTGTGGATCGCTCCGTTCAAACTAGCTAGTGTCGAAAGCTCGCTATTCAGGGTCTGCACTTGGCTCTGGATTGAACTTGAAGTCGCACTAGCGAGGTTGACCAAAGTATTGGAATTTTGGTTGAAAGTATTGGCGAGGTTTTGGGCGTTGGACACGACTTGGGCCCGAGCCGCCAAGTTGGTCGGGTTATTTGCCACTTGGTCGAAAGACGACCAGAAGTTGGCGAGTTGTTCTGAGACGCCATTGGTGGCTGGTTCCTGAAAAACAGTCATGACCTGGTTCGCTATGCTCTGAGTCTGAGTAGCGTAGGACTGCTGTGCATTAGCGTTTAACTCTATCGTTTTCTGGAACTGATCCGAAAGCTGGGATACCGACGCTACTTGGACCCCACCACCTACGAGCGAGAGGGGATCTTGAACCGCTGTAAAATTAGCTGATTCGGCGATATATCCAGGAGTATTCGCATTGGATATATTCTGGGAGACCACGTCAAGTCCGACCTGAGACGCGTCAAGTCCACTGAGCGCAATCCCCATGCCGGAACCGCTCATACCGCCTCGCTCAAAAGCGTCGGGCGAACCGAGCTTGCTAAACCGTCTGCCCCATATACGCCAGCCGGCGCCGATACTACCCTCAATACGGTATTGACGACTTCCAGCCTCTGCGAAAGTACCCCTCTGAGGCTCTCTGTGAGCTGGGCAATCCTCGTAAGCTTGCTAGTGAGGTCGATTCGGGTCTCCTCCAAAGACTCCCTCCACTCCCCTGGCGAGTTCTCGATGATCGACTTGAGGGTCGAGGACGGATCGATACCCAACGACGCTGCGAATTCGCCCGAATACTCGATTCGCCTCTTATCCAACTCATCGATCTGAGCTTGAACGCTCGCAACCTCTTGGCAGGCCTTGCCGACCCTGCCATGCCTCCCCGAACGGGCGACTAGTTCCAACGACTCAAGGCGAAACTCGAGCTCGTCTAAAAGAGAGCTCTGCCCCCACAGCACTTGCGCAAGACGGTCAATAGACATGAATTGATGATCGGCAATTAATCTCTCAAACTGAGTACATTTCGGGATTTAGCGAAAAAAGTATCTTCTACGTGCGTTGAATCTGACTAACTCTGCTTTCGCATTCGCCTGAATCAACAGAGCAGTCCGATTCGAAAGGGTCCTGACGGCGAAATCCAAAGGATATGCCGGCGAGGCCGAAATCAGCGATGCAGCCAAATTCATCGTTTCAGGATCGGATATTCCCGCGAGAAATAGCTTTGACCGGTGGTTATTGACTACGGTGTTTGCCGCCAACGAGTAGGCGCTTTTGAGTTGAGAGACATCCTGCAGAATAGTCACGAGTCTCACCCCTAAACCTTGGCCCAAAGAAGCGAGTTCGGCGAGTTCGACCATCGGTGCGGTATTTGCCGCCTCATCCAAGACAATGGTCAATCTAGCATTGTCGTCCCGCCTCGC
>JAJZCF010000010.1:16843-31368 GCA_021846265.1 Actinomycetes bacterium | reverse complement strand
GAGGTCATTGATCCGCAAATGACCAGGCCAATTCTGTCTCGACAGCTCGATCTACTAATGTCCAAGCGTGAATTCCTCCGGCCCTCTAAACATGCCAACTCACCGTTATGATCCGCAGTAGATCAGCGACGAAGCCATGGCTAGTATCGCATAAGTGATTCCTGCCAACTTCTCCGAAGATGCCAAAAATCTTATAACCAGTTCCCGTCACGCAACGTTGTCCGTGATATCTGGCGAATTGGGCGTACATAGCGTGCTAGTGAACTTTGTACCAACTGAGGACTTTGCCGAATTCTATGTTCTCTCACGTCCAACTTCCCGCAAGGTTAGGAACATCCAGGCCCATGGAGTAGCTTCACTTCTGTTTGCAAGCGGATCGTCATACACATCGATCTCCGCTTGGGCAGCAATAGATTCAAGTACTCAAGCACGCAGTATTGCCGAAGAACTCTTCACCCTCCGATATAACAGGGCACCTAGGGAAGCGACGGAAAGGGTAATCATTGTGATAACCCCAAGGCGCTGGCACGGCCAGATCGCCAGGGGGCTGGGTAGTTGATCTATGACCTCGGAGTAATGGCGATATCGATAGCAGTCTTGGCAATCGCATCGGAGAAATTCGTCACATCTTCAAGAAGTATCTCTCGCAAGATCGGCCTGTCGGATCTGCTTGCGGGTGTGGTTATTGTGGGTTTCTCTTCCTCGCTCCCTGAAATCGCTACGTCGGTATTGGCGTCCTTCTCCGGACACCCCGATATTGCACTATCGCAAGTCGTCGGATCTACCACTATCAACGTGACGATAGTCTCTGCCATTTCAGCCCTCGCAGCCACCCCGCTGATTCCACTTGCCACCATAAAAAGGGAGGGTGCCGCAGCGGTCACCGGAGCATTAGCCCTTTTGGTCGTAGTAGCGCTAGGCGGTCAGCGTTTCTACGGACCGCTACTTATTGTAATGTTCGTAGCATTTACCATCTTTGTATTAAAGGGTGCCGAAGAGCATAGAATCCATGCCGCTCAGCACGCAAAGCCCGAGATCATAATTCCAGACGAACTCCCAAGCGAAAAAAAGAAACCATCCCCAAGCAGGGAACTGATAGTCGGAATAGTCGCTCTGGTGCTTACCCTTGTGGCAGCGGAAGGTTTTCTGATGGGGGCACTGTCCCTGGCTGGCCGCATGGGCATATCTGGCGGCTTCGTAGGGGGAGTAATCCTGGCCCTCGGCGCCTCCCTCCCTGAAATTGCTACTGCAATACAGGCGGCAAGGAAAGGCGCTGCGGCGTTAGTAGTCGGAAACGTGTTGGGGGCCTCATACCTGACTTGCACCTTGGCCGCCGGGCTGACACTGTCTATCCGTCCGCTTGCAACCCCTCGAATTGAGCTCGCCTCCGCTGCTGTTATGGCAATTTCAGTTTGTCTACTTTGGGTCTTTCTTCTCACCGGCAAACGCCTAAGTCGACTGGAAGGAATCTTATTAATCGTCTTTTACGGGGCCTTCCTCGCTACTTTGGGTGGTTAGCGATTCGCCGAAGCGCTCACCATCGAAAGCATCGATTCTTGAAAAGTCCGCGACCGATCTCCGGGTAAGCTTGGAAATCTTTTTTGCTGGCTCACCTATCACCAAAAGAGCCGCCAGGGCAAAGTTAGCATCGACTCCGAGCAAGGACATTACCGCCGGCTCTTCTCGGCACAGAGCGGTAGTCATAACTCCTCCCAACCCAATCTCTACCGCCGCCAGCAAAATGTTATAACAGAATGGATAGATGGAGGCGCCGCCGACAATACTTTGCCGTCCGAGCCCGTTATCTAGGACCGCAAGCATGCCGAGCTCAACGAAGACGGCGAGGAGGACCGGAGCACGATCCAAATCGTCAGCGAATGCGTATGGATGCTCAATAGACCTCGCTGCACTTATGTCAACCGCAGGGCCACTCCAATTTCGATCCGTAACAGGTGCAAATGGCACTAGGCCCAACTTTACGTGCGCCATATATTCCCTCCAAGAAAGGACATACAAGTCGCGAATCTTCTCTCGAATAACTTGGTCTTTGACGACCACAACCCGCCACCCCTGCCGATTTCCTCCAGAAGGTGCAAACCGAGCCACATCTAATATCCGATACAACTCTTCATCGGAGACAGCTCGATCGGTAAAGGTCCGATATGCGGCACAGGAAGACGTAAGCTCTTTTAAGTTCATATGAAACCGATGTTATACCTTGGAAGACCACCAGACTGGACAATAACTACCCCCGCTTGGAACTTTTATGTCTGTGGTTATACGCCTTGATTGAGGTCTCTGCTCTTCTCTGTCTGAAACCCCTTGGACTCGATCAGGCCCTGGCCGTCGCCAAGAAAGAAAGATTGACGGACTGGGCCCCCGACTACCCCCAAGATAGCGATGTCGAGATAGCAGCCTATCTAATTGACCGCAGAGATGCTCCGTGGCCCTGTCTCAGCCATTACCAAATATTCGACCAAAAAGCGCAACAGGTAATTGGTGGAATCGGTTACTGGAAACGCGGCAAAAACAAAGAAATTGAAATTGGCTACTCAGTTGTTCCGTCGCGTCGCAACGCTAGAGTGGCCACTGACTGCCTACGTGTGTTCACCGCAAAGCTACGCACCGAGTTCCCAGACTCTGCGCTATTGCTAAGGATAGAGCAGAAGAACGAATCCTCCTTGGCCGTTGCGGCAAAGGTCGGCTTTAGCGATATAAGTCTCGACTTCGACATGTGCACCTTGATTCTGCATTTTCAAGACTGATCCGACGTTTCCTAGCCCGCACGCCTGGTCAACTTAAAACTACCCGTCCAGGATGACCTATACACTTCTACACTTCGAAAAACTTTGACACTTATATTTGTGGCTGAGCCGGAATTTTCCAAATCGATTCTTAGTTACTCATGATTAACTGTTACAGTTCTAAACTAGAGACCTGAGGAGGTGCGTAATTATCGCAAGCGAGACTGTTTCCCAAGTTCAAACTGACAGTACTAACTCGCTAATCCTCCTGCTCCATAACTTAGCGAGGAGACTACGGCCAACACCTGGGGCAGGTCCCAAGCTACCGAGTGGTACCCGTGTCGCTCCGAGGCATATCGAGATACTGATACATCTCGTGAACGCCAAAGAGATGTCCGTTTCAGAGATCTCTAACCGATTAGGGGTCAACTTAGCGACTGCATCAGTTTCGGTGACGCAATTGGCAAACTTTGGCATCGTCGAACGAAAAGAGGATCCTGAGGACCACCGGCGCACCATCGTTTCGATCTCAGAAGCTTATTTAAAAATTGCCAGTGACATCAACGCTGAAAAGGTGGTGCCGATGCGCAGAGCGCTCGGGGAGATGGGCGAAGAAAGATCCAATCTACTTCTTGAACTATTGGTCGAGCTTGAGCAGAAAGTAAAGCAACAGCCAGAATTCAGGGACGAACCTAGCGGTGAGGTGGAGGATTAGCCAATACGACCTAGACCCAAATAGCTCGTATTCACATTGGTCGGCCACAGAAATAGGGCCAGCTTTGATCGACAATCACGGATTAGACCTAAGCGGGGACGTCGTTGCGCCGCTCTTTACTGAAGGAAAGAAAGATTGACTAGGGTTTTTTCATGGATCGGAAAGTTCTCCGTCAAATTCAGGTATTTTGTTATAGCTGCTTGGTTAGTGGCGGTCTATTTGCTTGTGGCCTTTGGCACTCCCCTATCAAGCGTCGTAAAGACTAACAATTCAACCTTTCTCCCAAAAAATGCTCCTTCGATTCAAGCCGCCAAGCTCGCCAATAAGTTTCAAAACGTAAATGACTCATTAGTCGTTGTAGTCGCTTATAGAAATGGGTCACCACTCACCGCTCAGGATCAGCTAGCGATAGAGAACCTAGACAAATCGTTCCTCAGCGTACCGAGTGTGATAAAGGCACGGGTACTCGCCATCTCCAAAGATGGCGAAGCCGCTCAGAGTGAAATACTCTCTACCACGTCCCAATTCGATCAGACCAAGGTCACGTCACTAGTGAAGAACCTTCGGTCCAAGATATCCTCGGCAACTTTGGCTCCCGGGCTGCAGGTCCACCTAGCCGGACAGCTAGCGACAGCGGTCGACCAAAACAGTTCGAACAATTCGACCGCATCCAACTCGCAGCTCTTTTCGGTGATAGTGATATTGCTGATTTTGTTCTCGGTATTTAGATCTGTCCTGGCACCATTTTTGACCCTAATACCCGCACTTATCGTCTCGATAGCAGCGGGACCAGTCGTCGCCTGGGCATCAAAGGTCATTGGATTTCAAGTCTCATTTGTCGCGGAGATCCTGCTAATCATCCTTGTCCTTGGGGCCGGAACCGACTATGGATTATTCTTGGTGTTCCGAGTTAGGGAGGAACTGAGGAGGGGACTCGACTCCAAGGAAGCCGTCACTAGCGCACTAACTAAAGTTGGCGAGTCGATCACTTTTTCAGGCTTAACCGTCATCGCTGCGCTGCTTTCCCTAACGACGGCCTCGTTCGGCTTCTATTCAGGATTAGGCTATCCGCTCGCAATCGCAATAACCATGATGCTTCTTGCTGGCCTCACCCTTTTGCCAGCACTGTTAGCTATTTTCGGGCGGGCGGCATTTTGGCCTTCACGTACCAAGGTAGTCTCGAACAGAGATGGGCTCTGGGGACGCATTGCCGGAAGGATCATCGCCAGACCCGTCCTTACTTTAACAATTGGCTTAGTTGTCTTCGGAGGACTCGCCGTGGCATCTCTGGGTAATTCCCCGTCGGGATTTGCCTCTACGTCGACTGGGTCAAAGACCGCCGACTCCACCTACGGGAACAATGCCCTTTCGGCACACTTCCCTAGCTCGAACTTTAACCCGACCACGCTGATCTACCAGATGCCAAACTCAGTCTGGACGAACTCACACGAACTCTCTCAGATAGCTGGACTCCAAAAAGAGTTGGCGAACAACCGGGCCTTCACACATTTCGTAGGTCCGTTCGATCCACTTGGCCTGCCACTAAGTGTCTCCGAGTTCAGCTCACTATACGCCAGCCTCGGCAATCCATATCTGCTGCCTGTGACGCCGCCGCCAAATGTCACGATTTCTAGGCCGCTATATCAGAGCTACAGGTCTCTATCCCAATTCATAACTCGAGATGGAAACACGGTCCTATTCAATACCCTCCTTAGCGCTGGAGATCCGGCCAGCAACACCGCCATCGACGCCATTCCGCATATTAGGTCAATAGCCGCAACTGCGGGCCAGCATTTTGGAGCGATCAAAAGTGGCGTGGCAGGTGAAGCCCCTGCTGCTTATGACATCTCGAACGCTTCAAACAGCGACCTGTTTAAGATAGTTCCGATCGTCGTGGTAATCATCGGCCTTCTTCTAGCTATAGTGCTTCGAAGTGCTGTGGCGCCTTTCTATCTCGTCATCAGCGTTGTTTTGTCTTACCTAGCAGCCTTGGGCCTTGATGTTCTAGTTTTCATTAGGATTAAACACGACCAGGGTTTAACCTTTGTGTTGCCTTTCTTACTTTTCCTCTTCCTGTTGGCGCTTGGGGAGGACTACAACATTCTGGTTATGACCAGAATCCGTGAAGAAGCACATCACCATGGGTTAAAGGAAGCGGTCAGGACGGCCATCGGCGCGACTGGCACGGTGGTGACATCCGCTGGAATTGTATTAGCCGCTACCTTCTTTGTGCTTGGCACGGCCGGATCAGGAGGAAGTGCCCAGGTCCAGGAGATCGGTCTCGGTCTAGCGCTTGGAATTCTGATGGATACATTCTTGGTTAGAACGCTTCTGGTTCCGTCTGCCGTAGTTCTCATTGGCAGATTCAACTGGTGGCCGTCCAGGCTCTCCGGAGAACACCCACTCAGGGAGCGCGACACCTCAGACGATGTTGACCGGCCACCTGCCGGTCTCGCAGTGGCTAACTCGAATCCATGACAATTGGAATGATCCATCACAGCATCACTCCGCTTGGAATAGCGAATGTGATTATCGACAATCCGTCCAAGAAAAACGCGATGAGCTTCGATATGTGGAAACAGTTGCTCGACGTCGTCGGCCAACTGTCAGAGAACCAAGCGATCCGAGTCATCGTTATTCAAGGTTATGGCGTCGAAGCTTTCTGTTCCGGCGCCGACATCTCACAATTCTCAGAGGTGAGAACTGAATCGAATTCAGCGCGATTCGACGAATTAACCCGACTGACCACCCAGCAAATCTCACAGTCGGCCAAGCCGACCATAGCGGCGATACGGGGTTACTGCCTCGGAGGTGGATTGAACCTGGCACTTTCATGCGATATTCGTATTTCAGCTTCAGATGCAAAATTTTCCCTGCCTCCTGCAAGGCTAGGCATCGCTTATCCGGGATATGCCCTGACCAACTTGGTAAATGTAGTTGGAGAACAGGCAGCCAAATATCTCTTATTCTCAGCAAGGAGAATCAGCGCATCGAACGCCCTACAAATTGGCCTAGTCACGAGCGTCGTCGACGTAGATTCGTTTGCAGCTGAAGTAGAGGGTCTTGCGTGCGACATCGCAGTCAACTCCCCCTTGTCGATCAAAGCGGCCAAGGTCGGATTGGGCTTGCTTGGAGGATCCAATGACCAACTCGATGATCCAAAGTTCGTCGGACTAGTAGAAAAATGCTACACCTCCGAAGATTACAAGGAAGGGACTGCTGCCTTTCAGGAAAAAAGAGAGCCAAATTTTAAAGGCACGTAAATTGCGCAACGACTATCCAACAGCAGCCTTCAGATCCTTGTAGAGCGTCTTGCCCATTGAATTCTTGGGGATCGAATCTAGAAAAACTATCTTCTTGGGTCGCTTGTAGTCGACAAGCTCTAGTGCACACCCGCTCATCAGCTCTTCCGGCGAAACACCATCGGCGACCACAAAGGCGACTATCTCCTCTCCCCATTGCTGAGAAGGCTTTCCAACTACCGCTACGTCAGTAACTCCAGGATGCTTAGATAAAACATCTTCGACCTCTCGCGGATATACGTTAAATCCACCAGTGATAATCAGGTCTTTCAGCCGACCCGAGATCACAAGGTAGCCAGAGTCATCGATAAATCCGGAATCTCCCGTTCGAAAGCGTCCCAAATGATCGAAGCTCGCCTCGGTAGATCCAAGATCGCCAAGATATCCATCGAAAAGATTCGGTCCTTTAACTAAAATCTCCGAACTCTCCGACTCAATATCTACAGCAATACCCGGCAGGGGTGGACCAACTGAATTAGGAATTCTCATCCCGTTGTATGGGTTTGACGAAATCATCGCTGCTTCGCTCATTCCGTAACGCTCCACTACATAGTTCCCTAGGATCGCCCTAAGGCTCTGATGAAGTTCGATACCCATTGGTGCCGATCCCGATACCGACAGACGGAGGCCCGCAAGTAAAGATGCATCACCGCTTGCCAAAAGCCTGGTGTACATTGTCGGCACCCCAAAGAACATCGAGATATCGTAAGACGAAATAGCCGATGCGACCAGGGATGGTTCAAACTTAGGAAGTATCACAACCTTAGATCCAAGGGCTAAGGAACCATTTATGCCTACGCCGAGCCCATGCATATGAAACAGTGGAAGGGAAAGAAGTAGTTCATCATGCTCCGCCCACTCCCAGATCTCCTGGAGTGCCTTGAGGTTGGACCCCAAGGAACCATGAGACATCAGCACCCCTTTTGGCTTTCCGGTAGTGCCTGAGGTAAAGAAGACTAGTGCCGAGTCGGTTCCCTGGCTGAAATCGAGCGAGACCTCCCCATTGCCGGTCGGTGAGTCAGCGATTCGAAGCAACTTACCTTTCGAACTAGCCAAATGGGATCCCGGCCCCGCAAAGCCACCGAGATGAATTCCTGCTTCTCCCAATTCATTCAGAAATGATGCTTTACTCTCGGACCTGGTCCAAAATGCCGTGGGCTTTGATAAAGCAACGAGATGAGCTAGCTCGGAT
The DNA here is from genome assembly GCA_021846265.1 of Actinomycetes bacterium. Taxonomy (GTDB): domain Bacteria; phylum Actinomycetota; class Acidimicrobiia; order Acidimicrobiales; family Acidimicrobiaceae; genus JABEUN01. The sequence continues at coordinate 23,415 of JAJZCF010000010.1, read as the reverse complement.
TCGGTATATTCCGGATTAGCCATAACAGCCACGGCCCCGAGCCTAAGAGTCGCCAGGTAAACCCTTAGAAATTCAAATGATCTATCCGGAAAGATTAAGACCCTGTCATTCGCCGATATGCCGCTACGGTAGATACCCACGGCCGCCTTCCTCGTCTCCTCTTCGAATCGACCACGAGTTACCCAGCCAGTGTCCAGCGTGAAAATCTGATTAGTGTTTTGATCCGCTGACCACTTATCCAGGATAAGAGACAGAAGGCACTGGGGTGATTCTTGCAACACTTAACCACCTTTTCGAATGACAGCACTACATGGCGATTGAACTCGAGAATATAGAAGGTGCCTGCACTCGCCGGCCTTCGCACAAAAATAGGGTGGGAATCGATACCTTCCCGACACCCACCCTATTTCCATCATCTTCAAATAAAGCTAACAAAGGCCCTTTAAAGTTCGCCCCATGCTTCTTCAAACACCGTTCTCAAAATCGATACTATCTCATCGAACTGCTCAGTATCACAGATCAATGGCGGCGCTAGCTGCACTACTGGGTCCCCTCTGTCATCAGCTCGACAAATCAGGCCAAGTTCGAACAGGCGAGGCGTCAGGATACCCCTTAACAACCTTTCGGATTCTTCTTCGTTAAAGCTTTCCTTCGTATTCTTGTCCTTGACTAGCTCAATTCCATAGAAATAGCCAGCACCCCTGATTTCGCCGACGATAGGGAGGTCGGAGAGCGTATCCAACTTGGCTCTAAACTCTCCTTCCTTTGACTGGACATGCTCGATCAGGTGCTCACGCTCGAAGATATCCAGATTTGCAATAGCAGCAGCTGCAGATACTGGATGTCCACCAAAAGTGAATCCATGCAAAAATGTTGTGGAGTCCTTCGCAAATGGCTCCATGAGTCGATCTGAAGCGAGCATCGCACCAAGCGGAGAGTATCCCGAAGTTAATCCTTTAGCACAAGTTATGATGTCAGGCTGAAACTTATATCGAATTGAGCCGAACCATTCGCCCACTCTGCCAAATCCGGTAATAGTTTCGTCGGCAACCAAAAGCACATCGTATTTATCACAAATTGCTCTGACCCGCTCAAAATATCCAGGATCGGGGACAAAGCATCCACCAGCGTTCTGCACCGGCTCCAAAAACACCGCTGCAACGGTATCGGGTCCTTCGTACTCAATCATTCTTTCTATGTCATCTGCGCAGTGTAAGTTACAGGCTGGCTCATTCGAGCAATCAACACAGCGGTATCGATTTGTGTTAGCAACCTTGAATGCTCCCGGAACTAATGGCTCGTAGGCAGCCTTAATCCCAGCAAGGCCAGTAATTGAGAGAGCCCCCAGGGTAGTTCCGTGATACGAAATATTTCTCGAGATAACCTTTGTTTTCGTCGGCTTTCCAGTGGCTTTAAAGTACTGTCTAGCCAACTTCCATGCCGACTCTACTGCTTCGGCTCCACCCGTAGTATAAAAAACTCGATTTATGTCACCGGGGGCAATGTTTGCTAGACGTTCCGCTAGCTCGATGCCGGGTGCATGGGCGTAGCTCCAGAGTGGAAAATATGCAAGCTCCGATGCCTGCTTGGCGGCGGCTGACACAATCTCTTGGCGCCCATGTCCAACCTGAACTAAAAAAAGTCCAGAAAGTCCATCGAGATACCGTTTCCCATTTGAGTCCCAAACGTAGGGTCCCTCGCCACGAACGATAACTGGCACATCCGCAGTTTCATAAGAGCTCATTCTGGTAAAGTGCATCCAGAGATGACGCTTAGCTATCTCCTGCAAGCGGTGTGCTTCAGCTGGGCTTACTGCATATGAATCATTTGTTGTCATCTGGTCCCCCACGTGTACGTCTGCTTTTCCAATTGCAAATAAACAAAGGCCTCAATGGCCGTTACTCCTTCAATGGTCCTAATGTCGTCGTTCAGAAGTCGCAAAAGATGTTCATCGTTTTCACAGACGACTTCAGCCAAAAGATCAAAGGATCCAGCACAAATAACCACGTAATCCACTTCTTCTAGAGAAGCAATATGTGCAGATACTGTTCGCAGATCTCCGTTTGCTTTAATCCCGATCATCGCCTGCCGAGTAAAGCCAATCAGCAAAGGATCGGTAACTGCCACGATCTGCATCAGTCCCGTATCGATTAGCCTTTGAACCCTCTGTCTCACGGCCGCTTCAGACAGGTTCACCGCCTTCGCCAACGCTGCGTAAGAACTTCTACCGTCAACTTGAAGCAGTTCAATTAGCTTCTTCGATTTCTCGTCAAGCGAGACGGGAACCTCTTTGACCTTATTACCATTTCTCGAGCCCCTGCCCGAACTCATTCCGCGAATTGGTTTGACTAATAGAGCCTTTCCGTCAGGCGCAGTACCCACGCTCAATACACTTCCTCCCCCACCAAAACACCAAACACTCGAAAGCTAGAGCCACGCTGCCGGTGCTATTTGGAGCCCGTCAAGCATGACGCCAGCCCGTCCACGACTTAACCTACAATGTAAACAAGTTAGTTGAAGAATTCGAGTGAATCACTTGTTTTTATAACAATTTTTGACAGAATCACTTGAATCTTAATAATTTGCTGTAGGTTTCTTAACCAATAAGCATGAGCGGGGGGGCTTTGCGTGCTCAGAAACAGCGACTACACACTTCAGATCGGCGGGGATGCCAAGCTTCAAGCTTCGACCTCGGGCCCTAGTTATTCAAAGATTCCCTTAATGCTAGCAGATGATGCTTTAGCAACGAAAATACTCCACCGCAACGACAAACCTGACTCTAGGCAAAACCGCTGCCAGCAATATTCCTTAGCAAGGTCTGACATAAATTACCAAACTCTTGACCCTGGGCTTTTTTTAAAAGCAAACCTGGCAGACAAAAGCGAAACAGATGTTGAATGGTCTCAGACGTCATTGCTACTGGGCGATGGGATAAAATCGGCTATCCCTCATCCGCTAGAGAACTTGGCACTACGCCAATGGGAAGCCTTCGCAGCTAGTTATGATTCAAGTCGAGCACGATCTAACATTTTGTCACAACACATTTTCGAAACATACAGCGAAGCTCTCCGGATGTTCAATGAAACGTAAGAAATTCTTCTCACTGTTGAGATAACTTAGGAATTAAAGCTCGGTCAAAAATACCAAAAAATACCAGTAAATAATGGAGGAAAGGTAGAACATGTCGCAAAAGCCACAACTGATAAAAAACTTCATAGGAGGAAAGGAGGTAGAAGCTAAGTCGACAACCTTTCTCGACATTGTGGACCCCTCAACGGGAGAAGTTTATGCCACTTCTCCGAATTCAAACGAGCAAGACGTGAATTGGGCATTTGTCGAAGCCGAAAAGGCTTTCGAAAAATGGGGAACTGCTACCCCATCGGAGCGGAGCTTAGCTATGTTCAGGATAGCGGACTCCATTGAAGCTCATGCCAAGCAGATTGTCGAAATAGAAAGCAAAAATACCGGTAAGCCCATCGGCCTAACCACATCAGAAGAGATTCCGCCGATGGTAGATCAGATCAGGTTCTTCGCAGCGGCGGCGCGAAACTTAGAGGGCCGGAGCGCTGGCGAGTATATGACGGGGCACACGTCGATGATACGTCGCGAACCAATTGGAGTGTGCGCTGCGGTCACACCTTGGAACTATCCGATGATGATGGCCGTTTGGAAATGGGCGCCAGCAATAGCTGCTGGAAACACAATTGTTATCAAGCCATCTGACACCACTCCAGCATCGACAGTATTCATTGCAAAGCTTATGAGTGAATTCCTTCCAGCTGGGGTAATTAACATCGTATGTGGAGATCGAGACACTGGTAGAAATTTAGTCGAGAACAGCATCCCACAGATGGTCTCCATAACCGGGTCCGTCCGTGCCGGCATCCAAGTGGCCACCAGTGCAGCCAAGAGTTTGAAAAAAGTGCATCTTGAACTTGGTGGAAATGCTCCGGTAGTGGTCTTCGACGACGCTGACCTAGAAAAGGCTGCTGAAGGAATCGCAATCGCTGGCTACTTCAACGCAGGTCAAGATTGTACGGCGGCGAGCAGAGTAATGGCTGGGGCAGGAATATACGACGACCTAGTTGCTGCCCTTGCAGAGCGAGCAAAGTCTACAATCGTCGGCCCTCCATCCGTCGAGGAAGCACTATTTGGTCCGCTCAATAATCCAAATCAGCTCGATCGGGTTACTGGGCTTGTCGAGCGTCTCCCCAATCACGCCGAAACAGTGGCCGGAGGAAGACGCGTAGGCAACAACGGCTACTTCTTCGAGCCTACGGTCATTGCAAACCTAAGGCAGGATGATGAGATCGTCCAGAATGAAGTATTCGGGCCAGTCATTACGGTGCAGAAGTTTTTAGATGAATCCCAAGCGCTCAAGTGGGCAAATGATGTCGATTACGGTTTAGCTTCTAGCGTTTGGACCAAAGACCATGGCCGAGCGATGCGAATGGCTAAAGGTTTGAACTTTGGAGCCGTCTGGATCAACACGCATATACCACTCGTAGCGGAGATGCCCCATGGGGGATTCAAGCATTCCGGTTACGGGAAAGACCTTTCAATGTACGGCTTTGAAGACTACACCCGAATTAAGCACGTAATGAGCAACATTGAGGAGTAGCTAGAAAAACCTAAACCGCTGGAGACATCAAGCCACGCGGTGGATTAGAAGGAATTCAGATAGATAAAACGGCAAGAAAATGGTTAGTCGTAGTCGCCACGTTAACTGAGCTGTTTCACCGCGGTGAAAAGGAATTGTTTATAAGCCCAACGCTTACGGCTTTTCTTTTTCGACTTGTCGAAAACAATGAGGCTAAATAACCGCTTTTGTCGTTGAAAATATGCCGATTTGACCGGTATTGATATCGATTCTTAGATGGTCCTTGGCCAGACAACTGGGTGGGCGGCATCAACTCTGCAGCGGTGGGATAGTGAAGGCGTGCTTGAGGCGCATCGCTATCCCACCAATCGGCCCTACTACAACCCATGATGATTACCTGACGGCGATCGGGCAGAAGTCGAAGATTGCTCAGGGTCGTGGCCTGCGTACAAGTGTCCAGTGCAGCGCCAAACCAAGTCTGTTAAACCAGCGAGCAGTGCTAAAGCAGTTCCACATTGATTCTGGCAAAACTGTGGCTAAATGCATGAAAGGCTCAGTATGCGGGCTCAACTTCAAAAGCAAAAACTTTCTCCCGCTCATAAGTCAGATGAAGCAGTTTAGGGTCTTTAAAATTGTGATTGCACACAAGAACCGCCTGGTACGCTTCGGCCTTGGGTAATTCGCGAAGTTCGCCCGTGAACACGGATGTGCAATCGTGGCCCCTTTTCTGTCAGGACAGTTGTCACCTCCAGGCATATTATTAGCCATCGGCATGAACAGCAAGGCGTTTTACGAGAGACACTACGTCCACGCACATGGTGCATGGAGTTAATTGGTCTGGCACCCTAAGCCACCAGAGAAAGCAAGGTGGCAAATCCCTCTTCATTTCCTCGCTCCATCTATACCTCTAATCGAATTCCGCTAGGAAATGGAGATGGATTGCTAGTCTGAACAAAGTAAACGCTAGGAAAGCTCACATATCAGGTGGATCAACTTTTGAAAACCCCTCACTCTGGTCCACCTTGCCTTTTGTTCCCAGTGTCCCTGAAAAAAGACCATTGAGTGTGTACGCATAGGTGCCGGAGATCCCTATCCAGCACTAAATATCGCTACTGGCAAGATGATCGTCAAGGCAAAGAAGTTATGTCCTGACGTAGAGCCTATCTCATCATGAAAACAAACTAACAGCGACTATCAGAATAATCTCGCCATTCATATTGACTTTGACAACTATGCCGCGCAGAACGGCGATGAAATCAAGGCCTGACTTGTAAAGCCGCAATATTCCATTTCTACCCCACCCGACCTCTTCACCTTGAATGAAAGCTGAAAAGTGCTGGTTCTGTGAGTGATCTACCAAACTATTGCGGCACAACCCGCCATTCAGTGATTGAACTCACAGAACCGAAGAGCTTCTGGATCGACATCCAAAATAAAGATCCTCAACCTCTCATTGATATGAAGACCTCAGACTAAATCTTTTCGTCAATAAAGAAGCGTCCCAAAGCACAACCGAAAAACTTTTCAACAAAAAACTTTACGCTGTTGCCTTGGCTGCACGGCGCTTCCTGATACTTGGAAGCAAAAGCATCATTCCAGACCCGCCAGCAACACCGATTACTAGCCACCAAGTCGGGCTAGCCCATGGCTCACCTGTAGCACTACTTGGAACGGCCAGAGTCTGCCCACTAGTAGCAGTAGCAGGGGCTCCTGAAGGATCGCTCACTGGAACGACATTACCAGCAGCTGAAGTAGTTGAATGCACCGATGGTTGAACCAATGGCAAAATCGATGGTTGCCCGACGATGGTACCAGTTCCACCAGTTCCACCAGTTCCGCCGGTACTACCATTGCCGCCAGTTCCACCGGAACTACCATTGCCGCCGGTTCCGCCAGTACTACCATTGCCACCATTGCCACCGGAACTACCAGTTCCACCAGTTCCACCAGTTCCACCAGTTCCACCAGTTCC
>JAJZCF010000010.1:0-16743 GCA_021846265.1 Actinomycetes bacterium | reverse complement strand
CCGTGGTCCAAGGCGACCCTCGCTGGAGATGAACCAGCACCGCTCGAGACTAGAACTACTCCCTGTGTTCCCATACCACCACTAAGAGCACCGACGCTGGACAAACTCGCGTTCACTGCTAACGAACCAAGACCAAGCGCAGAAGCAACAAATATGCCGCTTCTAATCCGATTCCACACCACTATAAAACCTCCGACCCAATCAGACGAATTGGGCCGGTTTCGCCCTAGCTCCGCACGGTTCCAGGCGACCAAATGTTGCCCGTGCTTCATAGCTCCCAATGCATTCATTGTACGATAGGTACAAGTACTTCGCAAGTACTTTATGAATTAATTCTCGTACCAAGCACACTTCTGAACGAATCAGCCATGAGCCAACTACCTAAACTCACCTAAAGTTAAACCCACGACCAAAACACGCTTTCACTCAATGCCGTAGACCTCTCATTACCATATGCAGCAGATTAGGCACTAAGCACTAGCTTTACGGTCAAGGATTCCCCTAACCGGAATCAAGATTCCATTTGATTACCAGGGGCCCTCAACTGCTGTTGAGGACGTATCAAAACTAGACCTTGTTTTTTCTATTACTTCTAGTAAATTTAAACTGCCGAACATTTGTAAACCGTTACTTTGATCACCTAAATTTATTTCTTGCTATCTTTCAAAAGCACTATGAAGTTCTGCTTTCTTTCTCGCTAAATGTGAAATGATGCCAATTTGATATAAATGTATTGACCGTTCTATCAAATTGAATTTGCACAAATACTATTGTTCAATTCAAAAACAATTTTGTGTTGCAGTTTTTAAAGGTTCCTGTTCATAAGCACAAATATCTAAGCAAATACCAACCTAACTTACCACGCTAGGTGGTTAACCAACACTTAAACTGGTTTTGCCTTACATATAGCGCGTGACCACTATGTAAAGTAATCACGTCAAACTAAAGGCCCCGCAAATCTCAATACCTTTTAGTTGCCTTCCAAAAACGTTTCTATCAGCGAGGTATTGACAACAGCTCTCCCTCAAGTACAAGCAGCTTGCCCTAGACCTACGGTCAAAACGCCAAGGCAAGCAAGCATAAAACTGAGAGCTGACTTTTAGTTTTCCTTATGTAGCTGATAACTCTACGGTCAAGTGTCTCGCTAGCTCCGAATGTCGCTCGAACGACTCGGTTACCCGCCAGCACTTCTCCAAATTCTTAGGTCGGACCATTCCAATTCAGAAAGCCATGAACGCCAACTGAAACTGGCGAAAATGCTTGTTAAACGCAAATTCCCACTGATTCCGGTGGGCATCTGTAAGGTCACTGAAGCTGATTGTGGTTTTGTGGGATTTTATTGGTGCGTTGTCGTTTGCTTTGGGGCAAGCTTTAGAGTCCAAACAAATAGAACCCTCTTGATTCGTCTTAGCAGATTACGAAAGAGTCCCCAAGGGGCACCGTGGTCTGATTGTGACTGGCGATCCCGAAGTTTGCGGAACTGAATTGTTGGCTGGAAAACTCAACTTTTCATCCCGTAATGGGGTACGTCAACCATAAGGACATGCAAAATCTAGAACCGTTCGTATCCTCGAGAACAAAAAGATGCTTCAACCACGGAGGTCTCGCTGTTCAGCTTGTTCTAAAACCGCGATTCTTCTGCTCAACTACCTGCTAGTTCGCCGGGTAGATGAAGCCAGCGTAATCGGATTGGCTCTAACCCAAAAGTCACAGGGTTCTGGTAATACCGAGACTACCTTCTACCTCAAAACACCGAAGCCAATGTCTAATTTAGATCTCCAACGAAGAAATAGTGTCATCCGAGCTGGTTGGATGACATTCAGAAAGACATTTTAAACCCACCAGTAAGGGGGACATCATTCCTTTGCTGAAGCACTTTTGAAAACATTAGTTTCGGCGTTTCAAGGTCTAACCAGATACTGCTATTCTGCCGTGGCCTTCAATGCGGCCTCAAATGCCGCTAACCCTTGTCCCATCTGAGCCTCAGAAATGACTAGCGGCGGCATCCATCTTAAAACATGACCCCAAGTCCCGGCGTTCATAAATATCACTTTGCCATGGTCCCTTGCATGGGCAAGCATCCTAGACACTCGGGCTCCATCGGGAACTCGCCCTCCAGGTCTCACGATTGTCGATCCAATCATCACTCCAAGGCCGCGAACATCGCCAATAGAAGCATCTTGCAACTTCAGCTCCAGTAGGCCCGACCGAAGCTGCTCTCCCCTAGCCTTTACGTTCTCAAGGAATCCGTCAGAAGTTAGAACTTCAATCGTTGCGAGTGCTGCGGCGCAACCAATCGGGTTTCCGCCATAGGTACCCCCATGACTCCCTACTGGCCATTTCGACATTATCTCTTGGCTTGAACCAATCGCTGAAAGTGGAAAACCCGATGCGATACCTTTTGCCATAATCATGATATCTGGAGTCAGTCCATAATGGTCAATAGCAAACATCCTGCCAGTTCTGCCAAATCCAGCTTGAACTTCATCGACGACAAAAAGAATATCATTGTCTTTACAGCGCTTGGCAACCCCTTCCAAAAACGCCTTAGGAGCAGGCAGGTATCCACCCTCACCTTGAACTGGTTCAATAACCATCGCAGCAGTTTCCGATGGGGCAGTCTGTGCCGCCAATAGATAATCAAGATAGGCAAGCGCCTTTTCTACTGCTTCCTGTTCCGACTCTCCAGTCGCAGCGTAATCAGGGAATATAGAAACGAATACGCCTGATGGAAGCGGCATATGGCCTGCTCGATAGGAAGTCTTTGAGGTGGTCATCGCCATGGTTTGTGCCGTCCTGCCATGAAAACTTCCCTGGAATACGATAATGTTCGGCTTTTTGGTGTACTGCCTAGCCAGCTTGACCGCACCTTCAGTCGCCTCCGCCCCTGAATTAGCAAAGAAAAAAGTATCTATACCGCTTGGTGTTATACCCTCAAGTCTCTCTGCAAGGGGTTCAAGTAGATCGTGTTGATAGCAATTCACTTGTGCATGAATAAACCGGTCAGCCTGGTCCTTGATGGCCTGCACGACCATCGGATGGCAATGTCCCGTAGAGGCCACGGCAATACCACTAGTGAAATCTAGGTATTCTGAGCCATCTTTCGCATAGACCACGGCTCCGGAACCAGAAACTACCTCGATATCAGTAACCTTCGACCAAACAGGCGCTAAGTGCGACCTACTACCCATCTTCTCCTCCATTCAAAACTACCCCGTTAACGTGCCGACTCAATAAGGCACTACCTTCTTACCTGACTATCTAACCATGATGGAGATCAAAATCGAATGTAAAGGATCTTTCTCCACTAGGACTTAGCTTCTCCTCTATTGCGCCAGTGATTGACCACCACATGAATCGCAGACCCTACGAGATGCTGCTATCCAACGCCCAGCGCGTCAACAATCCGCGATGCAATCGCAGCTCCTTTGTCAGACATTCACTATCGAACATTCCCGACGTTCTCAGGAGAGGTCGCAGATCAGATCTTTCAACACCAGTTCTTGCAGTCCAGCGTCGCATCAACACTCCTCTTGCCAACTCATCCTACCCGAGTCGAAATACCCATACACCTGCGAACGCTTAAACTTTAAACGTCCCACATCGACCTCTCCGACAGCGCAGGTTCCACACTGAAAGGTTGGCCGATTACCAATCACCATCCCTGCATAAACTTGTGCAAGTCCAGCTACTCCTTTGAACGCCGGCCCTGAATTGGCGCCTATAGCAATGAAGTTCAATGCAAAAAGGGGGACTACCAGATGCTCGACAAACAAGCCTGCGCTCACGGGTTATCAATTTCTTCAGAAGGAGCTAGAGTGCGAAACAAGTGCGAGCTGGTAACGACCAGCACTCGCCGAGCAAACCTTTGTCCCTCTTTTCTGGCGGGAGATTAACGAAAGCTTTCCAGCGCCTTCCGAACTACCTAGAAATAACCACTATGACCATTCCTCGTTGGCCCCACAAACAGCGATCAAAGAAAATGATAAGCAGGGATAGCTTGAGCGCTGGGCACACTTTTGTCAAAAGACTCGCTTTGCCATATGGAAGCTACATTTCCACATTTTTTAAAACGAGACTACTCGTCTCCCTTTTGAAAAATTGATTTAACCAATTGGTCATCACGACACCTCAGCTGCAAACCTACTGGTCCTGCCACTCGAGACTCCATGATTGGCAGGACCAGTCGTGAATGGTTTACTCAGCCAAAGCCCTTGCAACGGCCGGATGAACTATCTTGCCTTGAGAGATATTTAACGCACCAGCTATACGCTCGGAACTTGCATCTCGCGCAAGATCAAGCAATCTAGGAGCTACTGCTGCACTCAGGGCCCTAGATGCAGTACGCGGATACTGTCCAGGCACATTAGTCACGCAATAGTGAATAACGCCGGATTCCATAAAAGTCGGGTGAGAAAGTGATGTAGGTCTAGAAGTTTCGATACATCCTCCCTGATCAATCGCCAGATCCACCACAACTGATCCAGGCCTCATGGAGGCAATATGGTCCCGTTTCACCAGGTGAGGTGCCTTGGCGCCAGTGACCAATGCTGCACCCACCACTAGGTCGGCGCCTGAAACAGCCTCTGCAATTGCGCTATCAGAAGACGCCAGAGTCGATGAAACAGTGCCTTCCATGTGGGCCTGATATAAACGGTGAAGATCTATATCGATTCCAGTTACTTCGGCGTCCATGCCCCGAGCACCGCGAGCTGCCATTGTTCCAGCTACTCCCAATCCGACTACCACTACTCTCGCCGGCTGTACCCCTGCGGCGCCACCTAGCAGGGTTCCCGAACCAGATGCCAGATAGTAAGCACCAACAATTGCAGCAGCCCTGCCTGCTATTTCGCTCATTGGAGCCAGCAAAGGGAGACCCTGAGGATAAGTTAGCGTCTCGAAAGCAAAGGCTTCAACCCCACTCTCCTGGAGCGCCGTAGCTAGCTTTGGTTCGGCGGCCAAGTGCAAGTAGTCAAACAGAATAAGTCCCTCACGGAAAAACTTGTACTCCGCATCCTGAGGCTCTTTCACCTTGACTACTAGATCTGAAGCCCAGACCTCCTCCGCGCTAGAAACGATCGCCGCCCCAACCCTCTTGTAATCATCATCGCTGAATCCAGCTCCGACTCCAGCCGAGGCCTGTACTCTCACCTGAAATCCGGCTGCTACAGCAGACGCTACGGCACTTGGCTCAAGAGCTACCCGCCTTTCGCCATCCTTTGTCTCTTTTGGAAGTCCGATACTACGAACCATAAAAGCTCCTTGATTTGGTACTGGTCGACATGAACCAGGTCAATTAACTATCCGTCAAGTTTCTATTGACGAACCATACATACTGTAGACAATTCTTCAAACATTTTCCCATGGAAAACGCACTTTCTTATCCACTTATGTGTTGAAAACATAAGATTTCTGCCCGATGACTGCGTTTTCGGGCTAACTCATCACTTCCCGCAAACTCCTTTACAATCAGGTGTTACCTAATAGCAATCTATCAAAACGGGGACGAGCAAATTCAGTTTTGGTAGCCTTTGAGCATGACGGACCAAACATCAGCCCCGACTCCCGGAGGGAATTGGATAGGAACTTTATCGACGACAGACCCACTTGCCACCAAAGCAGGGATCGATACACTTAGGTCGGGGGGTAGCGCTATTGATGCCGCTATTGCGGCAAATGCAGTACTTTCCGTAACTGCACAGCACATGTGTGGGCTTGGCGGAGATCTCTTAGCAACGGTCTATGACCCATCCCAAGCTGACATAAATAAGAGGGTCGTCGGCCTGAACTCCTCCGGCACTTCGTCGAAACGTGCTAGTGCCGCAAGGCTAAGAGCTGAGGGAAAAACTGCCATGCCCCGGTTAGGAAGGATCGAATCGGTTACGGTGCCGGGCTGCGTAGACGGATGGAGTGAGCTCCACGCTCGATACGGCAAACTTCCGTGGTCACGACTGTTCGATAGCGCTATCGACATCGCTCGGAATGGCTTTGCTGCCTCAGAGACTTTAGCGGAGGATGCGGAGGAAATTTCCACCCTTAAAGCCGCCAGTGAATTTCGAAGTTCCTTCAACAAACATTATGAAGCGGGTACTTTGGTGAGACGACCCGGAATTGCAGGAGTGCTCGAAAATCTGCAGAGTGGCTCGAGAGACGATTTCTATCTCGGCGGATTTGGGAAAGAGCTGATAGAAATATCAGCAGGTTATTTTGATAAAAACGACTTTTTACAGAGCTGTGCACGGTGGGTAGAACCTATTTCCGTCGAAGCTTTTGGTCGAACGATCCATTCACTCCCGCCCAACTCTCAAGGAGCGGTACTCCTAGCTGCTTCGTCGATCGCCGATGAGATTGGGGTCACGAGTGAACTACTCGAAGACGAGCTAATGCACGTCTTGATTGAATCGGCCCGTCTTGGGGGTTTTGACAGAAACCAATGGCTATATGATGGGGCGAAATTCTATGCGCATTTCACGAGTTCAGAGCTAAGCAGAAGGGCTTCGCTATTCGACCGGGAGAGATCGGTCATTTTACCAGATCCACATATCCAGCCCGGAGACACAATTGCACTTCTCGCCGTAGATTCTTCTGGACTTGGAATTAGCCTGATCCAGTCAAATGCAAGCAGCTTTGGATCTCGTTTGCTAACCCCTAATAGTCAGATATTTCTCCACAATCGCGGAATGGGATTCAATCTAGAGCCCGACTCTCCTAATGAGTTTGGACCAAACAAGCGGCCCATTCACACTCTGACCCCCGTGATTGCCACAAAGCCCGGAGGCAAATTAGATTTGCTTGTCGGAACGATGGGCGGAGACGCCCAGCCACAAATACTTCTCCAGCTCCTTGTGAATCGGCTCATTCTGAATATGGAGCCTAAGGCAGCGGTAAGTGCTTCAAGATTCATCTTGGAACCCGCGCCTCCATTACAAACTCAAGCATTTTCTACCTGGGATAAGAAAGGCAAGGTCGGCGTACGACTCGAATCGACCTCTAATCCCCAATTGGCCATCAGCCTGAAGCGCCGCGGCCATCTAGTTCGCACCGCTGTAGCACAAGATAGCTCGTTTGGTCACTCTCACATGATCCAGATCACCGACTCAGCCGCCATCGGCTTCTGCGACGAACGCAGCCGAGGTGGCATCTGTCTTCAGGGTTTCGCCAATCCATAGCTTGATGAACCTCTTTGCTCTTGCGGGCTGGGTGGTTCACTTGCCAACCAAGGGTATTCGCTTAGCCAGCTTTCTTCGCGAGCCTTGCCAAGGTCACGGGATTGACCACCATGAGTAATCTTCGACTAGCGACTTCGAATCCGATAGCTGTTCTAGCTGAGGTTTTTTGGATTTAGCAAAGTCGAAGCAGCAATGAACAAGACCGGGCTTTCCCCGACCTTAAAAGTAGAAGGATTAGCGCTTGCTCATCTGGTATCTGGTATCTGTGGCTTCAGGAAATTACACGCACTGGTAGCCTGGCACATCTTTATGGGAAAGGTCTATCCATTTCCTTAGCTAAAAAATATTCCGGCGGTGCCCAGGCAAGCCTACTAGAAGTGATAGGCTTTGAGTTGCACAAGCCCCGTGTGCCTTGGAGGATAAAATGGATCAAATCTCAATTCAACCAGCCAAAACCCGACTAGCCCACACCTTGGGATCCCCCGGAGGAAATACCTTCACTTCGGATCTATCCGTCTCAGAATTTGCACTCTTGGACGATGTCGGTTACCAGCCGCTCGGTTTTGTCATGGGAACTTCAATTTATCATGTAGGCATTCAAGTAGCTCGGTGGGGAAGTTCGCAAGAACTCACGGTCCTTACCCAAGCGATGTATTCAGCCCGAGAGCTAGCTCTCAGCCGTATGGAAGCCGAAGCGGGCGAGCTTGGCGCGGATGGCATCTGTGGAGTGCACATCGAGATGAATATGTATGCATGGGGACAGGACGTTTTAGAGTTTATCGCCGCAGGCACCGCGATAAGGAGTAAAGATCATCCAGGGGAATCTAAGCGTCCCGACGGCAAACCGTTCACTTCAGATCTTTCAGGCCAGGACATGTTTATGCTGGCCCAAAGAGGGTACGTGCCGGTAGCATTTTGCCTAGGAACCTGTGTCTACCACGTAGCCCACCAATCCATGATGTCGGCATTAAAGCAGACCGGCACCAACGTTGAAATGGCTCAATACACCCAAGACATCTATACAGCCAGAGAAATGGCCCTCTCAAGGATGCAGGCTGAAGCTGAACGCTCCTCGGCTTTAGGAATAGTAGGAACTAACCTCATCGTCTCAAACCACGTTTGGGGTGAACATGCAACTGAGTTCCTAGCCATGGGCACAGCCATTAGACCCACCGAGAAAAGGCACAGTTCGGAATCGATCTCGCTTACTCTCCCTTATAACTAGTTGGATCCTGTTTCACAAATAACCAAGGTTGGATCCAGCGACTAGCCGTTTATCTATCCTTTGGCATCTCGCAGGAAAATGCCGCTTCATCGATTTTGGCATGCCAAAACTCAGCGCAAATTGCCAATACCATTCCAGTTGGCATGTACTACCCTGAATCGAATCCGACCGGTCCAAAAAAGCTACCCCCAAGGCCAAAATCCTCAAAGCGCTTCGGCCTCTCTAGTTGGGTGTGTAGCGAACCAAGGGTTCCAATTTATCTTCCAAAAGAAACACCAAGGACGGAAGGTGCAACGGGTGTCGTCGAATTATGGTCATGCTCTAGGTGGATTAGCACATCGTCCAGTCCAAAAGATTCTGTTACTTCCACCACCGGGGTAAAAGGCTCGCTAAGCCTCGGCTCCATTCCAAAAAAAGTAAACCTGGGATTCAAAACCGACCAAAGTGGTCGCCACCGAAAAACTGCCTGTTTACCTTCTTCGGCCGAGGCAAAATCACGGACAACCGACGATGTGTCCAAAATCATCGCCAACCCATACCTGCCCCTGCCCTAGTCAAACAAGCAAGGCCGCTGAGTACGCTAGACACTGCCAGCTGCTGCTAGCCCAGGACGATTAAGGATTCATCCCCTCGGCGATAATCTCCTGGAATCCACGGGCCGTTTGAATGGTTACCGGCCCGGGTACGTTCGAAAACTCTCTCGAATCGACCTTCGCAATTGGTTGCACTTCTCTTAGCGTAGAAGAGAGGAATGCTTCGTCTACGTTCTCCTCAAATAGCACCTCAGCTTCGATCTCGATCTCCTTAGCCCCCAGCCTCTCGACGATTAGATCTCGAGTAACGCCGGCCAGGCAGCCGGTTGATACGGCAGGCGTGTAAAGCTGACCCTCCATAACAAAAAAGATGTTACTCCCCGACCCCTCACAAAGCTGACCTTTGAGGTTTTTGAAGATCACCTCGCTTGCTCCCCGTTCCAAGGCCCAATCGAGACAAATAACGTTCTCCGCGTATGAAGTGGTCTTCAGCCCGGCCAATACGCCAATTTCGCTTCGGGGCCAAGGAGAAATTGCGACCATGGTAGGGAACGTAGTTCGATCACCAACTTCGCAAGCGACGATCAACCGTCGCTTTGAATTGGATCGGGCCGAACCTAAACCAGAGTCACCGGCAGTGTATGTAATCCGAACTTTTCCATCAACGATCCCATTGTCTTCGACAACTCTCCTGATTGCCTTTTCAACTTCATCAAGGTCTGGCGGCTCCAATCGCATTCCCCTGCATGTGCGCGCAAGCCTTTCTAGATGCCTTGTAACCGCAAATACCTGACCCTTGTATATCGCCAGCGTCTCAAAGGCTCCATCGCCCGTCACAAGACCGTGATCGAAAATGGAAATCCTTGCTTCATGCTCTTCTAGCACTTCTCCATCTAAATAAACCAACATTTTTGATCCTCCCACCTCAAATCGTCTTGAATCGGCCAATCGTCATCCCTGGCAATAAAGGCGACCACTCACTCACCAACCTAGGACAGAATCAAGGAAAGTTACGGCACAGCTGGCAAGAATGTAGGAAATTAGAAGTCGAAAAGGCAAATCCAAGCCGTTTCTCAACTGAACAAGAAATTAAGTTAGCAAATCAACTAACCTTTAGCAGCCCCAACGGGATTTGAACCCGTGTCTCCACCTTGAGAGGGTGATGTCCTAGGCCTCTAGACGATGGGGCCAATAATTTCAAGACCTTAGATACTAGCGACAACCCGCAATGCCACCGCCTCTAAGAACCTAATCGTGCAAGGTTGGCGGGCGCTAATTGCACCCGCCAACCCCAAGCTCGGGGGGGAGGACTCGAACCCCCAATGACAGGGCCAGAACCTGTAGTGTTGCCGATTACACCACCCCCGAATGGCTAAAAGCCAACAATCACCATAGCCGGACTAGCGGCGCTCCATGTAGCAGATCACTGAGGCTTCTGTATCCTATCAAATTTCCCGCAGCCACTGCGAGCGCTTCGCGGAACATATAGCGAATTTCAAGTTTGCCCCGAATGGGAGAAGTCCTGGTAGGAGATGGGTGGGCCTCCAACCCCAATTGAGATGCAATTTGGGCAACCCTAAAACTGTGAAATGGGTCCGAAACCAAAATTGCCGACTTTAGCTGCCGTCGATCCATGTAAGCGACCGCCTCGTCGACCTCCTCAAATGTGTCCCTTCCGGCCTGTAGCGTAACGACATCCCTGCTTGGTACGCCCCGCCTCAAAATATATGCCTTCGCCGCTTGAGCTTCGGTGACTATATCGCCCCTTTCCTTCCCGCCGGTCAAAATAATTAGCGGGGCTAGGTGCATCGCAAAAAGGTTATAAGCATGATCAAGTCGTGCCGCTAGCACTTTCGAGGGTACACCATCAAACTCTGCCGCTCCCATCACGACTATGGCGTTGGCTGTTTTTTGGTAGGAAACCCGAGCGGTAAAGTAAACCTCGCCGAAACAAGCCGCAAGATAGCTAAGTGGAAGAATTACTAGGACTAAGCAAACGGCAACGACTGTATGGGACTTGACCCCCTCGCTCGCACCGTCTTTAATTGCTGCCTTCAACCTTTTTAAGAGAGTCTGCTAGCAAGATCAGATAGGCGACTTAATGAAGTTTCGCGCCCCAAAACTTCCATCGCGCTAAACAGAGGAGGACCCACCTTTTTACCAGTTATTGCGACCCTGATGGGTGCTTGAAGTTTCCTGAGGCTTAGTCCACTTTCCTCCGCCCAAGCCCTGCAGGCTGACTCCAGCTCCGAAGAACCAAAAATCTCGAGACCCGAAAATACTTCGATGGATCTCTCAAGCAGTTTTTTCGAATTCGAATCTGTTGTGACCGAATTAAATGCAGACTCGTCAATGCTTAGCTGGCTTTTAAAGATGAAATCCACCATCCCTGGAATTTCCGAAACTAGCCCAATCCTCGTCGAGATCTCCGGAGCGAGCTTCAAGAAACTACTTCGCTGATCTGGCGTACCATCCCAAAAGTCAGTAGCTTCAAGGAAAGGGAGAGCAGTCTGCAAAAGCTCCTCGGAGGAAAGCAGCGAAAGGTAGTGCTTATTGAAGTGAAGCATTTTTGTAACATCAAAAAACGATGGCGAGTGGCCAACTCTATCAAGACTGAATAAATCGAGTTCGTCTTGGCGAGTAAGAAACTCCCGGTCGTCTCCGGGGCTCCACCCCAGAAGAACGAGATAGTTTTCCATCGCTGCTGGCAGAAATCCCATCTCTTTATAATCTTCCACTGCAACCCTGTCGCGTCTCTTTGAAAGCTTTTGCCGTTTCTCGTTTACCAGTACGGGAACATGGGCAAATTGGGGCGCATTCTGTCCCAATGCCTGGTATACCAAAATCGCTTTAGGAGTCGTCGGCAGGTGCTCCTCGGCCCTGATAACGTGGGAAATTCTCATGTCGAGGTCATCTACGACGTTTGCAAGCACAAAAAGTGGTGCTCCGTTACCCTTGATCAATATAAAGTCATCGATGGTTCTATTTTCAAAGGCCACTTTGCCCCTTACTAGGTCGTCGACCACGGTTTCGCCCTCTTTTGGGACCTTAAACCTCAATGCCCGCCCGGTAGCGCTTTGGAGGCCGCGGTCGCGGCAAAACCCGTCATATCCAGGCGGGAGGCCAGCAGACCGCACTCGCTCGTCGATCTCTGACCGTTGACAGTCGCAGTAGTAGGCTTTTCCAGAGCGAAAAAGGCTCTGAGCGGCCTCTGCGTAGAGATCAAGCCTCTCAGACTGCAAAAAGGGGCCTTCATCCCAGGTTATCTTCAACCATTCAAGGGCCGAGCAGATACCGTCTATCCATTCCGGGCTATTGCGCGCCTCGTCAGTGTCTTCAATCCTAAGGACGAAGACACCTCCGAAGCGTTTTGCAAATAACCAGTTAAAAAGGGCCGTACGCGCACCGCCGACGTGAAAATAACCCGTCGGCGAAGGTGCAAATCTTACTCTTGGAACTTCATGCATGATAACTTGATGCTAGTTGCATCTAAAAGGTGCGCCGAAACAAACTACTTTGAGTAGTCGTAAAAACCTCGTCCGCTCTTGCGTCCCAGCAGTCCAGCTTCACACATTCTCGAGAGAAGTGGGGGTGGAGCGAATAGTGGCTCTTTAAACTCCTCGTACAAGGATTCTGCAACCGCCATCGTCGTATCAAGCCCAATTAGATCAGTTAGGGCGAGGGGTCCCATAGGATGCGCGCAACCCTTCACCATCCCCTGGTCGATATCCTCCGCACTTGCAAATCCAGTCTCAAACATGCGAACCGCCGAAAGCAGATATGGGATTAGCAATGCATTTACAATGAAACCGGCTCTATCTTTAGACCTGATCACTGTCTTATGCAGTAGCACTTCGGCAAATTCCTGAGCCTTTTTCTCGATCACCTCCGACGTCAAGAGCGACCGGACAAGCTCAACAAGAGGAAGCACCGGAACTGGATTGAAAAAATGGATCCCTATTACCGACGCTGGGCGTTTCGTTGCCATGGCAAGCTTCATAATCGGAATCGATGAAGTATTCGAGGCCAGAATTGCTGTCTCGGACTTGACTATGGTGTCTATCCTATTAAAAACCTCAATTTTTGCATTTTCAGATTCTACAATCGCCTCAATGACGATATCGCGATCAAAGAGTGCATCCAAGTCTTCAGAAAAGGTAAGAAGCTCGATCGACTTTTCCCTGTCCAATTCTGTGATTTTGCCAGCCTTAGCGGCTCGAGCGAGTGAGGAAGCTACTTTATCTTGACCCCTCATCAGGGCTTCTTTATTGGACTCTACCACGACGACTTCGAGTCCTGATCTCGCACAAACTTCTGCGATCCCCGAACCCATTAGTCCGCAGCCGACAACTCCAATTCTCGGTTCCAATCCGATTTCCTCCTTGGCCCAATGCGAGCCGATTGAACAACTTTCCAATATGCCGGAATCAGAACCGACCCGACCAGGAGACTCCCACGAGTTTTCGCGACCTCTCGATCTTGACCGTTTTGTCCCCATGGTCAATACTTTCCACAGTTCAGTTCAAAATTGGCTATACGCCAGGTCGAGATCGATGAGAAACCCAAACAACTCGCTTCCCCTCACGCTCCTACCTTGGGAGCGTACCGTCTTGATCTGTGAGCGGGGTCATTGACTCCAGCCAAAAGCTAATTTTTCACTAATAACCCACAAAGACCAGTGAATTTCAAACCGTTTTCGCTCCTATAAATAATCTCCTACGATTTCAAATCGTAATTTCTTGACCACCTGGGAGTCTGAATAATTATTTACTCCCACTGCCTAACACAGGATGCAGCTCTTCGAATTTTGAGGCTCCCAAAAATCCCCTTGTTTGGCTCCCGGCCAGTCGATCGAGACCAAAGGGCACGGTTCCAACAGTTGGTTACCGCCTAGCTCGCATTCTAAACTTTTCACCTTGATGGAACGCAGATTACTTGCCTTCGTCGTCGACACTCGCTTTTTTTGCGTAGTCCCCCTGATGATGTCTTTTATCAATATGTGCATCACACCCCTTCCGTGAGGGAGGGGAGGGGAGGATGTCAACTTGAATAGGTCTAAACCTACCTTTGGCTTGGGTCATCCGACTGGGCAGCAGCAGCTTCCTATCATTGTGGTCCAGATTAACCCGAACCTACCTCCTCTCGCTCAGAAGATTCCAGCCGTTGAACTGGGGAAAGCGTGTGTTAAGGTACCGTAGCCGAGATATTACCTCGCGCATAATTAGCAATGTCATATTATTCCCCCATGAGGCGTCATAGTGGTGCTATGCATGTGGCTGAGATCGTGCGCAAGTACAAAACAAAGTCTGGTCCAGCTGAGTCAATGAGCTATCTGCTGCGTCGCTCATATGCAGAGTCCTGCCTTGAAAGCTGATTGGCCAAGTTCGCAAAACTGGAGAGAAGACCGCGGTTACTTGCTCCAGTTGAAATGGAAATCACTGGATTGCCAGTTTTGCCCGCCGGAACGCGGTTCACCAGATGGCAGGCGAGCACTCCGTCCATTCGATCAAGAAAACTTTCTGGTCGCGTCGCAAATTCGCCGCGCCACCTTCCACCGGCACCAGCTGCCTCGGTTAGCCAATCACTCTTCTGGCTATAACGATTCGCTGGACTTGATTAGTACCCTCATAAATCTGGGTAATCTTCGCATCCCGCATAAAGCGCTCCATTGGAAACTCTGTCGTATATCCATAGCCACCAAACAGCTGCAGAGCGTCTACCGTTATCGACATAGCGGTATCCGAGGCAAAAGCCTTCGCCATGGCGCCAAACTTTGAAAGCTCAGAATTCGGATCGTGGTCTACTAAGGAGCACGCCTTATAGACGAGCAGTCTCGCAGCTTCCAGCTTCATCGCCATGTCAGCGACCATAAACTGTATGCCTTGATTATCAGAGATCGGCCGTTTAAACTGCTTACGCTCCCTGATGTAGGCTACGGCTGCATCCAGCGCACCTTGCGCTATTCCAACCGCCTGGGCGCCAATAGTCGGCCTAGAGCGATCAAGAGTACCCATGGCTATGTAAAACCCTTGCCCCTCTTCGCCAATTAGGTTCTCCTTCGGTACCCTCACCTCATCGAGGACGACTTCACCCGTCGGACTTCCCCTCATTCCAACCTTTTTTTCCAGTTTGGAAACCTTGACACCCCAATCTGCCTCTACCAGAAAAGCAGAAATACCGCGATGACCAGCCGAGGGGTCAGTCTTAGCAAACACCGTATAGGTATCCGAAATACCTGCGTTGGTTATCCAGTACTTGGTGCCGGTCAGCACATAACTGTCCCCATCTTTCACGGCGCGCGTCGTCATTGCCGCTACGTCAGATCCGGCCTCTGCCTCGGATAAGCAATAAGATGCTTGGGCTTCCCCATTGGCTACTCTGGGCAGGTATTTTGATTTCAAATACTCAGATCCCCAATATATAACTGGAATCATTCCGAGCTTCGAGATGAGTATCGCCAAGCTCGTGGACCCGCATGCCTTTGCGAGCTGCTCAACCATTATCGCTTGAGTGACCGAATCGGCTCCCACTCCTCCGTAGGCGGCCGGGATTCCCATGGCGGGCAATTCCATTTCGACGCACGCTTTAAAGCTCTCCCACGGAAACTCGCCACTTTTGTCGGCCTGAGCCGCATTCGGGGCAATCCGACTAGCAACAAAACCGTCCATCACGGACTTGAACTCGGACTGAGCGTCATCTAGAGCAAAGCCTGGCACCATTACCTCTTTCGCATAAACAAGACCAACAATAGGCTGCTGCCCTGGCCAGCACAACTCATTACGCTAAAATCTGCCCCTCAATCAAATAACTAAGAGGCTATTTAGGTGCAGAATAACTGCCCCAAAGATTTGCTAAAGTGAGACCCGAGGTTCCATCCGGGCTTGATCTGCCTAGATAGATGACCAAAGGGGTGGTAAGTGACGCTTCAGGTGCCTAGAGAGACCGAAGACAAATCAGAAGATGTGACGCGCGTAAAGTCCCTTATTTCTGAACTGCTAAATGATTTTCCGCCAGCCGAAGCATCGGCCAAAGATTTCTGGGGTAGGCAATTTGATTTGGGACTTGCTTTCATCCAATACCCTTTTGGGCTCGGCGGACTCGGACTTTCTCCGGCTTTGAATGAGTTGGTTTCAACCGAGCTCAGAAAGGTAAATGCACCAATCAGCTTCCTTCGTAACCCTATAGGGGTTGGAATGGCAATGCCAACCGTTCTTACTCACGGTTCGAAGGAACTCTCTATGGCATTGCTGAGGAGGTGCTACACCTGCGAGGACATATGGTGCCAGCTATTCTCCGAGCCAGGAGCGGGTTCCGACGTAGCCTCTTTAGCAACCCGGGCAACGAAGGATGGAGATGAGTGGATCATTTCCGGCCAGAAGGTCTGGACCACGCTAGCGCACGTTTCGAACTGGGGAATGTTACTGGCGAGGACCGATCCGTCAGCTCCCAAACACAAAGGCCTGAGCTACTTCGTCGTGAATATGCGCGCCCCCGGGGTCGAAGTCAAGCCACTTAGACAAATGACCGGTGAAGCCGAATTTAACGAAGTGTACTTCAACGACGTTCGAATTCCCGATGCCTGGCGGCTCGGAGACATCGGACAGGGCTGGTCAGTAGCGATCACCACTCTCATGAATGAGAGGGTTTCGATCGGCGGAAACATTGTCAATCGGGGTTCGGGCGCCATCGGCGATCTGCTGCGCACCTGGGAAAAGACAGCACCTCACAGCGGTCCAAAACGCGATGAACTTATGAAACTTTGGGTTGCGGCAGAAGCAAACAGATTGACCAATATTAGAGCTGGCCAGCTTAGAAA
>JAJZCF010000132.1:2416-5605 GCA_021846265.1 Actinomycetes bacterium | reverse complement strand
AATACCCGAGGTGCGAAGTGAACTCGTTGCGTTACAGCGTGCATGGCTTACGGCCCGTTCGAGAGGCGTTGTAGAAGGTAGGGATATCGGTACTGTCGTTTTCCCTGATGCCGTGGTAAAGGTCTACCTAGACGCTGATCTTCGGGTTAGGGGCGACCGCAGGCCATCAGAGGGGGCTGGCTCTTTGGCTAGGCGTGATCTCGTTGATTCGTCTAGATTAACCTCCCCATTAGTAAAAGCACCAGACGCTATTAAGTTGGACTCCGGGAAGAATTCACCGAATGAATTGACCGATCGGATAGTGACGATTCTTCGAGAGCGAGTCTCTGCCCCTATGATTGCTGGTCAGGATCGAGTTGGAAACTGAGATTCCGCCTAGTCTCGTTTGGCTGGGTGGGAATTGCTGAACTGGCGCAGGTGAGGGCCGAAATGACACAACTGCAGGGTGCTTCTGGATATTTGCCAGAACGAGACTGGCAGCACAGGGCGTACCGTGTTGTGCGCTTCTTGGTAGAGAGAGTGAGCTTGGGAATTTTCGGGTTGAAGTTTGAACTCGAGGACGAACTGCCGCTTGGATCATTCGTTTTGGCACCGGTCCACCGGTCTAACATCGACTCCTTATTAGTCGCTAGCTTGACCAAGCGTAGGTTATGTTACATAGGCAAGGAGACGGTCTTTAAGTTTCCGGTCTTTGGTAGGTTCCTAAGGGCTTTGGGCGGAATCCCGCTCAATCGAGATGCCGCCGACCGGGATGCTTTGAAGAAGTCAGTTGAGGTCCTTGGCACCGGGGAACCCCTCGTGGTTTTTCCAGAGGGACAAAGGCGCTTCGGGGATAAAGTTTTTGACCTCCACGAGGGAGCGGCCTACCTTGCGATAAGGGCAAACGTGCCGATCGTGCCGGTCGGGATAGCTGGCACTGAGAAGATTTGGCCCAAGGGGCGGAAGTTTCCCTTGCCGGGGAAGAGCTATGTGATTGCTGGGCCTGCGCTATTCCCTGATTTACCTGAGGGAGCGAAGGACACAGAAAAGCGGACCAAGACGGTATCACGGCGTGCAGTGTCAGAACTGAATTCAAAGCTCGAGGCGGAGCTGCAGAGACTCTTCGATAAAGCACAGGGCAAACTGGAGAGCTAGGCCTCCAAAATATCGAAGTCGTCTGACGCTTGGCCGATCCCGTCAAAAGCCATCCTTTCCTTTGCGCAGGGACTTCGTGGCATCCCTTGGCGTGGATTTCATTTTGGAGTCGTAGGCATCTCGCCACTGGGATAGGCACTAGATACCAGAACTTTTATGAAGTTAAACGGACTTTGGCGCAGCTCGTCTCGTTGTGGTGTCAGCGTACTCTCCTCGTCACTTGGACGGAGGTGTCTAGGTATCCTGGCTTAGCTTCGCCAAAACAGTAGACGCAGAAATGACCCTGTCGTCCTCTAACACGTTCTTGTTGGTTCTCTCAACTCCAAATGCGATGGCGACAAGGTCGGTTACCGTCTTCATCAGGTCCCTAAGTTCCGGAGGAGGTGGAAAGTATTCGTCCTCGTCTATGTGGCTAACCTTCTGAACTCCTTCTATCGGGGCGAGTTTGGCGACTACCTGGTCCACCAGCTCATCTGGTGCTGATGCGCCCGCTGTTACTCCAACTAATCCGTGGAGGTTGTCTGGGAGCTCGTCGGCTGAATTCACCCTGTAGACGTTTGGGCAGCCCGCAGCTAGTGCAACCTTTTCTAAGGCGACGGTATTAGAAGAGTTTGCCGAGCCGATGACTACTATCGAGTCGGCGAGATAGGCGATTTCTTTCAGCGCCCCTTGACGATTTGTGGTAGCAAAACAGAGGTCCGATCGATTTGGCATCCAAAGATTCGGGTAGATCGAGCTAGCTCGTTCTCTTACGCCCGCCCATTCATCCATGGATAGGGTCGTTTGCGAAAGAAGTGCCACTTCAGAGCCTTTGATAAGGTCGAGCTCTTCTAGGTCCTGCTCCGTTTCGATTAGAGACACCGACTGTGGCGCTACGGCTACTGTTCCCACGGCTTCGTCGTGTCCAACATGTCCCACATATATGATCCGATAGCCCTTGTTCGACCTCACCTTTACTTCATGATGCACTTTTGTCACCAAAGGACATACGGCGTTGACGCTGATTCGATGCTTTGCCGAAGCTGACTCAATGACTTCTGGTGCTGATCCATGTGCGGAGAGCATCACTACCGCACCATCTGGGACCGCATCAATCGAATCAACGAAAATAACTCCGTGATTGACAAATCGCTCAACCACGACTTGATTGTGGACTATTTCATGAAAACAGTAGACGGGGGGGTCAAAGACCTTGACCATCCAGGCAAGGGCTTTAATCGCCTTCTCCACTCCAGCGCAAAAACCTCTAGGCTCAGCGAGCAGCACTTTAGTAACCATCACGTAACCAGCCTATTGCGAAGGGGCCTAGAGTGGATATGTGTCTTCGCCTTTTGTCGTAGCGGTCCAAGAGAACTCCCCAGCAAGCAGGAGTGGACTTTTGCCAGGCGACGAGCTTGTAAGCATTGCAAATGTGAAGCCAAGGGATGTCATCGAATACCAGCTACTCGTCGAGGAGCCCAGTTTCGAGATCGAAGTCATGCGCGGAGGGTTGACATTTAGCGTCAGCATCGAGAAGCTGGCTGGTGAACCTCTGGGAGTTGAGGTTTCATCGGCACTTTTTGACCGAGTCCGGACATGCGACAATCACTGCGAGTTTTGCTTTATCTATCAGCTCCCTAAGGGGATGCGGAAGAGCCTTTATATGAAAGATGACGACTATCGCCTGTCATTTTTATACGGCAACTTCACTACTCTTACACGCTTTACCGAATGGGACCTCGAGCGGGTGGTTACCGAAAGGCTGTCTCCGCTATTCGTGTCCATCCATGCGACGGACCCAGCGCTTAGGACCCGAATGCTGAGGAACCCGAGGGGTGCAATCTCGCTTAGATGGCTTAGGGCGATGCTAGAGGAGGGGATCGAGGTTCATGGACAGATCGTGGTTTGTCCCGGGCTAAACGATTCGCAGAATCTACATAGGACACTATCTGGCGTCTTGGCGGAATATCCCGAACTAGAGACGGTAGCAGTGGTTCCGCTCGGCATATCCAAGTTCCTAAAAGAGCCCGCAATGCGGGAGCACACAGAGCAAGAAGCTCAGGATGTCGTCGATAT
>JAJZCF010000132.1:0-2316 GCA_021846265.1 Actinomycetes bacterium | reverse complement strand
AAAGCGGTCGAGGTAATTCCTACCGATGGGGCTTCTTTCCGTGCGGCAATCGCGATGGAAAATTCAAAATTGACAGGGGTAGTTAGATGAGTTCGCCCAACCATGAGGATACTGCAGAGGACAACGAGCGAATTAGCGAAGACCTTGAAGACTCGATGTCGCTTTTGCGCCTTCCCGTTGTGGCCATAGTCGGTCGGCCAAACGTTGGAAAGTCAACTTTGCTCAACCGTGTGGTTGGCAAAAGGGTCGCCATTGTCGAAGAGAAGCCAAAGGTCACTCGAGACCGGAAATCCGTCGAAGCGAATTGGGCGGGTAGAAGATTTGTCTTGGTGGACACCGGAGGGTGGTTAGCGGCGGGAGATTCACTCGATATCAAGGTTTCCGCCCAAGCCGAACAGGCCGCTAAAGAAGCCGATCTGGTACTTTTTGTCGTTGATGTTACCGTAGGGATCACCGACGAAGATTCTCAAGTGGCCCGAATGTTAAATAGACTTGGCGTTGCCACAATTGTCGTTGCAAATAAGGTCGATTCGCAGACTAGAGAGAACGACATCTGGACATTTAGCAAGTTTGGGCTCGGCGACCCGATGCCGCTGAGTGCCTTACACGGGCGCTCGTCTGGGGAACTGCTGGATCGTGTAGTCGAGATGATCGATGCACCCTATGAGACCGACCTCGATGAGATCCTCCCTCAGGTCGAGAGGCTCGCCAACAGACCTGATCATGACGAGCTTCGTGTAGCGATCGTCGGCCGTCCAAACGTTGGGAAGTCGACGCTTTTCAACCAGCTGATCGGTGACGAGAGGTCCGTCACGCATGACCTTGCTGGCACTACCACGGACTCCATAGACACCATTATCGAAACTGACGCTCTGGGTCAAGTTCGCTTCATCGACACCGCTGGGATGAGACGAAAATCGAGGGTTGGAGACGGAACCGAGTACTACTCAATGGTCAGGGCGCTCAAGGCGATCGATGATTCTGACCTTTGCATCTTGGTCATTGACGGAATTGAAGGCGTTACCGCACAAGACCAACGGCTCGCTGAGAGAATAGATGCGGCCGGTTCCCCGGCGGTGGTTGTTCTCAATAAGTGGGACCTGCTTTCTACTGAAGCAAAGCTGGAAATTGGCGACATAGCGACTGACAAGCTGGCATTTCTCAGTTACAGTCCATTTCTGCGGATCTCAGCGAAGTCCGGTTCTGGCGTAAAGAGGATCTGGGCGGCCATTGGACAGGCTGCTACCGCATACAAGACGAGAATTCCGACACGCGAATTGAATCTTTGTCTGGCCAAGGCCCAATCTGAGCATCCACCTAAGGGTACGAGGATTCTTTATGCGGTCCAAGGTGCTACTGATCCGCCAACCATAACGCTCTTTGCAACTAGGAGCATTGAACCTTCTTACCTGCGCTATGTCGAGCGTAAAATTAGAGAAAGATTCGGACTAGGTAATACACCTGTCAAGTTCCGAGTTAGGAAGCGTTCAGAGAATTAGTCTTGTTTTTTTGGGGGAATATAGCTCGGTAACGGGCGATGTGATTGTGATGAGGGTGGAACTGAATGGCAGATCGACTGGATGACGTACAAGGGGGCGGGACCGCCCATGAAATTGAACGCTCCTCACATTTTGCCAGGGAGATCTGGCCACTAAAAAGCAGTGCAAAGCTTGTAGAGTCAAAAAAGCTCCACGCCAGGAAGCGGATAGAGTACTTGACCGATCCTGGGAGCTTCGTCGAAGATGGCTTGCTCGCTAATGCGATGTCTGGGGCACTCCCTTCTGATGGAGTTTTGACCGGAACTGCGACCATCGAAGGTCGTACTGTTTGCATCGTAGCTAATGATCAGACTGTCAAGGCGGGTTCTTGGGGCGCTAGAACGGTTGAAAAGATCATCAGGACAACGGAGCTTGCGCTCAAGCATGAGGTTCCCATTTTCTATCTCATCGACTCAGCGGGGGCACGCATCACCGACCAGGTGCAACTGTTTCCCGGGCGCAGGGGGGCTGGCAGAATCTTTTATAACCAGGTTCGGCTCTCCGGAAAGGTTCCACAGATTTGCTGCCTTTTTGGTCCGTCGGCCGCCGGAGGTGCGTACATTCCTGCTTTTTGCGATGTGGTCTTTATGGTAGAAGGTAATGCCTCAATGTACCTTGGTTCGCCGAGGATGGCAGAAGTGGTGATCGGCGAGTTCACGTCTTTGGAGGAGATGGGTGGAGCTCGGATGCACGCAACGGTTTCTGGGTGCGGGGACAATTTGGTTCAATCCGACGAGGAAGCGTTAGATGCTGCTCGAGATTATCTTTCCTACCTACC
>JAJZCF010000009.1:16131-31797 GCA_021846265.1 Actinomycetes bacterium | reverse complement strand
CCGATATTGAAACCCGCTGCCCCATGGCTCACTCTCAAAACCTTCACCGCTCGGTTGGCAAGTTCAAGCAGCTCAAAACGTGACTCGGCACTTAAAAGACCTATGTCTGACGTATGGTTCTTAGGAACAATCATCAGATGGCCGGATGTATATGGGTAGAGATTGAGTGCCACTACCGCCGTCTCACCTCGAAATACAACGAGGAGTTCATCGTCCCGGCATTGAGTATCGCCTTCCGCTGGCACTGCGGCTATCTCACAGAGAACACACTCGGGTTCGAGTTTCCCCTTTGCTAGCTCCCCTGATAGATATGCTCCTCGCCAACCCGCCCAAATTCTCTCCAAACCTAGCTCTCAGTCTCCAGCAGAAGATCGGGCGGAAAGATCTCCTCTTTGATGGACTCAACAAAAACATCTAGAGGTACGCCTCGATTCGGAGTCTCCGACCCTCGGGCGTTAACACCAACCGATTTGGCGTTAACGTCATCATCACCCACTACCAGGATGTATGGAATCTTTTCAAGCTTTGCTTTGCGAATTCTCGAGCCAAGAGGCTCAGTAGCGTCGGCAACTTCAGCCCTTGCTCCAGCACTAACGAGCCTATCCACAACCTCTTTTGCATAAGTTTCATGGTCTTTTCGTACCGGCAAAACTTGAATTTGCGACATCAACAACCACATCGGAAGGGCACCGGCATAGTGCTCAAGAAGAATAGCAAAAAATCTCTCGACCGAACCAAATAGAGCCCTATGGATCATGTAGGGCCTCCTTCTTTGATTGTCGTGGTCAACAAAACTCATGTCAAATCGCTGTGGCATCTGAAGATCGACCTGCAAAGTGGACACCTGCCAGCGTCGACCTATAGCGTCTTTTAGGTGCACGTCGATCTTTGGAGCATAGAAAGCTCCCTCTCCTTCCGCCACGACGTAAGGTATTCCAGAAGCCTCAAGTGCAGTTTTCAGGGCAGAAGTAGCCTCTTCCCATTCCACGTCCTCCCCGACGGATTTATCAGGCCTCGTTGCTAGCTCAGCTTCAAAGTCCTTTAAGCCAAAAGATCGGAGCATGGCGAGCACGAACTTCAACAATCTAGTGAGCTCATCTGCCAGCTGTGAGGGCGCACAGAAGATATGCGAATCATCCTGGGTAAGTCCGCGAACTCGAGCAAGGCCGTGTAGCACTCCAGAGCGCTCAAAACGGTAAACCGTGCCAAATTCAAAAAGTCTTAGAGGTAGCTCGCGATAGGATCTGAGCTGCGAGCGGAAGATCAAGATATGCATCGGACAGTTCATGGGTTTCGGGTAATAAGTTGCTCCCTCCATTTCCATCGGAGGATACATCCCGTCCTTATACCATCCCAAGTGGCCTGAAATCTCATATAGCGTTGACTTAGCGATATGTGGGGTCCAAGCAAGTTGGTAACCAGCTTTGATATGAGCTTTCCGAGACATCTCTTCCATCTGGTAGCGAATGAAAGCACCTTTTGGATGAAAAACCGGAAGCCCGCCACCTATCTCTACCGGAAAATGGAATAGATCTTGCTCGGATCCAATTTTGCGATGATCCCGCTTCTCTGCCTCTTTGAGCCTGTTGAGGTGCTCCTCAAGCTGAACCTTTGACTCCCAAGCCGTCCCGTATATCCTTTGGAGTTGTTCCTTGTTTTCGTCTCCACGCCAGTATGCACCCGCCACCCTGAGGAGTTTGAAATGGCCTAGTTGGCCCGTATGTCCTACGTGTGGACCCTTGCAAAGATCGACAAACTTATCAGCATTTCTATATACCGAAACTCCGTCGTCGCTCACACCTTCAGCAAGCGCCTCGTCGGCTAATTCCTGCACGTGTCTAATAATCTCAGTTTTAAAAGGCTGGTCTTTAAAGGTCTCCAATCCAGATTCATAACTGAGTTCTTCTCGCGTAAAGGGCTGCTTTGCCAAGATGATTTCGCGCATCTTCGTCTCGACGCGCAATAGATCTTCGTCGCTAAAACGCTGATTATCCGGTAGCTCAAAATCGTAGTAGAAACCATCAGCTATTGAAGGACCTATCGCATATTTGGCACCGGGATATAGCTCCAATACCGCCTGCGCCAGAACATGGGCGGTGGAGTGACGAATAACCGATAGACCGTCCGGTGAGCTTCCAATTACGAACTCCACAACCGAGCCGTCTTCGACTACCGCAGAAAGATCCCTCAGCGCCCCATTGACTTTTGCTGCAATCACACCCGTTGGGCGCGGGTCGATAGACCTAAGTACTTCCAGTGCGCTTACGACACCATCAAACTCATGGGTTTGCCCACCCAGAACACTTATATTTGCCAATATCGACTCCGCAATTTCCTCGTCTTAATGAATGATTCTCAACGACTAGTCCAGATTAGATCACTATCCCCAAAAGTGAGGCGGCTAGCGAAACACCTTCACCCCTCCCGGCGGCCTCGTCCATCGCCAACAAAGCCGCTGGAACATCGAGATCGTCGTCTAAGGCGGCCCTAACTTCTTGTAGAGCGCCTGCACCTTCACCTGCTTTTTGATAGTTAGCTAGTCTCGTTGCCGCTACATCAAGGAGTTCATTACTCCACTCCCATGAATGTCTGTAATGATTCGAAATGATCGCCAACCGCACTTCACGTGGATCATGCTCAAGCAAGAGATCACCAACGAAAACGAGGTTTCCAAGCGATTTGGACATCTTCACGCCAGCTAGGTTCACCATGCCCACGTGCATCCAGTACCTCGAAAATACTTCTTCTGAGGCTGATTCGGCTTGGGCCGCTTCACATTCGTGGTGAGGAAAGATCAGATCCGAGCCACCGCCATGGATGTCAATTGTCGTCCCCAACTCCCTCATTGCTAGCGCTGAACACTCGATGTGCCATCCCGGCCTGCCCTGTCCCCAACGTGATTCCCAGAAAGGTTCGCCTGGTTCTGGAGCCTGCCAGAGCAAAAAGTCGAGCTTATTCCGCTTAGCCGGATCTTCCGGATTACCCCCGCGCTCCCTTGCGAGCATCAGCATCTCTTCGAAAGAATAATGGCTTATCTTTCCGAAATCCTTCGCAGTTGTAACGTCGTAGTACACAGATCCATTGCTCTGATATGCGTGCCCTTTATCCATAAGCGCATCCACAAGATTGAGTATTTCTGCTATTGCAGATGTTGCTCTTGGTTCAGAGTGAGGTTGAACCAGTCCAAGAGCCCCCATATCTCTGTCGAATTTCGCCATCTCCGATGCAGCTAGATCCAGGTAAAAAACCCCTAGTTCCTTGGCTTTTCTCAAAATGTCGTCATCAACGTCAGTTACGTTCCTGACGCAAGAAGTTTGGTGTCCCATATCGCGCAAACGTCTCTGCAAAATGTCAAAAGTCAGATAAACGGCAGCATGTCCAATGTGGGCCGCGTCGTATGGCGTAATGCCGCAGGTGTACATCTTGACAACCGGACCCACCTCTAGTGGGACTTTGGTTTGCGCCGACGTGTCAAATATATGGATCAATTTCTCTGCCCTACTACTTTGGAATTCCTATAACTCTTAATGCAACCCTAGTTTTGTACCGAATATTCAGATTAACAAGAACTGCCGTCATGGCCTCTATCGGCCCAGCTTGCGATAAA
Organism: Actinomycetes bacterium; assembly: GCA_021846265.1. Classification (GTDB taxonomy): domain Bacteria; phylum Actinomycetota; class Acidimicrobiia; order Acidimicrobiales; family Acidimicrobiaceae; genus JABEUN01. Next base: position 28,190 of record JAJZCF010000009.1, on the reverse strand, counting down.
GAACCCGCAAAGTAGCTATTCATTCCGGGCAAGCTAGACAGAAGCTCTACTACCGCATGTCCTTCATTCTCGTAATCCGAGCAGACCAAAACGTCAGCTTCTATCGGAGAAGAGATCCTTCCCAGCTCCTTGGCTGGTACGTGGTGAAGGGCGGCGACAATTTTCGAATCGCACAGAGCGGCTTGAAGCGTCTGGGCGGCCGACCCTCTCGCTGGGATTATCGCCTGCAATTCAGAGCCGACCCTCAAAAGGGCGTTCGCCATGGAGATGACCGTTTTACCGCGAAGTACATCTTTAAGGGGTTCGACCGCCTTGAGCATCGTATCCCACGGAGTCGCTACTACGACTAATTCGCATTCTGCCGCTCGTTCGTTGGTTCCTGCAAATAGTGACAAATCCTCCTCTTGAAACCTTTGCAAAGCTTCCTCTACCACTAGAGATGCTTTTGACTCTTCTCTCGAACCAATCCATACAGAATGGCCGGCGCTCGCAAGTCGCAGCGCCAAAGAACTTCCCGCTGGCCCAGTACCACCCAAAATGCCTATATTCACTTGCAACCTTCTCTCTAAAATTGGGCGCGAATGCCAGTATGTGCCGAAATAGACGCTAACTTTTGTGAAGTCTAGACACGGGAGGCGAAGTGGGGATTCTCAATAACAAGCGGATCTTAGTTACAGGAGTTCTAACCGACTCATCTATCGCATTTGGCATTGCGGACCAGGCACAAAAAGAGGGCGCTAAAGTAGTTCTGAGTGGCTTCGGGAGAGGCCTCTCCATCACGCAGCGCGCAGCAAAAAAATTAGATCCTGTACCGCCGGTCATAGCGCTTGACGTCATGAACCAACAGGACCTGGATGACCTTCCAGACAAGATTTCTGAACACCTTGACGGGCTCGACAGTGTGGTCCATTCGATCGGGTTCGCTCCCTCTGCTTGCATTGACGGACAAATGTTCGACGCTAGCTGGCCAGATGTTGCTACGGCGATTGAGGTTTCTACCTACTCGTTCGCTGCGCTGGCAAAAGCAACCCTGGGCTTGCTCGAATCGGGAGACAGTCCTTCTGTAATTGGTCTTGACTTCGACGCCACGGTAGCTTGGCCTGGCTATAACTGGATGGGCGTCGCCAAGGCCGGCTTAGAGTCCCTGTGCAGGTACTTAGCGCGAGATCTCGGCCCTAAAGGCATTCGTGTAAATTTAATTAGCGCCGGACCAATCAGGACAATAGCAGCAAAGTCGGTGGGAAGTTTCTCGAGCTTTCAAGATAGCTGGGGGGAAAAGGCACCTTTAGGTTGGGACCCAAAAAGTAATTTAGCCGTGGCTAGGTCTACCATTGCGCTACTGTCCGACTTTTTCCCATCCACCACGGGGGAAGTGATACATGTGGATGGAGGCTTTCATGCAGTTGGAGCATGATCTGAACTAACCTACTTCTTTGACGGAACAGGCACGAAGGGTGCTGGCAATCGATACTCCTTATGAGGTTCTTAGGGCTATGAACCCTGTCACGAGGAAATTGGCGACTTCACCTTTCGTCTGCAAAGTCGGCAACGACCCGGATTGACCGTCCAAATACCAGGTCCCAGTCCAATTTTGAAGCACAATAATCGAATGAGGACCGGGGTTCAACCACATATGATCGATTCCTCCAACTGGAAAAGGTTCGCCGGTTATTTGGTATGGACCAAAATACTGGTCTCCCCCATCGAATGAAACGCTATAAGTCGAAGTTGCAGAAATGGCCAGCTCCCCTAGCACACTCTCGGCAGACAACGACGCATGAATGCTGTCACCACTTAAGAGGTAGGAGGTTATACCCACGACTCCGTATCCAGGAGGAATTGCGGGGGATGGCGTTGGCAACTGTTTGATCAGCTGCATCGACCATTCGCTATTTGCAACTTCGGAAGGCGTGGGAAGGTTCGTGGCCTTGCCCCTTCCGGATTTGCAGACGCCGAAAATGTTGATCAAGTATCGTTTAACCACTTCGGCACTAGCGAGACCAATTACGTTCGATCCAAATGGATCTTTCTGCGTAACAGCATCAAGTACGCATGGATTGGGGGCTACAACTTGATTTGCTTTGCCGAGAGAAATAGGTTGCGATGGCGGCTTTATTGCTACTGTCCTTGAGGACCCGGAATTAGAGTTTCCCTTCTTGGCTAATTCTGTTCCGCCGCCCAAGTTCACTACGATCTGACCAGGCTCGCTCCCCTTGACCACCTTTACATAGGAGGTGTTTGAACCGAGCAGGGACTCCACTGGAAACTTCAAAGTTCCGAGGCTCACTAGCAAAACAGCGGATATTAGAAGTCCAAAAAACTTACTTCGCTTGATCCAACCCAAGGGACCAGGTCCGTCACCCAGAAGCATTCCCATCTCTGAACCCCATTCCGCAACCAAGGCCTTCACAATTGGAGCAACAAACCCGATATCAGATTATTCTTACCACGGGTGTATCATCTACTCAAATGAAGTTGACACTTATTATTTCCCGACAGCTTCAAATCGAAACCACAACGGTCACCGGCCAGGTCGAATCCTAAAAATAATCGACGCAAAGAGAAGGCACAACTGCACTAGTGGGGTCTAAAAATCGTCGCTGAAAAGATATAAACGCGTCGGTGATTCGTGACGAACCTGGTCAACCAAGCCATTCCCCCTCCGCCTATCCACGCAAAGTAATACGAGCGTCAACAACCGACGAATAAATCTATAAAGGTCAGTTCCCTCAAAACCTGTCTGGGTAAGCGCAATCTCGAGGTATCGATCCTCAAGCGGCAAATCAGTGGTTTCGTGCTGGGGAGATGTGCGTGTTTGCGCCTTAAGTTGACAAGCTCATTCTGGTTGGTGACCTAGCGACACCTCTCTTTAGGAAAGGGAGCGTTGTTATCTGTGCCCGAGCATCTTCGTCGGATGATAAGCCCTATTCCAATCGGCGGGTGGCCCCCGCGTCGAGTCGAGCCACTTGGCATGGATAAGTGATAGACCGGATGGTCACCGGAGCCAGATCAGCTCTTATCGGAGATAGTCACAAGTTCCTATCACCGGTGAGCGATTTTGAAGCGGAGAGCATTTCGATCCAGATCGCTCCAGTCGTTTTGAAGTTAATTCCGTTGAGCGCGCCCTGTGTCAAGCGTACAAGCTGAGAAGTTGGCAGTTAACAATCGATCCCGTTGAGGTGAGCCAACATCCAAAAAGCTACATCACAAACACCGGCTTCTTTATGTGCTTGTCTATCTGGTCGCAGCCCTACGACCAGTAAAGCTCAAAAAGCCATTGAAACGGGTGTGCTCGTGATCGTGATTCTTCGCATCAAAGCACAAAGGCGCCGGCCTCTAAACTACCTGGGGGCATGGTTATCTCTAATGGCCGCAATGCAACTTCCCAATTGCTATCAGTATTGCCGGCGGAACATTTTGAGCAATATCGTCCCTCAGTGGGGTCTGTCAGTGACTTATTTCAATTCAGTGACCGTCCCGACAAGCCAGTATCGAGCGGTTGGTCGATGTACCGGTGCGCCATTCCAGCTCGAATGGCCAAAAGATCCACAGCCGGCTCTTTTGCATATGGTCTCACTACAGAGCCAGCGAGTCGCCTAATGGAACCCCCACCTGCGATCTCAAAAACTCTCGTCTACTCTAAGCCGCTTAACTACCAGTCCTAAATCTTCATAGTCTGAAGCAACCGTTTGCCTCTGCCTAGCCACAAAATCATCAATCAAAGCCACAAGGTCTACCGATTTTCCATCAATACGGAACTTCGAAAATTTACTGTATCCGGCAACAACAGGGTAAATTACCCTACTCTCTCCAACACTGCTCAGTGTCCCGTTTACAGCGATGCTCGACACCTGCTCGTTTGCTTCCCCAAAGGGTGCCACCGAGGAAATTAAGAGATATAACCCGATCGCAAAACCAAGTCCATTGCCCAAACCACACATTGCATCGAATCCGTCCGAAAGTTGCTCCGCGATCGAAGGCATCGATTCCATAACGTCAATGCCTCGAAATTCCCCTTCGTCTCTAAAGACACCCGGCTTACAGCGGCTCGACACCCCAACAAGTTTTGCGTGATGATCCCGAAGTAGGAGTAAGAACTCATCTGCAGTTGCAGCCCTTCTCGATCTCTCTTTTTGATCGGACACAATGGCAAAATATCTTCTAAACTCCGATGGCTCTCCAACTGATTCTGCTAAAACTACGGAACGAAGGGCCTTTTTAATTAGCAAGCTTTTGGGCGTTATTCCGTCCAGTATCCCGGACATATAAAATGCCTCCACGAAGGGCAAGTAGGTCCATCTTGCCTCTCGCTCGTCGAGGTGACATTCTCCTGGATTAAGCCTTGAGACCGCCTCTCGCAACGATGAGAGTTGACCAAATAAGCTAGTGAGGGTGTCAGATTCCGGCTCAGATCTGTCTATGGATTCATGCTTGAGATTCTTTAGCTTTTTTGACTTTGGTCTTCTAGTTGTTGCGCTGAGTAACGGGGTCTGATCTAGAAAGTTTTGATCCGATGCTAGGTTTCGCTCTAGCAGCAACTTGACATCTGAAACAACATCACCGTCGAGACCGAGAAGCTCGGCCAAACGAGTGGCCTGATCCAGCACCTCGCTAGTCCGTTTCCAGTCACCTTTAACAAACGTCGCATCGACGTGAACTAATAGCTCTGCAGTGGTCAGGGTCCGCGCTGGCTTACCCCTGACGGCCCGGCTCGGAAGCATGTTATCAAGAATGCCCCTAAGCGGAGAGGCTAGAAATAGACCTTCCGGCAGCTCGATGTCTCCCTCAACGGGCCCAGCTCCTTGGCGCACCGAGACGATTAATCCCGGCAATTCTATCTGTCGCGCCTTGGCGCCCCTCGCCAAAAATAGAACTCCTTGATCTGGACCACCCATAAAAGCAGATCGATCAGTGATGACGGAATTCGGCAACATATGGCCAACAATCCTTCGCCAGTTCGCTAACACGACGACCTCGGGTTCTGCTACTTGATCCGTGTAAATGCCCGGAGCAATTCTGCAGATGGAACCTGCCTTTTGCAACCCATGTATCGTCGCTGGCGGCTTATCGCCAGGAAAAAATAGATTTGCCGCCATTCCCTTGCCTCTCTGCAAAAGCTTTAGAAGTGTCAATTCTTGGCCACCGAAAAATATCGGCAGTCGAAGTTCGTATCTGGAATTTATTCGGAACTAACCCAAACAGAACTTTTATCCCTGCTGACCCAGTAGCCGGACTCTACTCTTTGCATCAAATCAAGTGCAACGAAAATACAACTTCACAATTCTTAGATCGTGGCCGAGAAGTCCTATATCTACTAGCTATCTGGAGATCTCCAAATCTCACAAAAAATGCAAAATGCCAAGCCTCAATAATGCCCAAAAAAACTAATGCAATCACCTTTAGATTCTGGTTGCAGGTTCGCAGGCAAAAATTCGACTGCCTGACTAGGCCGTTGTAGGCATTTACTACCCCGAAATATAGGAAAGCTTTGCAAGTTTCGCAACTTCAACAGCAATTCCTACCTTCGGATCGGTCAGGTCGAAATCTACGAGAAGGCCATCCACTTTTGCCTCGGCGAGGTCTCTTGAGGCATCAAAAGTTGCCTTTGCTGGGTCGACCCCGGGCTGCGAGGTTGACACAAGGCCATCTGTCATCACGACAACAAAGGGTTCGGTTCCTTTAGCACGCAATCTCTTAGCAAGCTCCACTGCCTTGCGAAGACCTAGGTGCAAAGGTGTCTTTCCTCCCCTTTTGATTTGACTCAACCGGGAATTAGCAATTTCTATGCTTCGGGTTGGCATTAGGATCGTTTCAGCAGCCGATCCCTGGAAAGTAATCATTGCTACGCTATGTCGCTTCAGGTATGCATCCCCGAGCAGCTTCCCTATCGTTGCCTTCGCCGCATCGACACGTTTTATCGAGCCCATTGATCCAGATGTGTCAACTACAAACACCACACACCGCTCGTCCAACAGGAGCAATCTCTTGAAAACTAAGTCTGAGCTATCGAGATCTATCTCAATCTGGTCACTATTTAGCTTCCAATCCGCTGGTCGCCTTAGGGCATTGGTTATCGTCTCCCGAACCGCTAAAGGAGAACCTCCCCTTTTCACTCGGTCAAATCCAGGAGCAGCCACAGCGGGCCTATTCCCCGATCCCGAAACTAACAGATGACCAGTTGTCGGCAGAATTTTTGAAATGTCTGTTTCCGAATATGTTCGATCAAAATCAGGTTCCTTTGGAAACTGATCTCCTTTATCGGCAGAGGTTTTGCCGTCACCCTGGCCAAGCTGTGGCTCGCCTGGATTTGGAGGGGCAGGCGCATCGATTCGATACTTCCCCCCACTCGCGTCGCCACTACTTTGCTCTGGGGTCCTATTAGGTAAAGTACTTCCGCCCATCTCATCCTCAGACACCGAAGATGCACCCGAATCCTGCTGAGGAAAGCGTGAAGCAGCTTCTTCTCTCGACGATTCATTACTCGGATAGTTCCGCTCACTGCTTCGTCCGTCGGTATGCGTTGACTTGTCTTCACCCGGAGTGTGATCCTTCATTTTTTGTCTAGATCGATGAAGAAGTGCGAGGCTTGACACTTCGATCAAATCCTCTTCGGTTGCTTGGCTCCTACCGGCGAGCGCCGCGTAGGCTATGGCGCCACGCACCAGAGCAAGGTCAGAGCGCAAACCTTCCACACCATGAGCAATTGACACCTGAGCGGCGAATTTAGCCAGCTCAAAAAGGTTCTTCCTCGGTCGCCCTTCGAAGTTAACCAGCCTTCGAGCTGCTTCAACCTTCTCACGTAGGGCATCTGTCTCATCTTTATAATTCAAGATAAACAGCTCAGGATCTGCCTCATATTCAACCCTGCGGGTCACTGCCTCCGCCCGCTCTTCGACGTTTTCTAAGGCATCTACCTCAATTGCGAACCCAAATCGATCCAAAAGTTGGGGTCGCAACTCTCCCTCTTCTGGATTCATCGATCCGCAAAGTACAAACCTGGAATCTTTGACCATAGAGAAACCTTCACGCTCTATCCTCACCGTCCCCGAAGCGGCAGCATCCAGCATTAGGTCGACTATGTGATCCTGCAATAAATTAACCTCATCGACGTATAAAACGCCAGAGTTGGCTTGGATCAAAAGTCCTGGCTTGAGTTCTTCACTTCTATTGTTGATTACGCCCGCTAAATCTAGAGTTCCAATTACGCGATCCTCTGTGGCGCCAACCGGCAATTCGACAAACGGTGCACCAGTTTCGAGCAGATCCGCCACACCTCGAGCCAGGGTAGATTTTGCCGACCCCTTTTCCCCTATCACTAAAAGACCGCCGATTCGAGGGTCAATAGCTAAGAGCAGAAGCGCAAGCTTAAGTCTGCTTTGACCTACTACTGCCACAAAAGGATAACGATTCACTCCTCCTACTCTTTCCAACCTTCCACCTCCATCAATTTTCGACGCAAAAGCTGAAGGTCGACATCAGCGGCTTGCCATAGTCCCCTCGAACTTGCCTCGATTAGTCGCTCACATATTGAGGCCAAGGCATCGGGGTTGTTCAGCCTGAAAAACTCAGACACCTGCTCGTCGGCGACATAACTTTTAGTTAGCGTGTCAAACATCCAGTCCTTTACGACTCGCGCCGTAGCCTGATATCCAAAGAGGTAATCTGCGGTAGCCGCCATTTCGAAAGCCCCTTTATATCCATGGCGCATCATCGCGGAAATCCACTTCGGATTGACCACCCTCGACCTAAATACCCTCGCAGCTTCTTCCTCAAGGCTCCGGACGCGAGGATTTTCTACACTCGATGAATCACCGAAGTATGCCAACGGATCCTTCGCAGAAAGGGTTCTAATTGCAGCTATCATTCCTCCGTGATCCTGCATATAGTCGTCTGAGTCAAAGATGTCATGTTCTCGATTGTCCTGGTTTTTGGATGCTACTTCGGTCACTTTCAGTCTCTTAGACAGTTCGTCCCTGGCCGGAACACCAAAACCGCTCCTGGAATAGCTAAACCCACTCCAGTTGAGATAAACCTCAGCAAGGTCTTCATCACCCCGCCAGTCCTTAGAGATCAAAAGGGGCAGTAGTCCTGAACCATAAGCTCTTGGGGGAGGGCCAAACACTCTGGCGGTAGACAAACTATCCACCAGGGGATTGGCTTCGACCATTTCGTCCAATCGTGCCACCAGCTCAAACGCCTCATCAAGCAACTTGATCGCCTGCGGAAAGGCATCGCGAAAGAAGCCGGAAATTCGACATGTGACATCTACCCTGGGCCTACCCAGTTCTTCGAGCGATATTACGTCGAGTCCGGACACCCGTGACGAGTCTTGGTCCCATGTAGGGCGAACACCGAGTAGGGCCAGTACTTGAGAAATGTCGTCTCCACCCGTTCTCATGGCAGCGGTACCCCAAATAACCACTCCGACCGATTTCGGATACCTCCCTTTGTCCTCGACGAACCTTTTGACCAAAGAATCGGCAAGTTTTGTTCCTACTTCGTAGGAGAGACGAGACGGAATAGCTCTCGGGTCAATCGAATAGAAGTTCCTACCGGTCGGAAGAACGTGAGCCATTCCCCTGCTCGGTGCTCCAGAGGGCCCAGGCTCGACAAACCCGCCCGCAAGGGCGTTGATTATTGATCCCATCTCATCTGTAGTCTGTTGTATCCTCGGAACCAGCGAGCCGCATATCCAGCTAATAACCTCTCCAAGCTCGCTGCCGTCAAATCGCTCAAGCCCGCCAATTGGCCAATTGTGATCTGATAACTCCCGCAACACCTCCAATGTCGCTTGATCCACCAAGTCTGAGTCCCGCAAGCTCGACGACCCAGGGTCTAGTCCAATCGATCGAGCCATCGATCCCCTGAGTGATGCGACATTTCCCTGAGACACCCGGGTAATGGCGCTCACGGTATCAATCAGCAAGTCGCCTTCTGGCGGCTTACCCAAAATGTGGAGTCCTCCTCGAATAATGGCATCTTTGAGTTCGCAAAGGTACCCGTCTATGTGAGAAACCATTGAGTCAAAATCTGGGTCTGAAAATCCACCAGCTGGAAGATTTAGACTTAGATCCTGATCGATCCTGTTCTCTTCTAGGAGTCGCCAGATATGCTCCCTAATCCGGGGTAACTTGGACGGATCCAGTGCCGTAAGTTTTTGGTGCTCATCCAAGAGATCTTCGAGCTGGGTAGTCGATCCATAGCTTCCCGCCCTGGTGAGTGGAGGGACCATGTGATCGATTATCGTCCCATGGGTTCGCCTTTTAGCCTGGGTTCCCTCCCCTGGGTCATTTACGACGAATGGATAGATGAAGGGGACATCGCCCAAAGCAACCTGTGGGTAGCAGTCGGCGGAAAGTCCGACACTTTTGCCCGGGAGCCATTCCAGAGTGCCGTGCTTGCCTAAGTGCACAACAGCATCTGCCTGAAACTCAACGTCGAGGAAACGATAGAAGGCCATGTAATGATGCATTGGCACCAGCTCAGCTGAATGATAAATTGCTATGGGATTCTCGCCAAATCCCCTAGATGGCTGGATGGCCACCATGATATTTCCGAACCTTAAAGCGGGAAAGTGGATCTTCTCTTGGGCTATAAATGCCTCACCTGGCGCCTCACCCCATGATCTGGTTACAGCTTCCTGCACCTTCAAAGACATCTTTGAAAACTCATTTAGGTAATCCTTCACCGGCCAAGTCACCTCGTATCTACCTTGTGGTAGTACCTCAGTCGAGTCGTAATCAACCAGTTCCCCAAGAAGCTCCATCAGTAGCACCGGATCGGTAGGAAACTCTCCAGTTTGGTACCCAACTTGGCGTAGCTGGATCAGGAGGTCGACGGCGCTCTGGGGAGTATCCAGGCCAACTGCGTTCCCCAGCCTCGACCTTCTAGTCGGGTAAGCGCTTAGGACTATTGCAACTTTCTTTTCTGAATTAGCCTTATGCCGCAACCTGGCGAGCCTATATGCTTGGCCCGCCACCGACGAAGTGCCATGGTCCGAAGTTCGATATGCCGAAATGGCCGTACCAAAATGGAGGTCATCATCCACAACCTCCTTGAAGCTAAACGGCACGGAGATGATCCTGCCGTCGAATTCGGGGATAGCAACGCTCATGGCTATATCCATCGGCCCCAAGCCGAAATCTGACTCAGCCCAGCTGGCTTGGGTATTCGTGGACACCAATGCTTGGAGGATCGGAACTCCTATTCTCGACATCTCACCCGCATCCCAGGTGAGTTCCTCATCATCAAAGCTGCCTGATGCTAGGACGGTAGTCACTATGACATCCGGATTGAGTCCCCGGATCTCGCCAGCGGGAGTTAGGCCTTGGTCGTTAGGAGAAGATCGTAGGGAGTAGCAGAAATAGGCGTCGACGCTCATCCCCAAAAGAACCATCTTGTCTACGAGATCATGGATAAATCGGGTATTAGAAGAAATAAGGTGTGCCCTATAAAAGACGACGACCGCTTTTGGAGCGAGGGGATCTGAACTCGTATGAGAGAAATAGACCCCGCTATTAGGCACGATCTTCGGCTCTTCAAAGCCAAATCCGTAACCAAATAAGGTATCCGCGAGGAAAAGCAAGAAGTTTGAAAAATTTTCAAGGCCGCCTTTGATCAGGTATTCAAGGGCATACTTATAAGAGCCCCCTGGTATCTCTGACATAGAGGCAAGCTCCTCGTCGAATGTTGCCTCGCCTGGAAAAGCAATAAACATTCCACCAATCGTCTTCGCCCAAAGACCAATCTCCTTGGCGATAAGTTGAGTGTCTTCGCCACCGAGCAGTCGCGCTACTACAATTGCCCTCGAACCCGAGGCGGCCGCCTCATTGACAAGCGACCTATATTCAGATGTTCGTCTAACTATCAGGTCCGGAAAGCCTTCCGGAAGTCCTTCCCATACGCTTCGCATGGTAATAACTTCGGTATCTGCGTTAGTGAAGTAGTAAATTCTGTCCAAGTACGAAATTACCTATCTAATAAATCTTTGAATCAAACTGCAACTTGTAATATTGCCTGAAAATCCAGTACGAGATGTTGGGCCACTCCTGGAAAGACTCTGAAAAAACGATCCCGAAACTCGGCCTTCACGATGCCTGGCTGGCGACTTGTCTAACATCGGTCTCCTTAGCTGGCAAGCCATTTAAGCATCGTTGTTTCAGAGGTAGCCTCCAAAAACCACTCGGCAAGTCTGTCGTAATAATCTTGCTTCAGCTCCAAGTACGAAGGACCCGGGGCATACTCTTTATCTCCGCTCAAAGCAACCCTTTGCAAAAGCCACCTGCGAAACCCATCCGATTCGAGAACTCCATGTAGAGTCGTACCCAATACGTTGGCTTGCCTTACGCCTTCGGTCCCATTCACTCCGTCGTACTGACCGAAACGAAGCCTGACCGGCGACTCGTCTAACTCGAAAAGTCCGCTTACCCCCTCCCCACGCATCACTCTCCCATTGTGAATCTGGTAACCATTGACTTCGCTGCCACCGTCGATCAGCCTCCCAGTTCTAGTCAAAGTCAGCTTGGGCTTCTCAAACTTGGTAAAAACCTCCAAGAGACCTAAACCCAAAGCTCCGTCGATCTCCGACTCAATTCCATCCTCTATCTCGCGACCTAGCATCTGGTAGCCTCCACATATTCCAAGGAGGTGACCGCCGCCTTCGACGTATCGCAGAATCGAGGTGCCGAAGGTTCGCCGAAGCCAGGCCAGGTCCTCAATGGTGGACTTTGAACCAGGAAGAACGACGAGATCACATCCATGGATGTCGTCTTTTTTTGTAAGATAAGCAACTTCGACAAAGGGCTCGGTCAGAAATGGGTCGAAATCTGTGTAGTTTGACAGGTGAGGGAAGGCTACAACACCAACCTTGAGGGGTGCCCCAGAGTTCAGACTCTTGCCGCCAGGCAGTGAAAGGGAGTCCTCGGAATCGAATCGGGCGCCATTAAAGTAGCGGAGCAGGCCAAATGCCTTTGCATCAATGAGCGAACTTAGCTGGTCGATGCCTGGCTTCAAAAGTGAAGGGTCTCCTCTAAATTTGTTTATCAAGTACCCGTCGACCA
>JAJZCF010000009.1:0-16031 GCA_021846265.1 Actinomycetes bacterium | reverse complement strand
CGGGCGCCATTAAAGTAGCGGAGCAGGCCAAATGCCTTTGCATCAATGAGCGAACTTAGCTGGTCGATGCCTGGCTTCAAAAGTGAAGGGTCTCCTCTAAATTTGTTTATCAAGTACCCGTCGACCAGACCTGCTAATTCCGTCGGGAGAATTTTTAGGGTTCCGAATATATGGGCAAACATCCCGCCCCGATCGATATCAGCCACCAATAAAGCCCTAGCTCCAATCTCTCGAGCTAGCTTCAAATTAACTAGCTCATCTTTGAGGAGGTTGATTTCCGCCGGAGACCCTGCGCCTTCTAGCACTACCAGGTCATAAGACTTAGCTAATTCGTGGTAGCTCGAAACAACTTCTTCAAAAAGTTGTGGCTTAAGCTTTTGATATTCGCTAGCGCTATACGAGCCAACCACCTCGCCCCGCAACACGAGTTGAGACCTCTGATCCGATTCGGGCTTTAAAAGAATTGGATTCATATGACAGGTTGCTAAAGTCCTAGCGGCGAATGCTTGCGCTGCCTGCGCCCTGCCTATCTCAAAACCGTCCTCCGTAACAGCTGAATTGAGGGCCATATTCTGAGCCTTAAAGGGAGCCACGGAAATGCCTTTATCCGAAAGCACGCGACAAATCGCTGATACCACCGTCGACTTTCCGACATCTGAGGCGGTCCCCACGATCATTTTCGGGCGGATCATCCCCGGTCCTTTCGCCTCGAACGAAAAACTAGAACCCGTATCGAAATAGCGGATACCACCAGTGCGGAACCTAAAACAGTGTCCACTTTGTGCGCCATGTCGACGGCCTTTCGGATATCGCCAACAACCGCCCTGTTCCCTAATTTTCCGACTCGGGGCCGAGACTCCGCTACGCCCATGTAGCTCAGTTCGCCACCGAGTTCCAGACCTAGAAGGTCCGCGTATGCTGCCTCCACGAGCCCCGCATTGGGCGAAGGGTGCGGTCTCGCCTGCCTAAAAGTTCCCTTCAATGCTTTCAGGTCAGATCCTGCTATAAAAGACACCAAAAGGGTAGCAATGCGTGCCGGAAGATAGTTTGCGACATCATCCAATTTTGCTGAAGTCCACCCAAAACTTGAGTATCGATCCGAGAAATTTCCAAACATCGAGTCCAAGGTGTTGACAGCTCTATATGCCACCGCCCCTTTAGCCCCAAGTAGGGAGGCCCAAATAAGGACAGAGACCACGGCATCGACACTATTTTCAGCGATCGATTCTACGGTCGCCCTCGCAATATCCCCCGATGAAAGCCCGGATCTATCCCTTCCCACCAGCGCTAACAACGCATCTCGCGCCTGGTCAAGATCAGGTTCTGCCAAAGCATCATGAACCGACGCGGCCGCTTCAAATAGTGATTTCTCGGCAATTGCCAAGTAGCTAGCAATTGCGGTCGCCATGAACGAACCGTCGAAAAGTTCACCCATGATGAAGACGGGTAGCAAAAGTGAGGCCCAAAAATACCCTCCTGAGCGCCTTGAATCCTCCCAGAACAGTGGTTCGATCCTCGAAGCAAGCCTACCGAAAAGGACCACTGGATGAAAGCGACTCGGAGGCTCTCCAAAGATTCTGTCGAGCAAAAGACCCGTCGCAGCTCCGAGCATTTGGTTCGAAGCCCTGACAGCCCGTGAACAATTCGACCTACTCATCTCAGACCTTTGGCGCTTAGCACCAAAAGGGCCACTGTCTCAAAAAGAATCCCGGAGCCACCCACCAAGTCGCCCGTGAAACCGCCGAGCAGTGAAACACCTCGTCGAAAAAAGTAAGCGGCAATCGCAAAAGCGACCAACAACGCAACCAGTCCGGCAAAGACTCCGGCACCGCTTAGCACTAAAACGATAGAAAGCATCATTACCGGCAGGGCTATGGCGAAGTCTGCTCCTTTAGACATGGCCCCGAGGAAAATGGTCGCCATGCCGCCATTTGGACGGGCATAATTTCCCCTCCCAATTGCAATCGCCATCATTGAACGCGATATCCCCAATAATCCAACTAGCAGGGCAGGACTAGCACTAATCGTCGCCAAGGAAGCTACGCGCAAAAGAATGACCAGCAAAACCGCCACGGTTCCAAAGCTGCCTATGGTCGGCTGCCTCATAACTTCGAGGCGGCGCTCAGTTGTCATATGGGCAAATAATCCATCTCCGCAATCCGCAATCGCGTCATAGTGCAGACCATAGGTAAGAAAGATATCGGCGCCAACTACGACGATTGAGGCTATTGCGGGAGTAAAGACCGATGAGGCTATTCGCCATATCAATCCAAGCAGTAGACCTAAAACCATTCCGACAACGCCAAAATAGCGCGGAGTAAGCCTATTTGGCCGAGCCTTCGTGCGAAACGAGCTCAGAAATGCGACCGATGAAAGTAAAGCATCGATCTGTTCAGCCATCTTTGCCCCTCAATAAGATGGGTATGCCAGCGTGAACGAAGTAGACGTAATCCAAAGCCTGAGCCAATTCTTGGTTGATAACGCCCATGCGGTCAACGAAGTCTCGGCCGATCTTTGACTCTGGGTGGAGGCTGAGCCCAACTTCCTCTGACACCACTACAAAGTTTTGTTCTTTGCCAGACAGTTCCTTTACCAGCTCAGAATCTAAATCGATATTATCAAAAAGCGACGAAGCGACGAAGTTGCCTATCGAATCTAACAAAAAGGGCTGATCGGATTTCTTCAGGTAGGAGACCAACTCCGCCGGCACAGATATCTCTCTGGTCACGAACCGATCCCCGCGACGATCCCTGTGCGAAACTACCCTTTTCAAAGAGTCATCGTCAACTGGATCGACCCGTAAAGTGGCAAGGTACTCTGGCTTCTCCGAAGCGCCAAACAGCGACTCTGCAAAACTCGACTTTCCCGACCTGGTGCCACCAAGGACGAGAACGCTTCCGACGGATCTCACGCATCTCCTCTAACTCGCAGTCATAGACCCGGGTCTCCTGACTTGCAGATCAACGCCTCACCCTGCCTTCCGGTCCTGCGAGACCGTGGCATAAATGGGTTGAGCTCCCTACTTACAGTTGCGGACCAGTCCCGGATTTACACCGAGTTCCCCGTCATCTGATTTCATACTACCCTGAATGATATGACAAGGGCAGATTCGATCATTTTAGTGAACACTGGATACGGCAAGGGAAAGTCTTCGGCTGCATTCGGCGTGATGGGGCGTGGATGGGCGAGGGGCTGGAAGGTTGGCGTTGTCCAGTTCATAAAGAGCGGAAAATGGAAGGTTGGCGAAAAAAAACTCGCAGACCATTTAGCCATCGAGTGGCACACGCTTGGCGACGGGTTCACCTGGGAATCCACTGATCTGGACGAAACCGCCGCCAAAGGCAGGCACGCTTGGCAGGTTGCAGATCAAATGCTCAGAAGCGGCGACTACGACATGTTGATTTTCGATGAATTGACCTATGCGGTCAAATATGGTTGGGTGCCCATTGAAGTTGTCCTAGACGGACTTAGGTCGAGGTCGCCAAAGACAAACGTGATTATCACGGGTAGAGACTGTCCAGAAGAGATAATTGATCTCGCAGATACGGTGACAGAAATGCGCAAGATCAAACACGCTTACGACCAAGGCATCACCGCCAAAAAAGGTATCGAGTACTAATTACGTGATGGGCAGGCTTCAAATCTTGGAAACAGAATGCACGATGCCAAAAAGCGAGTTCGCCGAAGGATCTGAGAAGCTAATGGCGCACCTTTATCGAGAAGTACCTATAGTCCGCAATAGCCGGCGTTGCGCGGCCCGACTATCGCAAGATATCGACCCATCGCCCAATCTCCAAGTCAGTACTCCACCATTGGAAAAACAGCTGCATGGCCTAGCTCTCCAATAACGACGAATCAAGGAATGTCAGAATTTGACCAGAGCTATCATCATTTCCGCATTAAATTCGGGAGCCGGCAAAACAACCATCTCATCGGGCATAATGGCCGCTGTTCGCAAGCGAGGTCTCTCTGTTGCTTCAGCTAAGGTCGGCCCTGATTATATAGATCCAACCTTTCACAGGATTGCGACAGGCCGCCCATCTTACAATATCGACACTTTTCTTACCGGGCGTAATGGTGCCATGGAAAGCGTCCGGCGGGCCGCCAAGGGCGCCGACTATTTAATCATCGAAGGAGTGATGGGGATCTTCGATGGAACTACTCTAGACACAGTTAAAGACCAGCTCAACCCGGAGCCACGCCCTGGAAACTGGCGCTTCGCCACTGGCTCAACTGCCGAAATAGCGATGATTTTGGGCGCACCAATCGTCCTTGTCCTCGATTCAAGGGGTACTACCGAGTCGCTCGTCGCTAGCGTCATCGGCATTAAAAAAACAAACCCTTCCCTCCTGGTTGCTGGGGTTATCTTAAACCGGGTGGCAAGCAAGGAGCATGCCACACAAATAGCCAGGGCACTCTCGGCAAGCGCAATTCCCCTACTCGGCGCTATGCCCAAGGAATCTTCTGCCGAAGTCGACTCTCGCCACCTAGGCCTAATTCCAGCATCGGAGGACCTTGGCCGGGCCACTAGAAAGCTGGAATCCATCTGCGCAGCAGTGCAGTCTCACGTGGACGTCGAGAAGGTGCTGAAACTGGCTCGTCGGATCCCAGCTGAAGCCTTATCAGAACCCGCCGCTCCCAAAAGGCACACTACCCGACCGACAATCGCATTTGCCACTGGCAAAGCTTTCACCTTCTTCTACCAGGAAAACTTTGACCTTCTGCAAGAAGCTGGAGGAGATCTAGTGGGTTTCGACCCAACCAAGGAGGAATCCCTCCCAAAGGGCACCGACGCTCTGATAATAGGGGGAGGCTATCCCGAAGTCTACTTGGCTGACATCGTTCAAAACAAAAAACTTCTAGCTGAAATAGCCTCCTTCCATCTCCAAGGTGGACCGATCTGGGCCGAATGCGCGGGCCACATGGTGCTCGGCCACTCAATAGAACAGATCGAAACTGCGTCGGTCCACCCAGGCAGATCGATAATGGGCAGTCGGGTCACCCTTGGCTATCGTTTCGTGTCAACCAAAAAGACAAACCCTCTCTTCGACAACGGAGGCGTATTTCGTGCGCACGAATATCACTATTCAAAAATGGACAATGACGGAAACGACTTCCAGTGTCTCGGTCGCGGTGGCAGAACATCATCTGGTGTCGCCGGGCCGAACTTGATTTCGTCATATCTCCACTTTCATTTGGGATATCAACCGGACTCAGCGAAGCGCTACGTTTCCAGTGCATTGAGGTTTCATGAGTCCAAGCGGTCTTCCTGACTCATTACTTTGACCCGCAACTCTGCTGTATCGTCTGCTTGCAGAGCTATTTTGTGCCTTTCGTTATGATGACCGACTAGTTGCCCAAAGTCTGCACACTAAGGTCGGTCGGGATAAAAGTGCGGCTAGAGCGGGACCGAGTCGAGTGGCGCCGTCTTACCGAGAATGCGAGATGTGAAATTGCACAATGTATCGACACATAGAAAGTATCTATGCGGGGTAGGCGTTGGACCAGGGAACCCGAAGTTGCTAACGTTAGCGGCGGTAGAGGCCATCGAATCCGCGGACTTGGTGCTTGCACCCACCTCATCCCAAGATGAACCCGGCAGGGCGGAAGAAATAATCCAAAAGGCCATAGGAGCGATTCCAATACGTCGGATCCTATTCGATATGGCTAAGGGCGAAAGCGGCATCGAGCTCAGAAAATCCACTGCATTAGTCGCCGCAAAGGAGATAGTAGAGCTTTTACAGCCTGGAGAAAAAGCCGTCTTTCTTACCCTTGGAGATCCTAATGTTTTCTCTACCTTCAACCTCTTAGCCCGCTCTGTGGCATCAATCGATCCTAGTGTCGAAATCTCATCCATACCGGGGATTATGGCTTTCCAGGACCTCGTAAGTCGTTCAGGAATGACACTTCTCGACGAGGAAGAGTCCCTAAGGTTGCTCGTTGGACTCCAGGTTGATGACAAGATTGAGGAAGCACTCAAAGATAGCTCTTCCGCTGTTGTCATCTACAAAGGCGGTCGTAATCTCCCGGCCATAGTCGAGCTCGCCAAGAAAACAGGTCGTCTGGAGGACGGCTGGATCGGAGTAAAAATAGGTCTAGGGGAATCCGAAGTCGATAGGTTGCAAAACATCGGCACTGAGCCGGTCGGCTACCTCTCCACCATGATCTTTCCGCCAAAGCGACATTAGCTTGAAGTTACTTCAAGAGACAGCGGTCTTTGGAGTCGATCCCTGGCGGTCAGCCAATCCAAATTTGCACCCGAGCCGCGAACAAGGGAAACATATCTGTTTATATCACCTACGATTAATCCTCTAAATGTGATAATCGGCCTGCGAGGAGTTTGATGTGATAAGTTTTGTTGGGGCAGGTCCAGGGGCTATTGACCTGATAACTTTGCGTGGCCAGCAACGGCTGGCCAGCGCTGATTTAGTCATTTGGGCTTCTTCGCTAATTCCATCCGAGCTGTTAGCCCACTGCGGCGAGGACGTAGAGCTCTTTGACTCATCAGGAATGACCCTTGAAGATGTCCTTGCGATCTACGCTGCACGTTCTGGTGAAAATATCGTTCGACTCCACTCAGGTGATCCATCAATTTACGGCGCTATTGCCGAGCAGATTGAATTTTTGGAAAAAAACGAAATCGAATTCGAAATTATCCCTGGTGTCACTTCCGCTTCGGCAGCTTCTGCGGTAATTGCAAAGGAATTCACTGTCCCGGGCAAGGCGCAAAGCGTCGTCTACACTCGGATTGAGGGTAAAACAAGTGCCTCCATACCCCCTGGTGAAACGGTTGCCAACTATTCGAAGGTAGGAGGCACCCTAGCAATCTTCCTTTCGGGCGCTATGCCGGAGAAACTTCAACAGGAGCTTCTCTGCCCTGATTCTGTCTTCAGTTCGACTACACCTGCTTATGTCGTTGTAAGGGTGACTTGGCCCGATGAGCAGATAGTAGAGACAACCGTCGGAAAACTAAGCGAGACGATGAAGATGGTCGGCGCAACTAGAACCGTCTTAGTGCTGGTAGGCGACGCCCTCGCTGGCCAGGGTGATAAGAGAAGCCACCTTTACAATCCGACTTTTGCCCATCGCTACAGAAAACGTTCGAAGCCCGGAGATACCACCGGACGGCCGACCGGAAGGAGCAAGAGGGTGGTCGAATAATGACGGTAAGTTCCCGGTCAGACGAAGAAGGCCTCGGCCCCAAACCCGCCGGTAAATTGAGAAGCGGTTGGACTACTGGAACCTGTGCCGCCGGTGCTGCAAAAGCCGATCTCATCCGGCAACTCACCGGCGTTGCTCCCAAGGTCGTGGAAGTAACACTCCCCTCTTCCGCAAAGGTAGTCTTCGACGTCTCTCAAGACGAATTAGGTCGGTGCTATATCACCAAGGATGCCGGGGACGACCCGGACTGTACACACGGCGCCCACATAACGGCTTACGTTGAGATCCTCGACCACCCAGGCGATGTAACTATTTTGGGAGGTCAGGGCGTCGGCCTTGTTACAAAACCCGGACTTGGACTTGAGGTCGGCTCCCCTGCTATTAACCCGGTGCCGCAAAAGATGATAAGGCAGGCGATCGCCGAAGTAACCACTTCTGCGGTCATTGTTACCATCACAGTTCCCGGCGGCGAAGAAATGGCCAAAAAAACTACAAATGCTCGCCTGGGGATCCTGGGCGGAATATCGATTCTGGGTACTACCGGCGTTGTCAAGCCCTTCTCTACCTCGTCCTTTAGAGCATCCGTAGTGCAGCAGATCGACGTAGCGGCGGCACAGGGCTCCCGGGAGATAGTCTTTGTGACTGGATCACGATCGGAAGAATTCGCATTTAAAAACTATCCAACGCTAACTGAAACAGAAGTCGTCGAAGTTGGGGACTTCAGCGGAGTCGCCATCAAAAGAGCCAACAAAAATCATCTTTCAACGGTTCATTGGATTGGAATGGTGGGGAAGGTATCCAAACTCGCCGAAGGCACGACGATGACTCACTTTCACCGATCCAACCTCGATACTTCCGTGCTAGAGCGTGCCGCCAGGGAAACGGGGGCCAGTAGCAGAATCATCGAATCAGCGCACGAAACTACCACCGCGCGACACTTTTATGAGGTCTGCGAGGCGATGGACGACATGAAACCACTGAAACTTCTTACCCTCTGGGCCGCACAAACCCTTAGCGCTCAGCTCTCTTGCGACTCTACAATCGACGTGACCTTAGTTGATTTTGATGCAACCAAGGCCATCTCAACTTCTCCTACCCTCGCTGGTCAGATCGAAAACCGAATTGGATGACATTGCATTGCGACAGACTATAGATACTTCAGATGGGCCGGGAATTTCGTTAATAGGTCTCATATCCTCTGAAGAAAAATGGATCCAGCCGGCAGTGCTTGATAAGATCCGCCAGGCAAAGTCCATTGTTGGTTCAAAGGAAAGAATTGCAAGCCTGTCTTGGCTGATTGGGCCGACCCAGACCACATTCGAATTCCCTTCTCCAATGGCTGACATATTTGATCAGATGCAAAAAATGCCTAAGCCGGTAGTAGTCCTTGCTTCGGGTGATCCCGGGTATTTTGGAATCGTTCGATTGGCGGCTCTTTCCCTACCAAAGAACTCCTTTGAAGTGATTCCCGGTGCCTCATCGGTCGCATGGGCATTTGCTCGCCTGGGCGTGAACTGGGAAGATGCTGTTATCATCTCCTTTCACGGTAGGAACTATGGCGCCTCACTCGCCGAACTAGAAAGTAATTTAACCAACCCCAAGATTGGGAAGCTGGCCCTAATCTCTTCTCCAGAAACCGACGCTAAAGCATTAATCAAAGCAATTAGTAGGACCACTTCCGAAGAATGGCAAACTCATATTTTTTCCAATATTTTGTCTAAGGAAGAAAAATATTTTGCCTACTCGACCAAGCAAAGTGTCCAAGAACTCGACCGCCTCCTGGCTGGGGAAGTTTTAGACTTCTCCATAGTCGTCGCAATCAAAGATCCAGAAAATATCCGACCATCTTCAAGCGGGCCGACAATAACTTCTCATCCGTCCGCCGTGGCGACTAAAGGTCGACCATCCGCTTTTTCTCCGAGAACGTTTATCACCAATGAAAATCCTTATACCAAGGCCGAGGTCAGAGCGGTAATACTTTCCAAACTTCGGATAGATCAACTTCCGCTTCACGCCCGTCTAGTAGACCTAGGAGCCGGGGTCGGAACCGTTGGGGTATCGGCGCTAGCTCTTAGGCCCGACCTGAGAGTCACCTTCGTCGAGAAAAATGCAGAGAGACTAGAACTTATCCAGAAAAATCTTGAATCCTTTGGCTTTGCAGGGACCCTAATCCACGGCGAAAACCACGAATTTCCGGAGATCATTTCAAACTCCGAATCCGTCTTCCTTGGTGGCGGGTTCTCGGACTTCGAGCTAGTCGAGTCCCTCGTCCGACCAACTTCCAGTTTTGTGGTAGCGTCCACCTCGTTAGCACACGCTAACCGAGCTGGATTTCGCCTGGGAAGCCTCTGCCAGGTAGCAATATCTCACTCCGCAAGCCTGGTAGACGGGACACTTCGTTTAGTCTCCGATAACCCAGTCTTTATCTCCTGGAGAGAAGTAAACCAAGATGACATATGAGAACAGCACCGAGACGCCAAGGTTGATTTGCCTTTATCTATCCGAAAAGGGAAGATTATTGGCCAACAGGATCTCTTCGACAACCGTAGCGCTAAGCGACGTGGAGATGGCGGAGATTTTCAGCAGCTTCGACCAGATTGTCTTTGTGACAACTGCGGCTATAGCAGTAAGGTCGATTGCTCCTCATATTAAATCCAAGAGTGCAGATCCGTCAGTGGTATGTGCTGACGAAGAGGGCTACTATGCCATCCCACTCTTGGGCGGTCACCACGGAGCAAACACGCTAGCCAGAACGATTGCTGCGACGATCGGCAGCCAAGCGATCATCACAAACCCATCTGATCGAAGTGGCACGTACGCTTTGAACAGCTTCGCCGGCTTTCATGCAGTTGGGGATGTCGCGCACATTCAGGCGCAAATAAACTCTGGAGTAACGCCCAAGATCACCAAGCAGCTTGATTGGCCGCTTCCGGCGGTTCTAAGCGAATCGCCAACCTCCGAAACTGGTCCAGAAATCGTGCTTTCTATCGCCGAACCCGACCTAAACCACCTCAAGGAAAGTGGTATCGTCCAACTAATTCCTGAGGCATTAGTTGTCGGCGTGGGGTGTTCCAGCGATGCAACCCCAGAGGAGGTCTCGTCAGCGATCGCCCTGACGATGAGCGAAGCAAATCTAGCCAACGAGGCCATCTCTAACTTTGCGACTATTGATATTCGCAAAGGTCATCCAGCAATAACCGCCCTAAATCGCTCAACTCAATTTTTCACAAGCTCTCAATTAGCCGAAATTGTTGTCCCCAACCCAAGTGATACGGTACGCGAATCGGTCGGAAGCGCCTCTGTCGCCGAGGCCGCAGCAATTTTGTCATCAAGGTCGATTGACAGCTTGATTTCTCCAAAAAGAAAATTCCGGGCGGTAACCGTAGCGGTTGCCCAAAGAGCTACCAAGCTGGGTCGATTGTTCGTGGTTGGTCTTGGTCCGGGCAATCCCGACCTCAGAACTTATCAAGCGGCCAAGATTATCAGTCACGCCGAGGTCGTAACCGGGTTCGGGCCATATGTAGACCTTTGCAGTGACCTCTTGACTCCAAACCAGAAGATTAAAAGATTCCCCATTGGCGAGGAGACAGAGCGGGTTGACTTTGCCATTCATTCCGCCCTGTCAGGCGACGAAGTCGCATTAGTTTGCTCCGGAGACCCAGGCGTTTTCGCCATGGCCAGTCTCGCCTTCGAAAGAGCGAACCTCATCGGTTTTGACCCGAACTTCATATCCGTGATACCGGGAGTAACCGCTGCGCTCGCTTCTTCTGCAGTCGCAGGAGCGATTCTAGGTCACGACCACGTCTACATTTCACTATCCGATTTAATGACTCCATGGCCTGTAATTGAAAAAAGAGTGAGCGCTGCCGCCGAGGCCGACCTCGTCACGGCGTTTTACAATCCAAAATCGAGGCGTAGGGTTTCTCAACTCAATAAGGCGATAGCCATCCTCAGCCAATTTAGGCCACCATCCACACCAGTAGTGATAGCCAAAGCAGTGGGGAGGGACCACCAATCGGTGGAGATTGTCCAGCTCCAAGACTTCCACGGAGATCAGGTGGATATGGAAACGCTGGTCATAGTCGGTTCTACGACCTCGACCTTCTCTGGTAGCAGGGCGTATACCCCGCGTGGATATGGCGACAAGCAGTGAACGCGAAGAAATTAGAGCTGCCATGACTACTACAGTCAGAGAACGGAATCCGTCCTCGCCCAGCTTTGAAGTCAGGATCGACGACTCCTGCACTGCGTGCGGCCTATGCGTAATCACCTGCCCAACGAGGGCGCTCCGGCCAGCACCGTATCGTCCCGCATTTTCAGCCAGAAAATGCTCTGGTTGCCTTGACTGCGTGGAAATATGTCCACGCTCCGCCATAAGTGTCACTTGAAACCTAGAAAGCAATATTTATGCCACATCCAATCGAGGAGCAGTCATATCGAATTCTCAGCACTCGACTCGATTTTGAATCGTTCGACGACGAGAGCGCCGAGATCATCGCCCGAGTCGTCCATTCCACGGCGGACTTGGACTTCGCAAAAACAATGACCGTTACGTCCAACTTTGTGGAGTCTGCTTTAAACCTGCTCAATAGGGAAAGACCTATAGTGTGCGACGTTTCTATGACAAAATTTGGCGTAAATTCCAAAAAGTCAATCTCGGCAATTGCAGAGCAGTTTGAACTCATAGCCAACAAGACCCGAAGCTACTCTTCAATGGTCAAAGCAGCGCTCAGCTCAGCGCCCGCCATTTTTGTGGTTGGCTGCTCTCCGACTTCCCTCGAGGCCTTGCTCGACTACGAACAGCTTCTTGATGGGTCAGTAATTGTTGGGATGCCGGTCGGATTCGTCGGAGCAGCGGAATCAAAATTACGTCTACTCAATTCAAACTTTGAATTTGTCACAAATAGTGGCGAAAGGGGCGGCTCCGCTGCGGCTGCTGCTGCGATGAATGCAGTAATCAGAATCTCGACGGGTCAACGATACATAAAGGGCGGTCGAATTGTGGAACCGTTTCAAACTACAAAAGGAGCTCCCAATGACCTGGAAAGCTAATCCAACGTCAGCGATAGCACAAACAGAGAAATTTGATCAGGTCAGCTTAATTCCAGACAAAGTGGACGCCATCTTTGTTATGGGGCACGGCACTAAGTCAGAGGAGGGCAGGAGTCAGTTCCTCAAAGCGGTTGAGTGCCTTCGGGCTTCGATTAAGCAGCCTGTTTTTGCGGGTTTCATCGAACTGTGCGAGCCAAATATGTACCGTGCTATGGATGACCTACTGGCTACGAATCCAGCGTCAATAGTAGTTGCTCCCCTGATTCTCCTCCCGGCGGGCCACCTCAAAGACGACGGCGCCGAGCTAGCTAATTACGCTCGCACAAAGTCAACTCAAGTAGACGTAGCGTATTCCAAAGATCTGGGTGCACATCGTGCAATTCTTGACACGATAGGTGACCGCATCAAAGATGCGAGCAGTAATCCAGATACCTCCGTACTGCTTGTTGGGAGGGGTTCATCTGACCCGGATGCCAACTCAGAGCTTTTCAAGATCGCACGCTTGACCAAAGAATTTGGACGCTTTGCCGAGGTAGAAGCGAGTTTCATTTCACTCGCCCTTCCCTCCGTAAAAGACGGTTTGGACCGACTTTACGCTCTTGGAAGTCGTTCCATTGTCGTCCAGCCCTACTTCCTCTACCGCGGGGCTCTTTTAGATCGGATCTATTTTCAAGCAAATGAGTGGGCTGCTCATCATCCCGATTGCTCGATCTCTTTAGGCAAAGAGATCGGAATCGACGAAAGCGTTACTCAGGTGCTCATTGAAAGAATTGCACAGGCTTCTCAAGTCCCCATACTCATGAGCTGCGATATCTGCATATATCGCTATCCAATCGTTGGTTCGAGCAAGAGCCAGATTGAATAGCAATAGTCCGCCAGGCTATCTTTGCTACCCAATTTTCATTCGGGTACAACGGTAGATCTTGGGCAAATGTTCGTTCCGCCATGCCAAGACTAAAAAACAGGGATATCATTAGCGTGGTTTAGGCCAAGTCTTTTTGGGGGAAAAATGGCGATAATGGACACTCAGCTAAATACCTGGCTCATGCTAGATCACGCTAAGAAGCATTTTGGAGACGTTGAAATCGTCACTCAACTCTCTCCCACGTTCACCCATCGGTATACCTACAAGGACATGGTCGAGCGCACCTTCAAGCTCATGAATGCGATCGAAAAAATGGGCCTGGAGCCTGGCTCCAGAATTGCGACCATGGCTTGGAATGGCTACTACCACCTCGAGTGTTACTTCGCAATCCCAAGTCTTAAATACGTCCTTCACACACTGAACTCAAGACTTTCGCCCGCCGACCTCATTTTCATCATAAACGACGCCAAAGACGAAGTCATTATTGCTGCGCCAGACCTGTTACCACTCTTAGAGGCGATACAGGAAGACATACCTACAGTAAAAAGGTTCATCGTTCTCGGCGACAACCTGCCTGAAACCACTCTAAGGTCTGCGATAGCATATGAAGATTTAATTGCTTCCGAAGAGGACACCCATCCAGTTGTAGATGTCCCAGAAGACACTCCTTCGAGCTTGTGCTACACATCTGGAACCACTGGCAGGCCCAAAGGTGCACTTTATACCCATCGTTCTACTTATCTCCACGCTCTCGGCGTGGCGCTACCCAGCGGAATGGGTATCTCGCCTAGTGATGCAGTACTGCCAATTGTTCCGATGTTCCACGCTAACGCATGGGGATGCGTCCATGCCTCTGTAATTGTTGGAGCAAAGATTGCTTTCGCATCGACTCCACTTGACCCCGCTAGCCTTGTGGACTTTCTGATCGATGAAGGCGTCACTTTGGCAGCTGGTGTACCCACAGTTTGGATCCAGTTGGCAGAGGAGCTCTCCCTCCGCAAAGTCAAGCTGCCCAGGCTAAGGGAGATCGTTTCTGGTGGGTCCCAACCCCCCAGGCCTCTCATCGAACGTTACAGAGACGAATTCGGAATTCAGATCACCCAGGCCTGGGGAATGACCGAAACGTCTCCTCTGGCGTCCATGGCTCGTCCAAAGCATTCGCTGCTCGGGCTTGGGGATAACGAGAGGCTCAACAGGATTGAAACGATGGCTGGTCTGCCCGTCCCAGGTATTTCGGTATCCATTCGCGATGCAACTGGAAAAGAGGCCCCCTGGGACTCGAAGACTATGGGTCAGCTCTATGTCAAAGGAGCCTGGGTCATCGACAGCTATCTCGCCGGGCGCAGTCCAGAATCTTTTACTTCAGATGGGTGGTTTGCCACCGGAGACGTAGCGATTGGTACGCCGGACGGCTATTTTAGCATCGCTGATCGTACCAAGGACATGATCAAGTCCGGCGGAGAGTGGATCTCATCGGTCGAGATGGAGGGCGCTATCATGGGCATGCCGAACGTTTTAGAAGCTTGCGTGATAGCAATTTCTGATCCGAAGTGGCAAGAAAGGCCCTTGGCAGCCGTCGTCCCTCGGGAGGGGATGACTGTCACCCTAAAAGAAGTTCATTCGCACCTCACCAAAGTCGGATTTGCCAAATGGCAGCTCCCGGATCGGCTCGAGATTATCGACGCGGTTCCGAGGACGTCGGTCGGAAAGTTTGACAAGAAGGTATTGCGGTCTAAGTTTGGCGATTGATACACAAATTAGACTGCGCCTTTATGGATCAAGAACAACCAGGTAGGCTTTTCCACTTCGAACGCCGCGTACTGCTAGCCGACACAGATCCAAGCGGGAGAATGCGCCTGGACGCGATATCAAGAGTGCTGCAGGACGCAGCTACTTTGGATGTCGAAAGCACCAGTTTGGCCAAGAAGGGTCCGTGGGTCATAAGGTGGATGGAGCTAGCTGCGCACGGCCTACCTACCTATCTAGAGCAGCTGGAAGTTAAAACCTACTGTTCGGGCTTGGGAAGGGCTTGGGCGGAGCGGTCGACTGTTATAAATTCAAAATCCTCTTCGATCACCGCAGTTGCTAATTGGGTGTTACTCGACGATCTTGGTCGCTCCCCAATTCGTCTGTCCGAAGAGTTCCTATCCGTCTACGGAGAGTCAGCTAATGGTAAAACTTCCAGTCCTAGACTTCATCTCGGCCAGCGCTTTTCAGCTTCCGACCTTACCGATAAGGTAGTAGTGCCGCTTCGCTACGCAGATCTAGACATAATGGGCCATACAAATAATGCCATTCATCTCGCTCTAGTTGAAGAGGCGCTGTTCCAGCTAGATATCAAGCTCTTGGACGATTTTAAATATCGGATTGAGTTTCTTTCCGAAATTGAGCCAAAAACACCTGTAACTGTAGGTGTTAGAAATTTACCGAGTATTGCCATACTCGCACTTTTTCAGAATGAAGACATAAAATCGATCGTAGAGTTAACTAAATCGGCCTAACAAAACTTCCCTTCGAGCAAATTCGACGTCTTCAAGCCTGGGTCCATCCCCAAGCCCGGGAACTTCAAGAATGACATTCGTATCTGCGAATACACCCTGGCTCATCAGGTTTTTCAACCCTAACAATCCAATAAATCCCTCGCCAAGATTGGCGTGCCTGTCGGTCCCCTTTCCGAGCGGAACTTTGGAGTCGTTAAGATGGACTACTTCAGGCCTGCCGACATTTTGAAAAATCCTCTCAGCTAAATCCTCCGCAAGGCTTTCGGTCGAAAAATCGTAACCAGCGGCAAAGAGGTGCTGCGAATCAATACATAGGCCGATGTCCGCCTTCTTACCGACAGACTGCACCAGCCAGGCTAGCTCTTCTAAAGTTGATCCTATGGTTCCGCCTGATCCAGCAGTATTCTCCAATAAGAGCTTCGTGTCGTTGGCACCTGCCTCGGCGGCAACTG
>JAJZCF010000131.1 GCA_021846265.1 Actinomycetes bacterium | reverse complement strand
GCCATCACTACCGAGATCATGGAGATTGTCGGTGGGGCCGAGGCACTTGGCAGCAGCTCCGACTGGGAGTCTGAAAGCCAACTCGTGGAATTCAAAAACGACTCGCCTCGGGCGAGCTGAGTCAAGTCGCATAAGGAGCAAAAGAGCAGAGATGAGCAGTCAAGCCTCTAATAAGGTCGAGGGAGTTCAGAAGTCCTCAGAAGACGGCAGGGTCGTGTCGATTGCGGGACCGGTCGTCGACGTTGAGTTTCCCCCCGATGCAATCCCAAATATCAATCAAGCCGTCGAGATAACTATGGTTATCGACGACGAGGAGGTTACTATTATCGCCGAGGTTGCCCAGCAGATCGGCGAGGGTCGTGTCAGATGTGTGTGTATGAAGCCTACCGACGGCCTCAAGCGGGGTGCTATCGTCAGGAACACCGGCAGAGGAATAACCGTCCCGGTGGGCGAAGGGGTCTTGGGCCACGTCTTTAACGTGACCGGCAAGGTCCTTGATAAGGGCGAGTATGGCGATTCGATTGACGACCATTGGGAGATTCACCGCCCGGCTCCTCCGTATGCGGAGCTAGAGCCAAGGGCGCAGATGTTCGAGACCGGAATCAAGGTCATCGACCTCCTTGAGCCGTATGTCCAGGGAGGAAAGATCGGACTATTCGGTGGAGCGGGAGTCGGGAAAACGGTTTTGATCATGGAAATGATCAACCGTGTCGCACAGCAACACGGTGGTGTTTCGGTCTTCGCCGGAGTCGGTGAAAGAACCCGTGAGGGAACCGATCTTTGGCTCGAGATGCAGGAGTCAGGTGTTATCGCAAAGGCCGCCCTTGTCTATGGTCAGATGGACGAGCCTCCTGGCGTGCGTTTAAGGGTTGCCCTTTCAGCTCTGACTATGGCGGAGTATTTTAGGGATGTCAAGGGACAGGACGTTCTGCTATTTGTCGACAATATTTTCCGTTTTGTCCAGGCGGGATCTGAAGTATCAGCCCTGCTAGGTCGTATTCCTTCTGCCGTTGGCTATCAACCGACCCTCGCCGATGAGATGGGCGAGCTCCAGGAGCGGATCACTTCGACCAAGGGGCGTTCGATCACCTCCCTGCAGGCGGTTTACGTGCCAGCTGACGACTACACCGACCCGGCACCATTCACCACATTCACCCACCTCGATGCGACAACCGAGCTTTCTCGTACGATCGCTTCGATGGGTATCTATCCGGCCGTCGATCCGCTCAGCTCTACCTCCAATATCTTGGCACCTCATATCGTTGGTGACAGGCACTACAACGTCGCCAGAAGGGTGCAGGAGGTTCTCCAGCGCTCTAAGGAACTTCAGGACATTATCGCTATCCTTGGTCTCGATGAGCTGTCCGAGGAGGACAGGATTATCGTTACGAGGGCTAGGAAGATTCAAAGGTTCCTTTCTCAGCCCTTCTTTGTGGGAGAGGTCTTTACCGGCATACCAGGTGTGTATGTCCCGATAGCCGATACCATCGAGAGTTTTGAGGCTCTGGTAAACGGTGACCTCGACGAGGTTCCTGAGCAGGCATTCCTTAACGTCGGCGGGGTAGAGTCTGTACTCGCCAAGGCGAAGGTACTTTCGGAAGGCGCCTAGATGTCGGACTTTCATTTCAGCCTCGTCACGCCCGAGAAGGTGCTTTTCGACGGACGGGCCCAGATGGTCACCTTGCGCTCAGGAGAAGGTGATATTGCCTTTCTTGCTGGCCATGCACCGTTTTTGGGGACGGTTGAGGTTTGTGTGACGAAGATTCTGCTTCCAGACGACCGAGTCGAGATGGCGGCAGTCCACGGCGGATTCGTAAGGGCAGCCGGCGATAACTTGACCGTTTTGGCCGGTGTGGCGGAGTTGGCATCAGAGATCGACGTCAACAGGGCGGAACGTGCGCTTGAAGCGGCCGAGCGTCACTTGAACCAGCTAGATGACGCTAGTGAGTTGGCGGCAATAGCAAGGGCTAGGGTGCGTTTAGACGCTTCCCAGGTGAAGAGGCCCTAAGCCTTGACGAGGCTCCGTCTCGGGGTCCTTATATCACTTCCGCCGCCAATCGGGTTCGAGGTCGACGGGGTGCGCAAATCTCTAGGTAGCGTGGGGGTGTCTAGGATTCACCCCCACATCACCGTTGTCGCACCCTTTAACTCCACAGTCGAAGGACTGATCGAGATCGAGAGTGCCATCTGGCAGCGTCTTGCGGGGGTAGAGCCTTTCAAGGTGACCATCGGTGCAGCGGCTACTTTTTCGGAGACCTCTCCGGTGCTTTACTATTCTGTGCTAGATGGCGGGAGCAAAATTGAGGAACTCGCACGAACGCTGCAGTCAGAGGTGGCTAGCCTAAAACATCAGAGGAGCTTTGTCCCCCATGTCACCATCGCCGACGGCGTTGCTCCTGAGGTAGTGAAGTCTGCTTTGGGGCTTTTGTCTAAGTACCGGGCAGAGTTTGACCTTTTGGGTCTGGATCTTTGCGAAAAACCGAACGAGGCCGGATCGAGTTGGAAGATCCGATCGAGATGGCTATTCGCCAATCAGCTAAAGTACGTGACTTTGGGAAATAGAAGGGTCCGCATCGGCCAACGCATTGGAATTTCGCCTTCGGTCGAGGCCGAATTCAAGCGGTTAGGCCTAATCATCGATAATTTAGGGCAGGACCAGGCAACTTTTGATCCTGGTTTGGGTGCAACCGTGTCGATTGAGGCGTGGTCCGAAGGGGCACTGCTCGGAGTCGTAATCATGCGTAGGGCCTTGAACGCTTATGCGGTCGAGGTGCTGTACGTTGATCCCTCTGTGCGGCTAATGGGACTTGGCGCCCGTCTCATTAGGGAGGCTGTATATTGCGCATCTGAAGCAAAGGCGAGCGAGCTGATGATTTGGGCTGAAGATCGCTCGGCCGGTTTCTTGCAAAAGTTAGGTTTCAGGCGCTCTTTTGACGGGCGTGTGGCGGCCGATCAGGGAGCCGTAGATCAAAACGGTATGATGCTGTACCTTTTGAGCTTGGCGAGCTGATGGAAGGCGTTGACCGTCCTTACCGTTCCGGACCTCGACCGCATGACTAGCGAGTGGGTGGAAGCGCCCTTCGAGCTGTAGCGCACCCCGCGGAGAAGTTCGCCATCTGTAACGCCGGTCGCTGCGAAGAAGCAGTTATCTGAGCTCACCAGGTCGTCCAAGGTCAGGATCTTTTCGAGGTCGTATCCGAGCTCAAGAGCTTGGGTGCGCTCGGTCTCGTCCCTGGGATAGAGTCGACCTTGTATTTCGCCACCCATGCACTTCAGCGCTGCGGCGGCTATCACTCCCTCGGGGGTCCCCCCTACGCCAAAGAGTATGTCTGTTCCAGAATCGGTCCACGCAGTAGAGATGGCGCCAGCTACATCCCCATCGGTGATCAGCCGGATCCGAGCGCCCGCCTCTCGGACTTCGCGGATCAGATCAACATGCCTATCTCGATCGAGGATGACTGCCGTAAGTTCGGTAACGGAGACGCCTTTCGCCTTAGCTACCGCCTTCAAATTGTCGATCACGGGCGCACCTAGGTCTATTAGACCAGCCGCTTCGGGTCCGACGGCGATCTTTTCCATATAGACACAAGGCCCGGGATTGAACATGGAACCCCGCTCTGCCACCGCGATCACAGCTAAGGCCCCTCCACGACCCATGGCGGTCGGGGTGGTGCCGTCGATAGGGTCGACAGCAACATCGAGCTCGGGCTTTGTCCCGTCCCCTACCCGCTCTTGGTTGTAGAGCATTGGGGCATGATCCTTTTCGCCCTCGCCGATCACCACGATGCCGTCCATCGATACGGTCTCTAACACCGCTCGCATCGCCTCAACAGCTGCGCCATCGGCACCATTCTTGTCGCCACGACCCATCCAGCGGGCCGCAGCCATCGCCGCTGCCTCGGTAACTCTGACTAGGTCTAGACCTAGGTTCCTGTCTGGGGCCTCTGGATTCATTGTCATCGCAAACAGGTTACCCTGAACAGGACTGTATCCTTTTGAAAAAGGGTTCTTGGTGACATCAGTCCCGAATAATTATTGCTCTTAGTCGGCTGTTTCGGGTGGACCTCGCCTTTTGTATAGTTGAGTGGGCTTTGAAATAAGAGTACGGCCGTACAAAGGAGATCAGATGGGGTTAATCCGCCTTAGATAGTACGGCTGAAACCTAATTGTGGAGATTAGATATTCCTTGAAATTGGCTTCTGGCGAAGGGAGGGTCTTCGTTGACCGGGTCTTGGTATTCAGAGTCTGATCAGACCAGAGCCGAGAGCGCTGATATTGATCAGGTGCCAATCTCGGCGAGGGCGGCTGCGGCTTCGTTGTCCCTCGGGCCGCCGAGACTCAGCCTTGATGGGACGAAGGTATGCTATTCATCTAGCGCATCGGGCGGCAATGCCCTATTCGTATCTCCAGTTCAATCACCGCTCGAGCGCCTCGCCACCCCGTTCTCTGTCAAGTCTGGGTATTTCGGATTTGGTGGCTACTACTCGTTCTCTACCGATGGAAGTTCAGTCTTTGTCGTTGAAAGTACTGGAGATCTGAAGCTGGTCGACTTAAATTCGGGGTCCAGTTGTACCATCTATTCGGGAGGGGCGATATCTGACCTAGAGCCATCGCCCGATGGATCAAAGATCGCCTTTGTCGCCGACCAAGCCTCGATACTGGTTGCCGATATCGATGGAGACGACATCGAGGTCTCACTAGTCGCCGACCTCTCGCACGTTAGATCGGGCTACAAGTCTCCTGATTTCTTTGCCTCTCCTAAGTTTTCGCCGGATGGGATCTACCTGACGTGGTCAGAATGGTCGTTTCCAGATATGGCCTGGGACGCATCGAGAATGGTGGTGGTGAGGGCGGCCGGGCCAAAGTATCCCCCGCAGCTCGTGGTGGGTTCGCCCGAAGGCGCCTTCTCCGTGACTCAGCCCAAGTTTTCTCCTGACGGGTCGGATCTCTATTACATCTCTGACCAGAGCGGGTTTTGTATCCCTTGGCGGATGTCAGTTTCGACCGGGGTTACTCAGCCGGTATTTGAGCTTGAAGTCGACTGCGCCGAGGCCGACCTTTCACCGGGCCAGTCTAGCTACGCCATCTGTGACGAGGGTGTTCTGGTTGCGACCAATGAAAGCGGCTTTGGAACCATATCGTTGCTAGATCCGAAAAAAGGTAGAGAGACGATCCAGAGGGGAGTATTTGGAGGGCTGGACGTCAGAAATGGAGTCGTCGTCGCTCAGAGGAGTGGAGCACGCACTCCGAACTCTATCGTCGTAATCGACATAGCGGAGAAGAAGTCCAGAGCGATCAAAGTAGCTTCGGCGATCTGGGTAGCCACTAAGAGTGCAGTCGAGCCTGAAGTTCTAGAAGTTCCACATAAATTTGTCGAGCTGGCTAAGTCGAGGGTCCCGGAGAAGGTGATCGAACTTGACGAAGGAGAGTTCTCTATACCGTTTCGGCTATATCGTCCTAAATCGAAACCATCAGGGCTGATCCTCTCGCTCCATGGAGGCCCCGTCGGCCAGAACAGGGTAACTGCAAATGCGAGGTATGAGTACTTTCTTGACAGAGGGTTTCAAATCCTTGTGCCAGATTTCCGAGGTACCACTGGCCATGGGCGACGTTTTACCCAAGCGATATATGCCAATTTTGGGGTTGTGGATGTCAT
>JAJZCF010000130.1:3811-5696 GCA_021846265.1 Actinomycetes bacterium | reverse complement strand
TATGCGGTGCCAGATGGCGCAGCTTGGCGAGATCATATCGTCGCATCCCCCCTGGAGTACGCATCGGAGCTTCGATTTTCCCTTGGATTTCCCATCTACGTAAAGTTTCAGGGCGGACACCTAATTCCTCGGCTGCCACTCTGATGCTCACCAACATATCGCTATTCTAGACATTTTCGCCAGATATGTCAAGTAGTGTCTAGCAATTAGCTTACTGTATCTACCCCAATCCTCAGCGCGACATTTCCTTCTCCGGGTTTATGCAAATGAACTCAGAGGTCAGAAAGAAGATACTGAGGGTGAAGCTCTACGAGAATATTAGAAAAGTAGCAACATTACTGTTTGGTAAGCCAACGGATAAGCGTCCTAGTACCGAATCCCGTACCGCCCTTTGCAAAGATTCCCGAATCCTTGTCAGACCTGGCCGGTCCTGCTATATCGAGATGGGCCCACTTTGTCTCGCCAACAAATTCCTGCAGCAAAAGTCCGGCGGAGATCGCTCCCGCAGCGCCCGCTTCGCCGATGTTTCTCATATCAGCTATCTCAGACTCGATATGCTTCTTGTAGGACTTAGGCAGTGGAAGGCGCCAATAAGACTCTCCTTCAACCGAACCATCACTAATCAGCTCCCCAATTAGTTCGTCATCATTGCCCATCACCCCGGCGATCTCGCCACCCAGAGCCACCACGCACGCCCCAGTTAATGTCGCAAGGTCAACGATCTTTTCCGCTCCATCTTCGACCGCTAGTGATAACGCGTCCGATAGGACGAGTCTCCCTTCAGCATCGGTGTTGAGAACCTCTATCGTCTTGCCAGAGCGGGTAACGAGTACGTCTCCTGGCTTTGTCGCGGTTCCGGAAGGAAGGTTCTCTGTCAGTGCCATGTAGCCATTGACTTCGTATGGGCAATCGAGTTCAGCAAGCGTACTCATCGCCGCCAAAACGGCCGCTGCACCCGACATGTCCGTCTTCATGGTCATCATAGAATTGCCGGGCTTCAAGCTGAGTCCGCCAGAATCGAAGGTAATCCCCTTGCCAACAAGAGCCAACTTTGCCTTGGAATCACCTTTAGGACGGTAGCTAAGTCGGATCATCCTCGGTGGCTGCACTGAACCAGCAGCCACTCCCAAGAGGCCACCGAGCCTCTCCCTCTCTGCATCGTCCTCATCCCAAACTCGAATCTCCAAATGCGAGGTCAGTGCCACCTCTGAAGCTACCTCTGCAAAACGCTTAGGGGTCATAGTCTTGGCGGGCTCATTTATTAGGTCCCTGGCAAGCCAGGTAGCACGAGCGGTAACTTTTGCAATCGACACGGCATTGTTTGCTGCATCAATCCAATCGGTTGGAACGACCAGTGTCGCACAGTCGTAGGCCTTAACGGCCTTCGAAAGGGAAGCCTCGCTGCGTAAAGCATCGTAGCGGTAGGTTCCAAGCAAGACACCTTCCGCAATGGCCAGAATGGTGTCAGATACTTCCTCTAACTCTGACTCAAGCCTAGAGATTACAAGTGCCGAATTGCCACTTCGCGATAGCCTGCGAGCGAAGCTCGCACCCAGATATCTAGCGGCATCCAGATCAAACTCGGCGCTTTCGCCGGCGCCGATCAATATGACCTCTTTGTCCTGGTAGGTCCCAGGGGCCATCTCACCACCCTCACCGGTGAAGCCCCAAATCCCCGAGGCAAGCGCCTTTGCCTCATCCGACTTTACGCAAGCCACGAAGGTCGGTATCGAATTTGGGATCGAATCCGAAACAACCAGATCTAGAAACTTCACCATGGGACTCCTGGGGTCATCTGTTTTCTTACAATCTAGATCGTGACCCGCCAACTGCACCTATCGACCGAACTATGCTCATCCGATTTGTTTTCCATCTAGCGAACCGG
>JAJZCF010000130.1:0-3711 GCA_021846265.1 Actinomycetes bacterium | reverse complement strand
GCTCCGTTTAGCTCTATTGCGTAGCTGTTCTTTAGAGTGCGCCCACCGTATAAAAGACCGGTCGAGCCATCGTCGCCTTTTTTGGTATAGATCTTCAAGAGAAAAAACTTAGCCGTCCTGGCCGAAGTGACCTTCACTAGGCTTGTTATAGATGAAAAGTTACAATGAACTCCTCGCTAGCCGCAAGGTGGTAATCTTTGACGGTGCCACTGGGTCAAACCTTCAGACTCTAGAACTGACCGCCGACGACTTTGGAGGAGAGGCACTCGAGGGGTGCAACGAAATCCTCGCCGTGACTCGCCCAGATGTTATCCAGAACCTTCACGAATCGTTTCTCGCCGTCGGAGCTGATGTAATAGAGACCGACACCTTCGGTTCCATCTCCACGGTATTGGCAGAATACAAAATTGCCGCCAGGGCCTATGAGCTCAACTTTAGAGCCGCCCAAATCGCTAAAGAGGTAGCGTCGGGCTATTCTCGATCCGACAAACCACGATTCGTGGCGGGATCCATGGGACCGGGGACAAAGCTCGCCTCCCTCGGCCAAATCCGATACAAGGACCTCAAAGATGCCTACCAGGTGCAGGCCGAGGGTCTGATCGACGGGGGCGTCGACCTCTTGCTGATCGAAACCGTATTCGACCTTTTAAGCGCAAAGGCTGCCATCGCCGGCGCAAGAGCGGCGATGGCCAAAGCTGGTCGGGATCTTCCGCTACAGGTTCAGGTGACAATCGAACTTACCGGGCGAATGCTCCCTGGCACGGAGATCGGAGCCGCCCTCGTCGCCTTAGAGCCCTTCGAGCCGATCGCTATCGGGATCAACTGTGCTACAGGTCCCAAAGAGATGGGGGAACACCTTCGCCACCTCGCCGCTAATAGCCCTTTCGCAATATCCTGTCTTCCAAACGCTGGCCTACCCTCCATAGTGGATTCAAAGATGCATTATGACGTGGGGCCGCAGGAATTAGCCGATTATCAGAGTCGCTTTGTGACCGACCTTGGCGTCCAAATAGTAGGTGGCTGCTGTGGAACCACCCCAGATCACATCAAGGCGATCGTGGACAGCTGCGCCAATCTGGAGCTGAAAGAGAGGAGGGTAGTTCTCGAACCGTCGGTCGCATCACTCTATTCGCCGGTGGCGCTCTCCCAAGATATTTCCTATTTGGCGATTGGAGAGAGAACAAACGCCAACGGTTCAAAGCGATTCAGGGAGGCGATGCTAGCCGGCGACCTAGACACCTGCGTCGACATGGCTAAAGAACAGACCAAGGATGGCGCACACATGATCGATCTGTGCGTCGACTACACCGGCGCCGACGGCGTACAAGATATGGAGCTTCTAGCTTCGCAGCTCGCCGTCCAGTCGACGATTCCGATCATGCTGGACTCTACCGAGGCGGAAGTGATCGAGACCGGGCTGAGCTTTCTTGGCGGAAGGCCGATTATTAACTCTGTAAATTTGGAGGAAGGCTCGGCACCCAACACCCGGTTGGACAAGTTCCTGAGGTTAGCCAAGGAATACGGCAGCGCCGTAGTGTGCACCTGCATCGACGAGACCGGACAAGCGAGAACCGCCCAGTGGAAGTTGGACGCAGCGAGGGCCATTTACGACATTGCCACTAAGCGCTACGGACTTCGACCCCAGGACCTCCTCTTTGACCCGCTAGTACTCCCAATATCTACCGGGATGGAGGAGTCGCGCTTTGATGGCAAAGAGACCATAGAAGGCATCAAACTGATCAAGGAGAATCTCCCT
Source organism: Actinomycetes bacterium (assembly GCA_021846265.1). GTDB lineage: Bacteria > Actinomycetota > Acidimicrobiia > Acidimicrobiales > Acidimicrobiaceae > JABEUN01. The sequence goes on along the minus strand of JAJZCF010000130.1, from coordinate 1,955 downwards.
GGCGTCTTTACCGTCGTAGGCCTTTCCAACATCTCCTTCGGGCTCAACACAGCTGCGAGGGAGGTTTTAAATTCAGTCTTTTTGCAGGAATGCGTCGAAGCAGGTCTCGACGCGGCCATCGTGCATCCCTCCAAAATCGTCCCCCTCTCGTCTATCCCGGATGAACAGATAGAGGTATCTCTGGATCTGATCTACAACCGAAGGAAAGAGGGCTACGATCCCCTTTCTCGGTTGATAGAACTCTTTGAGGGAGCGGAGTCTCGTTCCAAGATCAAAATTGACCTCTCCTCGCTGCCGATTAGGGAACGCCTCTATCGGCGAATAGTCGACGGAAACCGGGTAGGTCTCGAGTCGGACCTCACGCTCGCACTGCAAGAACCGATCAGCCCACTCGAGATCATCAACGGTGTCCTGCTAGACGCAATGGCCGAAGTTGGCGAACTGTTCGGTTCGGGAAAGATGCAGCTTCCATTCGTGCTGTCTTCGGCCGAGACAATGAAGGCGGCAGTCTCCTTCCTCGAGCCTTACATGGAAAAGGTCGACCAGGCCAATAAGGGTACCATCGTGCTGGCCACTGTCAAGGGTGACGTTCACGACATAGGAAAAAACCTCGTCGATATCATCCTGACCAATAATGGCTACGTGGTCCACAATCTCGGGATCAAGGTCCCACTGTCTGAGATGGTGGCCAAGGCGAAAGAGGTGGAGGCCGACGCACTCGGTATGAGCGGGCTGCTGGTCAAGTCTACCCTGGTCATGAAGGAAAACATAGAGGAGCTAAACTTCCTCGGGCTATCCCACCTGCCCGTCATCCTTGGCGGGGCAGCCCTCACCCGAACATTCGTCGAGAAGGACCTCCGGAGTATCTACAAAGGTCGGCTCTTCTACGGCAAGGATGCCTTCGAGGGACTTCGGGTGATGGACCGCCTGAACGGGATAAAGTCCGGATCGATCGTAGACGACGAATTTGGTCGGAAGCTTTCCGAACGAAAACTTCCGCCAAAGAGGTCTACGCAGATGTCAGAGATTGATGCTGCCCCCTCGGTTCTCAGATCTGAATCAGTCCCCTTTGACAACCCAATCTTTGTTCCGCCTTTTATTGGAACCGAGATCGTAAAGGGTGTCGCTCTCGAAGAGATCGCCAGCTTCCTAAACGAGACGGCACTATTTAGGAATCAATGGGGATTCAGACCAGAAAAAAACGAATCGGACCCCGAGTTCAAAGCGAGGATCAGAAAAATTCTTCGGACTGAGCTGCAAAAAGCAATAGCCTTGCAAGCACTGATTCCGCAAGTTGTCTACGGATACTTCCCAGTAAATTCGCTTGGCAATGAGTTGATCGTCTATGGAGACAAAGATCGATCGGAGGAGCTGACACGTTTTAACTTTCCAAGGCAGAAGGTAGAACCTTACTTGTCGATATCGGACTTCTTCAGACCGACATCCTCAAACGAGGTGGACTACGCTGCCTTCCACGTGGTCTCGATGGGGCACAGGGTCTCCGAGATTACCGCCGAACTATTCAGCTCCAACCAATACCAGGACTACCTTTTCTTGCATGGTCTCGGGGTTGAAATGACCGAGGCCCTCGCAGAACTTTGGCATAAGCGAATTAGAACTGAACTAGGGTTCGTCGAAGAGGACGGGCCCACCTTGACCGGACTTTTTAGGCAAAAATACCGCGGTGGGCGCTACTCATGGGGATACCCGGCTTGTCCAGACCTTGAAGATAACTCTAAAGTGGCTGACTTACTAGGGGCCGATCGTATCGGTGTCACAGTGAGCGAAGGTTTCCAGCTCCACCCGGAGCAAACCACTACTGCGATAATTTGCCATCATCCGATGGCAAAGTACTTCGTCGTCTAGGCCACCAACAATAGTTCGAACGGCTGTCACTTCTGGGCGATAAGCAGAACTCTCGCAGCCATTCGAAACTGCTCTCCCAAGTCGGCCCG
>JAJZCF010000129.1 GCA_021846265.1 Actinomycetes bacterium | reverse complement strand
GACACTTCCGTCCGATGGGAGATTGTGACGAATCCAACTCATGTCGTGCCCGCCGAAGGCGGTACCAGTTACTATGAGGAACCGGTCGGCAGCTAATTGGGTGACTGTGAAGTCGGCCTCGATCCCACCGCGCTCATTTAGCATTTGGGTATAGGTGACCCTGCCGACACCACGTGTGACATCGTTGTCGCAGAGCATATTAAGCAGCCTTGCCGCTCCTAATCCCGAAACTTCGAACTTGGCAAATGAAGTCTCATCGAAGAGTCCGGCAGTGTTTCGAGTCGCTCGATGCTCGATCGCTATCGCAGTCGACCAGTACTTCCCGGCCCATCCATTTGGCCTTAAGTGTTCGAGCGTCGGGTCTTCGTTGGACCGATAGTAGTTGACGCGCTCCCAACCCGACTTCTCCCCAAAGGACGCACCGTGATCAAGATGCCACTGGTAGGCCGGAGAGCGTCGAAGTGGACGTCCCGCCTCTCGTTCTTGGTTTGGGAAGCGAATATCGTAATACGTCTCGTAGTTCTCGCGCGTTCTAGCCAAAGTGTAGGAGCCGGAACGATACTGCTTGCCGAAGCGCCGGATGTCCATCTCCCACAGGTCCATGCTTGGCTCGCCTCTGAGTATCCATTCCGCCATGACCTTTCCGATGCCTCCGGCACCAGCGATACCGTGCGCACAAAAACCCGCAGCGACGAAGAGGCCATCGATTTCGGTCTCTCCAAGGCAAAACTCATTGTCTGGAGTGAATCCTTCAGGGCCATTGAGAAGCTTGCGGATCTGCATTTCAGCCATTATCGGGACCCGCCGAGTCGAGTTTTCGGTGATCTCTTCGAACCTCGCCCAATCTTCGTCGAGTAATCGTCCGTTGAAGTCACCTGGGATAGCGTCCTGGTACTGCTCGGTGAGAAACGCAGCTCTCGAGTTGCGTTCATATCCTCCCATCAGCAGACCCCGTACGTCCTGACGGAAGTAGACGAGTAGGTCGGGATCTCTCAGGGTCGGGAGGACTTTAGTGTCGCTTTCCTCACGAAAGGCGGTAGTAATCAGGTACTGATGGGAGAATGGGATTATTGGAATCCTGACTCCAGCCATTCGTCCGATTCCGGCGGCGTACATCCCCGCAGCATTGACAACAATTTCACACTCGATCCTGCCGCGATCGGTCTGCACCCCCCTGACTCGGTTATTTTCGGTTTCGATGCCGACGACCCTCGTGTGGGTGGCTATTTCGATGCCGAACGAACGCGCCTGCTTTGCGAATGAGTGAGTCAGTAGCGAAGGATCCAGATATCCATCAGTCTCTAGGAAAGTTGCTCCAAGGACGCCATCGCATGACATCAAGGGGAAAAGATCTTGGGCTTCTTTTGGGGTGATCTCTTCTAACGGGAGACCGAAAGTCTTTGCCCATCCAACTTGGCGGTGCAGTTCGGAAAGTCTTTCGGGGGTGCATGCAAGTCGGATTCCTCCGCACTCCACCCAACCGGGATCAGTTTCTGGATCCCTCGATAGCTCTCGATAAAGTTCGGCGGAGTACATCATCGTCTTTGTCAGATTCACCGAAGAGCGGAGTTGGCCTACCAAGCCAGCAGAGTGGAAGGTCGAGCCATTGGTGAGTTCGTCACGATCTACGAGCACCACGTCGCTACAGCCCATGATGCCAAGGTGGTACGCGATACTTGTCCCGCCAACGCCACCTCCGATGATGACTATTCGAGCGGAGTTAGGTAGGTCCGTCATTGCGTATTCCTTTCAGGGTCGGCTCATCGCTGGATGTAATTGCGAGGATTTGAGATAGCCCGGTATTCGGGGAGGGGGGTGCTTTCGGTTCCTTGGCCATCGGAGGAGAAAAGAGTGGGAGAACGGTGGCCAAACTTTTAATAGACAGTAACGGAATAGCGAGACGTCCCGTCGCAAATTTGGGAGTGGGATCTCCAACTACCACTGGCACCATGCCAGCTTTCTCTGCGGCGAGTACGCCAAAGTTCGAGTCCTCAAATACAGCCATTTTGGCCCGATCGATGTTGAGGCCGCTGTTCTCAAAGAGCGTCTGTATGATTTTGGCTGCGATGAGGAATCCCTCGGGGTCGGGTTTTCCAAAGCGGACGTCCTCCGCTGTAACAATAGTGCTGAACCGATCGAAGATTTCCGCAGATTGTAGTGCAGCATGCACTTCAACTCTTGCCGCACCGGTGACTAACGCTATTGGAACAATCTCCGCGATGGCATTTACGAAAGAAACGGCTTCAGAAGAGATCCTCGGGGTGATTGCCACTTCTGCGCAGTATCGCTCTATTTTTGCGCCGAGCAGCAAGGCCCTAAGTTTCTTGTGGTGGGCCATTTTGCACCTTTTTAGGACCTGAAGAATTATCTCTGGGTCGCTCAGGCCCGCCAAGGTGGCGAAATAGTCATCTCTTGTGAGGTCATAACCCAGTATTTCGTTAAACAGGTCAAGGTATATGTCAAATAGCAACGGCTCGTCATCGGAGAGAGTACCGTTGAAGTCGAAAATTGCAGATTGCAGGGGGAGATTCTGTGCAATTTGGCCGTCACTGACTATTGCCATTTAGTCTGCCGCTCGCCACTATGCACTCGTGCTGAAAAGTCTAGATCTCTGAAGGTCTTCAAAGCCGAGAGCGATGACCAAGGTGTATTTTGTCGATATTGAACCTTCTGAATTTTCCCCAAGAATAAATTCATGGGCCCCTCACTCCCAATACCTATTTCGGAGACTTGTTCGCATATTGCCGCCGACCTCACCGAGTGACCCTCTCCAGCAGCTCTGCAAAGTCGTCTGAGTTGAATTCGGCCTCCGCTCTTTGGTACTTCTCTAAGCCCCATTCAAGAAAGTTAAAGTCCATTTCAGACACTGCGGCCTGTATCGATCCCCAAAGGGTCCATCCGTACTTTGACATCAGCCCCCAAAGTCGAGCTCGCGCAATTCGCCCTGGATCGTAATGTCCGTAGTAGGCGCTGCAGAGCTCTTCAAGCTGATCGAGAGATAGGTTTGACTCGCTCCAGATGTTGCCGAGTTCAAAACCCGGTTCGTTGTTGCCGGAGTATTCATAGTCAATAATGCGGATTGTTTCGCCATCGTCGATGAAGTTTTCAGCGAGGAGGTCGTTGTTGCACGGTACCAGTCCTTCGGGCGAGACCGCCATTGCCCGCTCCATTTCTAAGACCACCTCCCGGTAGTCCAGGTATCCTTTTGGAAGATAAAAGCCTCGTTGAAGAACAATATCGAGGTAGCCTCGCTGTAAGGCGAACATGTCGAAATTGGAGGCGAAGCGAGAAGCCCCATGGAGTCGACGACAAGCAAGCGCAACACGATCAATAAGTTGACCTCCTGCGAGGTCCTGAGCCGAGAGGGTTTTCCCTTCAATGTACTCTACGACCATCACATTAGGTTCGCGTAAAGACTCGACGACCTTGGCACCCACGCCGACGGCGGCAGCCGCAAACGAATTGTAGAGCTCGTTTTCTCGATCGATAGCGAGCAGGGACGATTTTGGCGAAGAGATTCTGACTACATAGCTTCCTTTGGTAGTCACGAGTTTGAAATTGGTATTGGTGAGCCCACCAGACAGGCGGCAGGCAGAAACCACGCCTTCGGTTAGCACCGCGAGCTGACTCGTCAAAGCCTCTAGTTCGGCCGGTAGGTCTAGGTCCATTGCGAAATCTTCACCTGTGTAATATTCCTGGTGCTTCTGGCAGAAGCCGCAACCGGGCAATGTTCAATTTTCCTTGGAGTTGCAGTTGCGAGTAGAACTGTTGAGGTGACAAAGACCGGATTGATTGGCCTCGCCAGCCCGGCGGACGCTCTGGTTGGTGAACGAAGATCAAAGCTGCCTCCTCATTAGCAGATCGAACAGAGTCTTATAGACAACAGCGGCGGAGGCTGTCTAGCGAAATTGCCGACCCGGATCAACCTCGCCAAGGAGCTCGGGTTGAGTAGGACGACTCCTCGATTCGACCTTACCGTACTCGACTCTGCAGATTCTGTTGCTCGGATACGTGGCCGAAACGGGAGAATTTTGCCCGGGAGTCCAAGATTGTTTTCGATATCACATAGCTCGTTGTGTTTGAGGAACAGTTGAGTCATTGGGGCGAAGTGGTGGGCACTTGAACGGTGGCTGTGATTAAGTCGCCCAGCTAGGAGGATATGTCTGAGGATTTTAGAATCGCTGGATAAGCCGTCGTCTATAAACTTGGGACGAACTGGCTGGTCGTTGACTAGCCAGTAGCACTGGGAAAGTCCTGTTTTCCGACCAATCGATTTTTTGAGCTGCTCGAGCGCAGTCACGGCCGGTAGCCAATCCAAGTAGTTGAGTAGCCTGAATCGATAATCGATGATGCGGAATGAGTGAGGCTTTAGCTTTTCGGTCCGAAGTTGTGTTTTTTCAGTTATAGGGAATCTGGTCAACTTTTTACTCCGGAACTTCCACCTTGTGCACTGGCTCCGAGGGCGTAGTAGTTTTCGTACGCACTTTGAGCGAGCTTACGAGCATTTGGATAATCCCAAGAGCTTTCGAGGTAACGCTGTGGACTCAAAGACTGAACGTAAGTGGAAGGGTTTGGTCCGATACTTTCAAGAACGTGTTCCGCTAGTCCAGCCGAGCCCGATACTCCGTGGGCATTGCACCCGGCAGCCATTATGAAACCCGCAATAGCTTTGACCGGTCCAACTATGAATTTTCCATCCGGTGAAAAGGCAGGGTATCCTTTGAAGACACTTTTTACTCCAATATCATCAAGGCCTTCGACGATACTTGCGATGCTCTCGTGGAAGCCGGCGAGAACATCAAAGTCGGGCTCAACGTGGAGTGCGGAAGTAGCATTTACCGTTCTCGGATCTAGGCTTTTTGCGCGAGCCTCCCATCCGCCACAGAGCACCGCTGACCCCTCGGCACGGGCGTAGATGCGCAAATCCGGAATGCGTAACACGGGAAGATTGCGGTGCCATCCAAGCGCCTGTTCGCTGATATAGTACTCGTGTCGCACGGGGACTATTGGCAGCTTCAGCCCTACCATTTGGGCAACCGCTCCAGCCCACGGTCCGGCGGCGTTGATTACCATTGAAGTGGAAAAGTCCCCTAGCTTGGTGCTAATGGAAGCGATTTTGTTTTGGACGGTAGAAATCGCAGTTACCACGCTGTTAGTTGCAAATGTGACTCCCAAAGACCGGGCTCCAGCGGCGTAAGCGTTAACAAGGCTGTTTGGTTGGAGATATCCGTCGGTTGGGCACCACAGGGCTGAATGAACCTTTGCTAGCTCGATAGTCGGAAACATCTCTTTCAACTCGCTGGACTTTAGAAACCGAACTTCGAGGCCGCAGTTTTTAGCAACATCAGCCATGACAAGGTGTTCTGAGGTTCGTTCGGGCGTTAGCGAGATGCGCAAGCTGCCGCATTGGAGCCAGTCAGGTGAGACGCTGGTAAGTTCTTCTAGCTTTGAGAAGAATGCTACCGAACGCATGGCAAGGCGGGTTCGTTCGGGGCTGAGGCGAACTTGACCGACGAGACCAGCGGCCTGACTAGATGTTTGTGCACAAAGCTCAGACGCTTCAAGAACCTGGATATCGCGGTGGCCAGCTTTGGCTAGAAAGTAGGCCACTGCACATCCAATTGCGCCCCCGCCGATAATGGTTATCGATGCGTCGCGTACTTCTGACAAGGTAGTCCCGTACCTCCGCTCTGGAGAGTCGC
>JAJZCF010000128.1 GCA_021846265.1 Actinomycetes bacterium | reverse complement strand
CCCCAAGAGCCCGGCAATTGAGCTAGGCTGGATAAACTTATGTCGGAGAGTGTGGAGGTTCAAAGTGTACCTTTCTAAGTCTAGAATCTAATGTCTTTGCGGTAAAGATAGAACTCGACCAGTAAGCGGGGCTGCAACAACTTAAGAGAAGAACTATTTTTAACCTCTAAAGCGGTTAGATGCCTTTATCCTAGCGATGTGGCAAAATTGGGCGTCATGGCCGTAGACGGTGTTTTGTTTATAACATTCCAGAGGTCAATATAGGCCCCTTGAAGAGATTCACATGTACTCGGTGCGCTCGCCTCGCCGAGCGCACCAAAAAAGTAGATCAGCCCAGTTCCATTGTTTACAGCTCTAGGCGATATCATTCTTCACTTGATATCCTCCCCTGCATAGCTATTACATCCATTGTAATAGATCTCTGGAAGGGCAAAGGCAGGTGGCCAGCCTGAGCTAACCGTTACGACACTATTAGCTACACCCGCTGGTAGTTCCACAGCTAGTACATACAAAACAAGAACCAGCTCTCTGCATGGCATTTCCGCACTGATAGCAGTACGGGGAGTCCTTTGCTGCCTCCCGAGACAGTAAGTTCAAACCAGAAACATTCTCATGCGATTCATGAGAGTAGTCAGACATCGAGGAATCAACTAGTACTGTCGGATCATCTTGAAAGAGTAAAGGCTGAGTCCTCTCCGGGACCGTCTGTATTCCAAGTTCTAGGCGCTCATCTAATGGCATATAATCAACCGCCAACCTGCGGAAAATGTAGTCCACAAGAGACGCCGCGATTCTAATGTCTGGATCGTCGGTCATACCAGCCGGCTCAAATCGCATATTTGTGTACTTGCGCACGAACGTTGATAGGGGAACTCCGTGTTGGAGGCCGAGGCTAACGGATATTGAAAACGCATCCATAATTCCAGCCAAGGTGGAACCTTGCTTGGAAACCTTCATGAATACCTCACCAGGCCTGCCGTCATCGTATTCGCCGACAGTTACATAACCCTCACAGTCAGCGACCCTAAATGCGAAGGTTGCCGATCGCCTGCGCCTTGGCAGCCTCTCACGCAACGGCTTTTTTACGACCACGGTTTGGGTCTTGAGCGCCTTTTCGAGTTCAGCTACTTTTTTGGCAAGCTCCTGATCTGTCAAAGATTGACCAACTGCAGATTTAGTCGTCGAAAGCGGTTGGGCCACCTTGCAGTTATCTCGGTAGATAGCGACCGCCTTAATGCCCATCTTCCAAGCATCGAAATGAAGCTTCTCAATCTCTTCCACGGTCGCTTCTTCCGGCATATTGACCGTCTTCGAGATAGCACCGGAAATGAACGGCTGGACCGCCGCCATCATCCTTACGTGACCAAGGTAGTGAATGGTATTGTCTCCCATAGAACAGGCGAATACTGGGAGATGTGCAGGCTTTAGGCCAGGCGCACCGACGATCGAACGATTTTTATCGACAAAAGCAATTATCTCGGTTATTTCGCCTTCGCCATATCCGAGCTGCCGCAACGCCCTGGGAACCGTCTGGTTTACAATCGACATTGTGCCACCGCCAACCAATTTCTTGGTCTTTACTAGACCTAGGTCTGGCTCTATTCCAGTCGTATCACAGTCCATGAGTAGACCGATTGTCCCGGTAGGGGCAAGCACGCTTGCCTGGGCGTTCCTGACTCCGAACGCTTCTCCCTGCTCGACAGCCTCATCCCAAATTTCCTGGGCCGCTGTTAGGAGGTCCGTCGGAACTAGCTCCTCGTCGATCTTCGAAACGGCTTCTCTGTGCATTTTCAATACATTTAGCATCGCTGCCCTGTTTTCTGAATATCCAGCGAATGGACCCATCCGGGCGGCTAGCCGGGCTGAGGTCGAATAGGAACCACCGGTCAATAAGGCGGTGATTGAAGCGGCCCATGCCCTTCCTTCGGCCGAGTCGTACGGAAGTCCCTTTGCCATCAACAAAGCCCCAAGGTTTGCGTACCCAATCCCCAGCTGGCGAAATCTACGGGAGTTTTCTCCTATCCCCTCGGTCGGATAGTCGGCGTTTCCGACCAATATCTCTTGTGCGGTAAAGACAACCCTCGTCGCCGCCTCAAAGCCGTCGATATCGAACGACCCGTCGTCATTCAAGAAGGTCAGCAGGTTCAAGCTAGCGAGGTTACAAGCAGAGTTATCGATATGCATATACTCAGAGCAGGGGTTCGATCCATTTATTCTTCCAGTGTTGGGAGCTGTATGCCAACGATTAATCGTTGTATCGAATTGAAGTCCAGGATCGGCACACTCCCATGAAGCTTCTGCTATCTCGCGCCAGATTTGTCGAGCCTTCTTTGTGGCAACCGTTTCGCCGGTAGAAACGGACTTAAGCGCCCAGTCACCGTCCTTCTCTACTGCTTCCATAAACTCATCGGTAATTCGAACTGAGTTATTGGCGTTCTGATATTGGATCGAGAAGCTGTCTTTGCCGTCTAGGTCCATGTCGAAGCCAGCGTCACGTAAAACTCTTGCTTTGCGCTCTTCAAGTGCCTTACACCAGATAAAGTCCTCAACATCAGGGTGATCTACGTTGAGAATCACCATCTTGGCGGCTCTTCTAGTCTTGCCGCCCGACTTTATCGTCCCAGCTGATGCGTCGGCTCCCCTCATAAAACTCACTGGTCCCGATGCGGTCCCGCCGCCTTTGATAAACTCAGCAGAGGAACGTATTTTGGATAGGTTTACTCCTGCCCCGGAGCCACCTTTGAAGATAATGCCCTCTTCGCGATACCAGTTTAGGATCGAATCCATTGAATCATCAACGGCGAGAATGAAACAAGCCGAGGCCTGAGCAGGAACGCCTTTCACCCCGATGTTGAACCACACTGGCGAGTTGAACGCCGCTTTCTGCTTAATAACCAGGCACTTCAGCTCGTCAGAAAAGGTCGCCGCTTCGTCATCATCGACGAAATAGCCATCTTTGAGTCCCCATGCAGTGATGGTATCTACAACCCTGTCGACGACCTGCTTGAGGGAATGCTCACGCTCCGGGGTTCCTAAATTACCTCGAAAATACTTTTGCGCCAAAATGTTTGTTGCATTCACGCTCCAGGTCTCTGGCACCTCAACACCTAGCTGCTCGAAGGCGACCGTTGAGTCTTTGAAATTGGTTATGCGCGAGTCTCTCTTTTCCCATCGCACCATCTGATATGGGTGCACACCCTCTTCGGTAAAGTACCTTCTTATGCCCAATGCCATTCTCTCTGGCGCAATAGCCATACGAACTTTCCCCCTCTTCCAAATCAAAAACAGAATTCGAGCACGATCAAAATCGGACCCTTAGTAAGGATCCCTCCTGCTGCGTCTAAACCGCCCCAGCGAAACTCGCCAAACGTATAAACCACAACATATGGGAATGGCTTGCGTGTCGAGTACTACATATTGTAGATCCACCAATCAACTCCTTGCAACCGAATTCAAGAAGTTTCGTAATTACCCAGTCGAAATTACGAATTTTTTGGCCCTTACTGCAGCCTCACAGGATGACTTCGCTGGCCAAGCCTAGACAGAAGCTACCGACCTCGACCGCACAAAATATTCGGACATCTGGGTAAGAAATTATGACACGGAATACAACCATTTCACCTGGGAGGCGAAACAGATTCCGAAGGTAGTCTTGAACTGCTAGTTTTCACTTAGACAGAGGCCTACCCCAGCGTGAGAGTTCCACAAACCGTGGCGGCAGAGTTCAACTTTGCCCCGAACACAGTAGACAAAAACGCAATAGATCTTTACCTGCAAGAGCACGGCTCCGAGCCAGTGCCGGAGTTCCTTGTGCTCATTCCCGCATTCAACGAGGCCAAAAACCTACCTGCCGTTGCTGGACTCTTGGAAAACGCCAAAGAGGAACTTTTGTCCGGCAGGATTGTCGTCTGCATTGATGGGGCAACCGATGAAACTGAATCTGTCTCAAGGGGGCTCGGTTTTGGGGTGTGTGTCGCAAATATCAACAGAGGACAGGGCGCTGTACTGAAGATGGGGTATCAACTAGCCATAGCCGTCGGCGCTAAATACGTTGTGATAGTAGACGCAGACGGCCAGTGGGATCCGTCTGACCTCGGTGCGATCCTTAATCCACTGAGACAGCAAAGGGCTGACTTCGTCCAGGGATCAAGAGAACTGGGTGAGACCAGGGTCGGCGACTCATTTCGCGACTTCGGCGTCATGGTCTTCGCCAAAGTTATATCGCTGATCACCGGGGTTAGAGTCACCGACACCTCGAGCGGATACCGGGCCTTTGACGTGAGCCTCCTGTCAAAGATTCGGCTTGGCGAGCCACAGTTTCAGTCATCTGAGCTGCTGATCGGGGCGATCATGGCCGGAGCTCGGATACTTGAGATCCCTACGATTATGCACAAACGGCCAAGTGGAAAATCCAAAAAGGGGAACAACTTCAGTTATGGAATTAACTACTCTAAGGTGGTACTCGGTACTTGGTTGAGAGAGAGATATCTCGTAAAACGATAGTCCAGCCCTTGGACAAGAGAAACTGGACAAGGTATTTTTGGGCTTGGATTGGGATCAGCGCCGCTATTGTGGCGCTTTTTGTAGTGCCGACTTCTCTAGGCCATCCCGCAATATTCTCCGATAACCTAAATCAGAATGTCCCGCTGCATTTCCTGGCAGCGCAGATAGAAAAGTCCGGACATCTCCCTACCTGGAATCAGTACTCCTGGTCAGGCAACCCACTACTGGCCGGCTTCAACGTCCAAACATTTTTCCCCCTGTCAGTCCTCTTTCTATTCCTTTCACCGATATGGGCCTTCACGATATTTGTGGTCCTGATCTATTCGTTCGGAGCAGGTGGGGTCATAGCAGCCAGCAAGGAGCTCGGAGCCTCTCCTTCGGGAGCGGCAATCGCAGCGCTCGGGTTTACCCTTGCTGGACAGTTCATGTCCCAGGTCGTTCACCTCGATATGATCGCAGGGATAGCCTCCGTCACCTGGTGCGTGGTTTTTCTCCTCAAGATTTTGTCGTCCGAATCCGTGCGATCCAGCATCCCGTCGGCCATAGCCTTGTCGGTTGCATTCGCACTCTGTGTGTTGGCCGGTGCACCGGAGGCCATGCTCGACGGGGCAATCTTTATGGCTCTAGCCGCAATACCGTCAATAGTGAAAAAGGGAAGGGACTCTAGAGTTCCGCTATCTCTGCTCGCACTTGCCGGAGTCCTCGCTCTGGGTTTGGCTTCGATTCAATGGCTGCCCGGCCTCGCTTTCCAGCACTTTTCAAACAGATCCAGTGGGAGCTATGCATTTTTTACCTCAGGACCATTTAGTCCTCGCAATTTCATACTCCTCCTTTACCCATTTATAGAAGGTTGGTATTCCCAAAAGCACCTGCCGTCATTTTTCGGATCCTATAATCTCGGAGAAATTGGTGCCTACCTGCCCATATTGGTTACATCTTTGGGATTAGCGGGGCTATTGTCCCCTTCTGACACCTCTACTGACGACCTCCGGGTTTGGGGAATTAGGTTCGCTGGGATTGGGGCGCTGCTCCTGGCCCTTGGCGGCTATACGCCATTAGCTCCCCTCCTTTATCATCTCCCGCTCTATGGCAAGCAGAGACTTCCTTCGAGAAACATGTTCGGGTTCGACTTATCTTTATCTATTCTCGCTGGATTGGTTTGGACGAAAATCAGCTCGAAGAGTAAGGCGCTTTCAAAAGCCGGAAGGTTGATCGTATTCGGTACCGGACTGATCGGCATTGCAATCACCGCGGTATTTTTTATCGACACTGGCCTCGTCTATTCGATTCTGACT
>JAJZCF010000127.1:3152-5809 GCA_021846265.1 Actinomycetes bacterium | reverse complement strand
TGGGCGGCCTGTTAGTCTCCGCAGTCCAACTGACTAACTCCTTGGCAATTAACGACATTCTTGCGGTGGTTATCGTCGGGATGATCGGCGCTGGGGTCTACATCTTGACACTGCGCTGGCCCGAATCACACGGAGCTTCACCCCTGACACTTGTAATGGTGACCTTTGGAATAGGGATGGTGATCGAACAGCTCGCCATAAGGAAGTGGGGTAGCGATAGTAGGACTGTTCCAGCTTTACTATCTGGTCACTTCACCGTAGATGGACTCTACGTACCCCAGCAGGGCTTGTTGCTTGTTTTTGTCGCACTGGTCCTCGTCGTATTTTTCGGATGGGCGCAGCGCCATACCAACGTCGGCCGTCAGTTGCTAGCACTTGGCAGCGCCCGGGCTTCGGCAAAGTACTACGGGATAAATGACCTAGGGATGGTCACGGTCGCCTGGATAATTGCCTTTGCAGTCTTGGCGATAGTTGGGGTGCTCTACCTCCCACTGACCGGGGTGTCGATGTCGGCAGACCTGACCTACGGAATAGATGCCTTTGCAGCGGCGGTCGTCGGAGGACTCGGGAATCCTGCGGGTGCTCTAGCAGGGGGACTGATCGTCGCCCTAGTCGTGAACCTAGTCGGCGTCTACATCACCCCTAACGTCGCTCACCTCCTTACTTTTGGGGTGCTGCTCGGATTCTTGGTTCTTCGTCCAAACGGGCTTACAGGAAATAAGGCCGATCTAGTCGGACCTCGGGCTTAGGACTGGAGAAGCTATGAAACGATTTAATTTTTTTCAGTTTGTGCGAGAGATGAACCGTCGATCGATTCCTGCTGGATGCTTCATCGCAAGTGAGGTTCGATCAGATGGTTAGCTCAAAAATCCAACCGAGGCGAAATCTCGGTTCAAAGCTAAAAGAGTTAGGCGCAGACTCTCTGGTAGTTGCGATGCTGCTCGGAGTTTTCCTGGTTACAGTCTCTAGGCATACGGGCTTTAGCGTGAACGTAGCCACGACCTTTGCAATCTTTCTGATGCTGGCTATCGGCCTGCAGCTCCTGCTCGGATTTTCCAATCAAGCGTCTCTTGCGCAAGCGGCGGTATACGGTCTAGGAACATACGTCTCGATCTATTTAGAGGTGCACTTCGGCGTGCCGCCTTTGGTTGCGCTCTTCGCTTCGATCGCCGCTGGTGCGCTATGTGGATTAGTTGTCGCTTTGCCACTGTTGAGGTTGAGGGAACACTTTTTGGCGATGGGTACACTCGCCTTTCAGGTGATGCTCTCGACCGGTTTTGACCACCTAAATGGACTGACCGGAGGTGTAAATGGCGAAGTCGCTCCGCTAGCACACCTGAACTCCCTTTCGATGTTGTTACTCATACTTGGTGTAGACGCAGCTGCGATCTTGGGGGTGCGTTTTTTTAGACAGAGCGCCCCGGGGAGAAAGATCCTCGCAGTCAAGACCGATGAGACGATGGCGATGTCCCTCGGCGTCAACGTCAAGGCTTTTAGGCTTGTTGCCGTTGTAGTGTCTTTTGCTTTGGCGAGCGCTGCGGGATTCTTCTTCTCTGAGACGGCGGCATTTGTCGCTCCCGACGACTTTAATTTGGCGGTATCGCTTGCGATCCTCGCTTCGGTGATTGTGGGTGGCAAGAGCCTCACCTGGAGCGCACTGGTTGGCGCTGGTGTCTACAGCCTCCTCACCGGGTATACGACCAACCTCCCAGGGCTATCGGTTCTGATCCTTGGCATAGCGCTAATCGTCATCCTGGGTTATCTGCCCCAGGGCGTTACCGGGGTCTATTCTCCGACGATGGAGGCTTTGCTCAAGCTCAGGCAGAAGCGAGGTCCGGATCAAGAAGACTCTTTTACTCGATTACAGGGGAATGCCGACACCCCTGGAATTCGCTTCGATGAGGGACAGATAGAGAAGTCGATCGATTCGATGGTCGCAGCAAAGCCAACGGAGGGGATCCAATGAGCGCCCCGCTGATCTCGGATTCGTCATCGCCGGTCTTAGAGATTACCGGCTTGTGCAAGAGCTTCGGTGGGGTCAGCGTCCTATCCGGTTTCGACTTGAAAGTCGAGCGTGCCGAACGGGTCGCCCTGGCAATCTTGGGTCAGAATGGCGCAGGCAAGACTACTTTGATGAACCTCATCACCAGGTTGATTCCCCATGACAAGGGATCGATAGAGATATTTGGCCATAAGACGACCGAGTTGGCGGCGAAGGACCTCCCTTCGGTTGGGGTAGCGCGTACCTTTCAGACCCCACGGCTGCTTATCGAGGAGACGACCTTAGACAACGTGATCCTGGGAGCGCTTGGCCGGAAGGACCTTTTGGGTAGGGGAAGGGTGAAGCGGGCCAAGGCGTTGGCATCGGAGGCACTGGATTTTGCTGGACTGCAGTCGGTCGCTAATCGATACGTAAAGAGCCTTCCCTTTGGAACGAGGAAGGTGGTCGAGCTCGCTAGAGCCTGGGCGATTGCTCCGAAGGTAATGCTGCTCGACGAGCCTGCGGCGGGACTTAGCAATGACGAAGAAAAAGAGCTATGCCGAATGCTCGCAGCAATTAGGGATCAGGGAGTGGCGTTGATATTGATTGAACACCGCATGGGCCTTGTGGCCGCTGTGGCAAAGAGCGTAGTGATGATGGACGCTGGCAAGGTGGT
>JAJZCF010000127.1:0-3052 GCA_021846265.1 Actinomycetes bacterium | reverse complement strand
GGGAGACGGGAACTCAAAGCCGGAGCATTGAGCGGCGGCGAACAACAGATGCTCGCAATCGCCCGGGCGCTATTGGCAGAACCCAGGATACTCCTCCTCGACGAACCGTCGCAGGGGTTGGCGCCGAAGGTGCAAGAGAGGTTGGCCTCTTCGTTTGCCGCCCTCTTGAAATCTGGAGTGACGATGCTCATAGTCGAGCAGAACCTCTCCTTCGCAAGGACTTGCACCAGTTCGATATACGCCCTCGCCCAGGGTGAAGTAAGGTTTCACGGTGACTGGAAGAGCTTTGCATCCAAGGCCGACCTGCTCGAAGAGTATCTATAGATCGAACCTCCCCAGATTCGAAGGAGTAGCGATTCTAAAGTTCCGAACTTGTAGACCTTCCCAGGACGATCCGAAGGGCGGTTCTGATTGTCGTCGGCTCACGCTCGGGGATAGCGTGGGTCATCACAGTTATGGCGATCCTCGCTCGGTGTCTGGCAATGGCGTACATCGCTTCGACTGAATTACGCTGTTGGCAGGACTTTAGAAGAATTCGATGCTCGATCTCGGACTGCAGGTCGACGTGGGGCTTGTCTCGAAGCCATATCGAGCGGTAGAGGCTGCTTCTGTCCTGCAGCCGGTGGAGGTCTTGTAGCAAGAGCACCGGTGATTTAGACGAATGAATGTCGTGGAAATTAGCATCGGCGGCCATCCAGTCTTCCCTTGCGTCATCTTCAGATGCGACCTGCATCACGCTGAGCAGTTCCTCCATCTTTGCCAGATCGGACTCCTCCAAGTGGGGTACAGTTTCGTAGGTAGCTAATGCGGATAACAGTATGCGCTGGGCGGAAACCGCTTCTAGGTCGTCGAGCCTGAAAGATGCAACCCTAGCCCTTCGATTCGGTTCAGCGAAGACCAGACCCTCTTCCTGGAGCATCCGTAGGGCCTCTCTGAGCGGAGTTCTACTCACGCCATACTTTTCGGCTAACTTGCCTTGGGAAAGAATCGCCCCTTGTGGCAGGTTGCCCACCAGAATCTCGTGTCTAAGGTGCTGATGAACAGAAGTTACCGCAGCCAGCTGTCCAAGCTCACATGAGGTGTCCGAGTCAGGTTGGATACCATTTCTAGCGCTGGCGTCTCTTGTTTCAGTCATTCCGCTTCTGATCTTTGAATTATGGTGACGATAAGTTTGTTGTTTATAGCTTAGACCTGGGATAAGTAGTAAAGGCGTGTAATTCAATACGAGCCGCGGCCTAGTACCAAATTTATTGTTCATTGGGTAAATGAAGAGTTTGGGATCCAGTATCGGGCCTTCTGGCAATGTGTCAAGGCAACGGGAGTGTGGGCCGACCGTGGGCTGACACGGAATTGATCTTCCGAAATCCCACCTGGCCGTATAGAGATTGTTTTCCCGGAGTGGGCTATCAACTGTTGTCGCGGTAGCGCATGATGACACTCAATCGTCTGGCCTGGTGCTGCTATGGTCCTTGCGGAGTGGGCCGAGTCTCAAGGGAAAGCCCATGTTACTGCTTATCGGTGGTTCCATGAACGGCTATTGCCGGTGCCCTCCAAGCACCTCTTCCGATTGGCCATTAATTAATAACTTTAGAAGGACCCGAAGTTATGGGATACCTCTGCAGGGATCCAATATCCTTTGTTGACGCTACCACAAATATGAATCAACAAATTGGCTTTGATCACTGACCTTGAACGTTGATACAATATCTGACATTTCTATGGGTCCCATCGAGCACGCGCCAGTACTATTCCCTCCACGCGCTTAGCGCCTACATCGTCGATGAGATACTCTGCAACTGCATTGAGCTGACTCCCAGTCGTACAAACATCGTCATACACGAGGACATGTTGCCCCTTGAAACGTGAATTTGGACAAGCACGTAGTGATTCTCGAAGCTGCCTGGCGATAGCTCTTTTGTTGGGAGCGCTCGTTCTTGCGGTGCGGGGCGTATCGTGGATCTTAAGGAGCGTACGAGGCTCAGAAATGTCAAATGGCCAAGTCTTAAGGATGTCTTCTCTTTCGGCACTTTCAATTACGAACTCAGTATGTCGAATTCGTGCTCTATTGGGGGCGAGATACGTAGGGTTGGCGACGATGATGTCAGGTCGGTCGTCTCGGGCGTTCTCTTCAAGCCATGCAAGCAAGAGACGCCCGAAGATCATAGACCAGTCTTTTAACCCACCGTATTTGTACTGAATAATCGTGTCTCGCAGCGGGCCTGTGTGGTAGGCGATGGCGCGTATTCGCGAAATTCGCCGACTCGGATCACTGCACAACCAGTTAGGGCAGCCCCCATCGGCCAGAACTTGTCCACATACTGCACACGCTGCACTAGCGATGCTATTGATGGTATGGGACGCGCAGTCGAGGCATGTCTGTGGTGGACCAGACCGGAAATAAGGGCATTTACTACAGCCTGGAAATCCTACTGGATCGCCAACCGGATATACCGACGGTCGAGTCATGAAGTCTCACATGAAAGTTAGCTTGAGCTGCCTGCGGCACCGACCCAGCTCATAGACAATTTCAGGTGATGCGAGGTGTCTGGTCACTTCCTCGACGTTCTCAACCCGTATTGCGCCACGTTCTCTCACATAGGTCTCTGCCCACTTCTGACTTTCTACGAGAGAGCGTAGTAGAAAGACCTTCTTCCCATGCTCAAGAGCCAGTCTGGCCTGCATTTTTGCCCCAGAAGTACTTGATGCTTCGATGACGACCGTACCCTGGCTGAGACCTGAGGTGACAACGTTACGGCGTGGGAACGTGTCTCGACCTGGCGAGCGCGTAGGCCAGAACTGCGAGACAAGTGCACCATTGCTCACGATTTCTTCCGAAAGTTCTTGGTTCTCTGGAGGATAACATCTCGTTATGCCGGTACCGAGGACAGCGATGGTGCGGCTCCCGGCACCGAGAGCCGCACGATGTGCGGCTGTGTCAATCCCCCTGGCCAGGCCAGAAATGACAGTTACACCTTGTTCAGCTAGGAGCTTAGACATTCGGCATGCTCGACTCTTTCCAGCATCTGAAGGACTTCGGGTACCAACAACAGCA
>JAJZCF010000126.1 GCA_021846265.1 Actinomycetes bacterium | reverse complement strand
GTCACCTTCTACGTAAAGACGAAGGTCTTTTCCGGTGACGGAATGATGGCGGTAGGGACCGCTACAACGAATGCCTCCGGCGTCGCCACCTTGAACTACATGCCCACCTGGACCGGAGTGACCGATTTCGCCGCCCAGATGGGTGCGACCTCGACGATGCCAGCGATGAGTACCTCTTTGAACTACAACGTGCTGAAGGACCCCACAGGGGTGCCGTCGCAGTACTTCGAGTCGCAACGGCCGCTTCACGGCATTGCAACCGTCCTCGTCAAGTTCCTTATCGGGATCGCCGCAGCAGTATGGCTGATTCTATTGGGAACCCTCGCTGTGGTTCTGTTCCGCATGCCAAGGCTGGGAAGGAGTCAATAAGTGTTACATTTAGCGTCGAAGGCAGATAGGTCCTCGAGCGGCGGGAAGGACCCCTCTTCGAAGAGATTCATCCGCTCCATTGCCCCACTTCTTGGCGTCGGAGCGATAGCGATCACCCTTGCAGGATGTGCAAGCGATCAGTTTGTCGGACAAACAGCGATCAAGCCGCAACAGGGGAGCGCTCCGTGGACCACTCAGGCACCAACGCAGGCTCAGCTAGCTACCGCTGGCTCGATTCCGGTGACGATTAAGGATATTTCCACACCGATCGGTACCACCGAGCCAGCCTACTTTGGACCCGGCGGCAAAGGCGCCGTGAGTCTCTTTACCATCAAGGCCGGAACGACCGAGAAGATTGTCTTCAAGAATCAAGATGCAATGCCCCATACCTTTACCGTCCCGAGCCTTGGACTGAACGTGATGGTTCCACCGATGGGATCAATAACCCAAAGTATCGTCGCAAAGACCGCAGGTACCTACACCTGGTACTGTTCGGTCCCCTGCGGCAGCTGGGTTATGACCCACGACGGATATATGAAGGGCACCTTTACGGTCAGTTAAGAAATCGCAAGGACGTGCGAGATGAGAGATTAAACGTTCAGTAAAAGTTTCCCGCCTACAGGGCCCGGATTCTCGGAGGAAAGACCAAAAGGTCAATCCAATGAGGATCCGGGCCTGTCCCATTATGTAAAACTTGTTTACTCCATGGAGAGTTTCGGTTGTCGCTGCACCTTCTCGCTTGTTGTTGAGTCCCGCTTGTTGAGGTCTGTTTTGACGGAGTGGCCCCATCCTTTGCTTTATCGTTTTTGTAAAGTGACCCATGAAGGTCGCGTACTTAACTTCCGTTTTCTGGCTTCCTTGTTTCTTTCTGGATTTGATTTTTGCTTTATTACGGCTGAGCCTTGGGGTCGCTTCTCCTACTACCGGTCAATTCCTACTCTTTGGCCGGGATCTGTCATCCCAATCCAGCGGGTCGGGCTATCCATCGGGGCGTTGTATTGGACCAGATGAGGACTGGCCTGACCCTTTAAGCCGCGTAGGTTCGGGAGGGAGGTTCGTGGATGTTTTTTGTCCCGGTCGACTCCTACGCCAGTCACCCTGAGGGCGATTTACTTTGCCAACTTGGTTGGTGTGGCAAGACGGCAGCTGCAACCACCTACCGGAATGACACTTTTAAGATGTAATTACAGGTCTGCTGTCACAAGAACGAATTATGGTAATTGAGATGGGACTCTCACTGTTCTCAAATGCAGAATCTGATCATGCCGAAAGCGTCGCTTGGGCTAGAGAAAAGCTGGACAGCAAAGAGTGGCTCATCCTCGATACCGAGACTACCGGGCTATCTACTAAAACCTCCCGAGTAGTAGAGGTTGCGGTACTAGACCCCGCTGGCAACGTTGTCCTGGACA
This sequence comes from Actinomycetes bacterium, assembly GCA_021846265.1. GTDB lineage: Bacteria > Actinomycetota > Acidimicrobiia > Acidimicrobiales > Acidimicrobiaceae > JABEUN01. Next base: position 4,031 of record JAJZCF010000126.1, on the reverse strand, counting down.
CCTTGGTGAATCCGGAGATTGAGATACCGGAGGGAGCGAGGCGAATTCATGGTATATCGAACCTCGACGTAATTGATTCGCCGACCATCGCTGGAATCTGGCCGGACCTGGCAGCCGCAATCGAAAATCGGTTGGTCCTTTGCTACAACGTAAATTACGACAAGCCGCTATTGGAAAATGAGGCTGCCCGAGGAGGTCTTCAACCAATCGACGCCGTTTGGCAATGTGTCATGCTTCGATATGCCGCTTATGTTGGTGAGCCCGGATTTGGTGGTTATCGATACCAGAAGCTCCCATCAGCGGGTCATCGCGCCAAGGACGATTGCATAGCGACGATCGAATTGATCCACAAGATGGCAACGCTTTAGACCAGGCTATGGTTCCTATGCGAACAAGAGATGCCAAACTGCGCTCGCCAAGTATCAAAAACTAAGCTAGAGACGTTCTTTGCAGTTTACAAAGCTAGTTAAATGGGTCTCAAAACTGTTTTCTAAAATCTCCCTAAGTGTCCTGAAATATAACCAAAATGACCAAACTCATGCCAGGAGATATCGAAAGCCTTAGGGGCTTTGCAGCAAACCCTTCGTCGATTGGACTGCGCAAGACCTCTTAGTCATGCCGAGAGAACTGACAGTGGACATCGCAGGCATGGGTCGGCAAAAGCAAAAACGCCACGGTTTTGTGTGACCGGAGAGATCAAGCGCAAAACTATGGCGTCCGCTCGTATGTTTTTTCGAGATCAGAAGAAGGACCTCGATCTCAGATTCACTTTCTCGATAGCTATGGTGCGGTTCAAGATTTGAAGTACGAAGACATCTCGAACTTTGGATTCCAAATAATTTATAGAAAAAGGGCCTCAAACAGCCACTAGGCGGAAGTAACAGCGGAGATATTTAATGGGTCGTTATTTGCTCTAAGGGCCGCCTCACGCGCATTTGAATTGAGTCAACCTTTGCATCGACGAGGTCATTGCCGCTTTGTTCAACGATATTTTGTCCGACGAAACATCGTTGCCTTTGAGGTGGAAGGAATTCGACCACTAGGTGGAGTTCGAGTCGATCTGGCTGCGATGGACTCGCGCCCACCCTTTTGCGGGAACTGTGAATGACGCCCGCTTTAGGTATGAACTAAAAAGGCTACGATATGAAACGCTATCGGTCGGGAGTCAGGCACCGCTAACCATAATCGGGCCATGCTAGCGAGAAAACAGACTGACCCAGAGGACATCTACGCTGTGAATAGGACTGACTCACGAAGCTTCCAGCTTCAGATGAAGAGAGTCCACAAGGAGCCAGATTACGGTCGATTCGCTTGACTGGGATCGAGAGCTCTTTTTGCGCTGGCGCCCTGGACTTTGCTAGTCCGTAGCCACCGAGGCGGTACTTTTTGGTGGGTACTGGAAAGTTGCCCGCAATCAGTCGGCATTCAGTCGGCAATGAATGGACTTGTCTGGGAAACACCATATATGGTGTGGATCGCTTCAGCCCGAGGCTGAGAAATGGGGTATATACGAGATTTCTCGCGACCACGATATTTTCGCGATCTACTACCGTTGAGATTGGGCCTGACTCGTAAATGATTCTCCGAGTTGAGGCCCGAAGATTTACAGGTCCATTGGTAAGGCGGTCGAAACTTGGCTAACAGAAGGAGTCGAGTCGGGAGATTGACCGGCATGGCCAAGTTGGGAGCCAACGTCGCTTCACAGGTCGCATTTTCAAGGGCGCGGTCAATTTTTGCCAGTGCAGAGCGTAAGGACGAACTAAACAGGGACGCCGAAATTAGGAGCGCCAAAGAGGTCGCAGAGCGTCTTGGCTCCATGCGAGGGGTAATGGCGAAGCTAGGACAGATGGCATCATATGTAGAGTTTGGGCTTTCAGATGGCGCTTCTGGTTCCCTCGAGTCACTCTGGGACTCGATGCCACCGATGAGTCGAGACTTAGTTGACGAAGTTATAGTTGGGGAATTAGGGGCGAAGCCGGAAGATATTTTTGAAATTTGGGACCCCGAACCGATAGCTGCCGCCTCGATCGGACAGGTTCACAGGGCGATGACTAAGGATAAGCGCGCTGTAGCGGTCAAAGTGCAATATCCAGGGATTCGAGAGACCGTCGGCGCTGATTTGGCCAACGTCAAGATGCTGTCGAAGATGATGGCGCTGGCCTTTCCAAATATGAATACCGATTCGATCGCCGAGGAGATTCGAAAGAGGCTTTCCGAAGAGCTGGACTATCGATTGGAAGCCCGAAACCAGTCGTTTTTTTATGACTTCTACAGGGACCATCCCTTCATCATCATCCCAGCGGTTATCCCGGAGTTCTCGACCGAACTAGTGCTAGTGAGCGAGTTAGCGACGGGTGTTCGCTTTCAAGAACTCCTGGATCAGGACCAAGAGCAGCGCACGATGGCCGCCGAGACGATATTTAGGTTCGTCTTTCGGAGCCTCTATCGCCTTCTCGCCTTCAATGGTGACCCGCATCCAGGCAACTATCTCTTCCAGGGGGACGGGCGAGTGGTGTTTTTGGACTTTGGACTTGTAAAGCGCTTTACACATGGCGAGATGGATGTTTTCGAACGGATGATTAAAGCGATGGTTCTCGACCAAGACCCCAGGGCGTTTCGCCACGCGATAATCGAGGCGGGACTGATTTCTGAAGGTTCTCCAATATCTGACGATCAGATCAGGGAGCATTTCGAAAGCTTCTATGCCACGGTTATGCAAGACGCTCCATTCACTATGACTAGGGAGTACTCCCAACAGCTGATCAAGCACACATTTGACACGTCTTCTCCCGTGGCTAAATATATCGATGTCCCTGACGCTTTCGTCATTATTCAGCGCATCAACCTGGGGTTATATGCATTGATGTCAAAACTGGGAGCTCGGCGCAACTGGAGGAAGATAGCAGAAGAGATCTGGCCGTTCATGCTTGGAGAACCATCGACCGAACTAGGAGAGCTAGAGGCCGAGTGGCTTAGAGCAGATAAAGGCTTTTGAGTAAGGAAGTTGGACCGCAAAAGGTGCTAGGCGAGCTTGGCGAGGTGGACTCAAAGGCTAACATGACCGGCAAACCGTTGTACATGTGTGCAGTTGACTTTTTACAATTATTACTACTTTTTGCGATGGATTAACCTACTACGACCTTGTGTGCGCATAATTAACCCTGGGTCGGTTGGATGCCGTTCTGTATCTATGTATGTCACAACGTTTTTGTATCATCAAGCTGGCTGGTTTTGGAGGGAAAGGATCGATTTTGGGCGAACTTCCTCGGCATTTGATGGAACGTGGTTCTTGGCATGTAGTAACGGATCCCGGGGTAAGGGAGGCCTGCTCCGACTGCCTAGAGTTCCACGATGCGTTAATCCTGGCTGCTCAATTTGGGGCCGCCTGTTGGTTTATTGAAATTCTTGAAGTACCTCTGTTTTGTGAAAGATCTAGGCAAACGGTGTCGATTTCCTTTGAGAGAGGTTTGATCGGAAAGACCATTGTTGACTCAGTGGCGGGGCTTGGGGGAAATCCTCAGGATCAAGTCAAGGTTTCGGGTCAGCATGTCGCTGAACCATACCGCACTCGCTATGAATTCTCACTTTGTGGTCGAAATCGTTTCGACCAATCGAGGGTTTTTCTGCGTGCAAAGATGAAGATAGATTCGTTTCAGGAGTTCTTTGACTCGGTCGACGGGCACGCGGTGCCCGTAGTCTACGACGCCACTTGGGGCATTATAAAAGATTGGCTCGAAAGCCTCAAAGACGAAATAGACCGTACTTCGCCCAATCTAGTGATTTTCTGAGGCTCTCGTCAAAGGGGACCGTGGGACCTTGCGTGGCAACTGACCTTTTAAGGTTCGTTGAGAATTTTTAAAAATTATTTGGATCTGAAGAACATTGGGTGTATCATTTTCTAAAGTTGTATAGACAGGATGAAAATGATAACGATTCAGCCAGGGAAACTCGATCTGGTGACCCTCAGAGAGGTCTATAGATCCGAAAGGGTCGAGTTCGAGCTCGACCCGAGCGCCTATCGACAAATAGAT
>JAJZCF010000125.1 GCA_021846265.1 Actinomycetes bacterium | reverse complement strand
TCAGCTTTTTGGCGATCTTTCTCGCCGAGATCGGCGACGTTACCGAATTCGCCACCGCTGGTTTCGCAGCGAGCACCCACAGACCGCTCTCGGTCGTGATCGGATCGAGTCTTGGTTTCGTCGCTGCTTCGACTATTTCGGTAAGCTCATCGGTCTTTTTGGAAAAGATACCCGAAAAGATTTTCTGGCTAGTTGGCAGCCTACTAATGGCCACCTTCGCCGTACTCACTGCCTTTGGCTTAGCGATTTAGCCCACGGTTACCTTTGCCGTTTCCTTGACTTCATCGCTGGATAGAGTCCGACTAAAGCTGGCGGAGAGGGAGGGATTTGAACCCTCGGACCGGTTTTAGCCGGTCAACTCATTAGCAGTGAGCCCCATTCGGCCGCTCTGGCACCTCTCCGACGATACAAGACTAACGGATATGTTGGGCTGACCTTGCAAAAACGGCCAGCTTTAGTCAAAACGAGGTGGCTTTGGTCGTCGCTGTGGTCGACTTAGGCGCCATAAAGAAACAACATGGTCAGGCTAGGTTCTTAACGAAATGACATAGTTCTTCTCACCGAGGAAGTCATTTCGAGCAACTTGGAAGTTAGCGCATTGTGTATGGGTGGCCTTGATGCCCATTTGATATCGACACTAATCAATTTAAGCGCTAATTCTAAGACCTTTATTCGTTGTGTTTTCGGCTATCAAGTTGAAGATGACCTCGTGGCTCGCGAATGTCGGACCGCTGCAATTTAGGGAGCAGTGAGAGGACGTGCGACGCTCGATCTTGTTTCACTTGGAGGCTCAAAGGAACAGTTTTGTGCTTGGGATCTTCGGACCTGGTATTTATGTTGTTGGTATCCATGTCATCCTTCATCTTTGCCAGTGCCCAGTTGCAAGCCTTGCGCCGAGCACAACAGTGTGACTGGATCAACGACACCCGCTCAGTTCCAAGAGGCCACTCGAGGTCGACCTTCGATCCGGTTGCCGATCAGCCTGAGGGTATCGCCACAAGAACGCAATCACCGTTGTAGCGGAGCTTGAACAACGCTGAAACTGATTCAACCTTTTGGCGGTAAGAATCAGCATCACCAACGTCCAGGCAGCGCGACAACCTTACGCGACCGTTCCTGTCGGAACTCACCGGCAGATGCACACCACCGGTCAACTCGGCAATCTTTGTCGCCTGGGCACCCGTTCGCATTTCAATGAGCACCCGGCGTCATTTCCCCTAATGGTGCAACAGTAACCTCGATGGCCATACGAGACCCGTTACAGTCCGCTTTCTTACCGTAGATCCAAACACAGAAACTTGCCAGAAGTACTCGTGAGAATCTCGGTCATGTCCGGTATTAGGTCATCAGTGAGTTCAGCCGGATCTACCACAATCAACTCACGACCTTGAGCGGCTAGTGCAACCCCTAGATATTCCACAAAAAAGCGAGCAAAGCGATCGCGGTGTTCGACGATGACTTGAGACTCCAACCATGGTGCGAGGCCATATCTGCACCAGACAGACGACTGGGTTATCGTGCGCTACTACGGCAACAGTTGAAAGTCCTTCGGCGCCGAAGCTAGAGTTTTTCCTTGCGTACGAAGCTCGCGCTCTCGCTCGATTAATAGGCGAGGGAAGTCAAGGAGAAAGCGTTTACATCGACCAAGCCTTGGTCGGTCAATTTCAATTCGGGTATCACTGAAAGACCCAGAAAACTCAGTTGCATAAACGGAGACTCCATTATGCAACCGAGGACTGCGGCACCGGCATTTACCTTTTTCAGCATCTCGGACACTTCTCTTGCGGGTCTATCGCTCATTAGGCCAGCTATCGGAAGGGGAAGTTCGGCGAGTAGCTCGCCGTCTAGAAAGACGACCTGGCCGCCTCCGATCTCCCTTAGCCTTCGGACACAGGCAACCATATCACGAGCCGCTTGATGGCTGTTCCCCCCCAGCACCATGATGTTATGTGCATCGTGAGCGACGGTAGAAGCAATAGCACCTTTGTAGATGCCAAAATTCTTCACCAATCCGACTGCGAGACGGCCGGTATTTCTATGACGCTCAACTACCGACAACCTGCTAAGTTCTCGATCTGCGGGATCCCATCGGACCTTAATTGACTTGGTTATTAATGAATTTTTCTCTACTGAAATTGCCTTGGCAAAGCTATCTGGCTTCACCGGCACTTTGAAGTCATCTTCATTTGGAAGATCTTTTAGGTGAACCGAATTGTACAGCGAGCTAGCGGGCAAATGGTGCTCGACAACTCCCGGAAGAATCACGCCATTTTCCGCTACGAGCCGACCCTTCTGAAATACCATTTCCGCTTTGAACTCGACAATGTCTTTCAGTACAACGATGTCGGCTTGATAGCCCGGGCCTAACGATCCGAGATGATCCATGCCGTGGTACTCGGCTGGATTCGAAGTCGCTAGGACTAAGGCATCTTCCGCCCTTAGACCGCTTGCGACTGCGAGCTTCAAGATGTCATTGATGTGCCCCGACTCCAAGAGCAAATCAGGTTCGCGATCGTCGCTACACAAGGCGAGTCGATCGGTACCGTACTCAATCGCCGTAGTAATTAGTTCCTTTAGATTTTTTGATGCGGATCCCTCTCTGATAAATACCCACATACCCTTCTGCCTCTTTTCGTGGGCTTCGCGGTATGTGAAACATTCGTGATCAGACTCAACTCCGGCAACTAGGTATGCGTCAAGATCGAATCCGACGATTCCGGGAGCGTGCCCGTCCACTCTTCTTTCCCCAGCAGCAGCAATTTTGTCAAGAATCTCGGGATCGCCTGAAATCACTCCGGGATAGTTCATCATTTCGGCGACGCCGATCGACTGATCGAGATCGAGAATTGCCTCGAGGTCGGCTCGGCCAAGTTCGAAGGCAGAACTCTCAAATGCCGATGCAGGCACGCACGGAGATGCACAGATCCCGAAGAAGAAAGGCAGATCGGCCGCTGCCTTGGCTAATTCTGTGACTCCAGGTACTCCCATGACGTTAGCCAATTCATGGGGATCAGCGGCTACCGCTACGGTTCCCAAAGGGAGTACGGTCTTGACAAACTCGTCTACCCACAATTTGGTAGATTCGAGGTGCATGTGGGCATCTATGAAACCTGGAACAAGGAACTTACCGGTTACGTCTATTGTCGCCTTGGAGCTGCGATCTCCCCAACCCACTATCTTTGATCCAAGGATTGCCAGGTCTGTGCGGATGAATTCCCTTGTGGTGCTCGAGAACACCTGACCACCCTTTAGAAGGAGGTCGCAAGGAGCGTCCCCTCGGCCAGCTTCGATTTCACCCTTTTGTCCGCGTGCTTTAGCCATAGCTAGAGGCTAGTTCTCACAGCGGAAGTACCACAACTACCGGATCGACGGCAATGACCCCGGCCAGCAGGCGACTAGTGAGACGCGTATTGCGAGCCGACCCTTTTTTGGGCTGCCTTAGCCGAGAAGATGTCTCCGCACTCTTCACATAGATCGTTCACGACGCCTAGGCGTTCCAGGATAGCGAATATCTTGCACCCAACGCAGATCCCAAATGCGGACTCCAGCAGAGCAAATGCCCCAAGTATCCAGAGCAGATCGAAGGCGACCGAAGGAAGACCAAAAAGGTACAGGGCGAGGGTTGCTAGCGAAAAGACCGAACCTATTCCCTGGGCAAAGCGTTTTGGTTTGCCCGAGACCGTCTTTGGATCACCGAGGCGAGGCGAAACGACTCTGGTAGCGATCTGACCTAGTGGAGAAAACTTAGGTCCTGCGGCTACCCTGGCCACAAAGCCATAGAGCAAGATGATCAAAAAGAGCGGTGAGTGGGAAATTTCGGCGAGAACTACCATCGTCACGACTCCAGCGGCCACTGTCCTTGCAGCCTTCTCGTTGACGGTCTCTGGGAAGCCGAAGATCTGTGCACTAGTCATAAATACTATAATACCGATCAACTTAGTCAACAATCGCTTAAAATGTGAAAAATTCTCTCGGGCGGGCCTTCTTTGTCAAGCGGGTGTCATGTTGGGCTTTGCGTCAGTTGTTCTTTTGATGACTCACGGGAGTGAGCCCAAGCAGGGTCCGAAACAGTTCTGAGAGGGTACTTTAGCGAGCCGCTAGGCGATGTTTGAAATGGAAAAGGCAGATAAATTAGAAAAATAGAAGAGAAGACTACGAGCTGGGAAGTGTATGGATGAAATGGCGTTGTAAATATTAGTCGCTTGCGTCAACTTTTTTTTCGGAGTTTTAGCAGGCTTGGTGGGGGAGGTGCCGGTTGAAAAAAGGTATCGGATTGGCTCTGCTGCCCTTGGGCGTATTAGCAGCAGCCTGTTCTTCAAGTTCCTCCAGCGGCAGCTACTCGACAGCCACGACGGTAGCCGCTAACTCCGTTTCAACGCCCATAACTCTTAGTCTTCTAAAGACTAAGAGTTATGGGGAGGTTTTGGGCTCGTCTTCGGGACAGGTCTACTACATGCTGACAGCCGATTCGGCCACCAAATCGACGTGTTATGCTGCGTGCACCAGTGCTTGGCCTCCAGTACCCTCTACGACCAAGGTCGCTGCTGGAGTGAGTGGCTCTTTGGTATCAAAAATAACCAGAACCGACGGGTCTTCGCAGCTTGAATATGCTGGCCATCCCCTTTACACCTTCAGTAGTGATTTGAGTCAGAATGCTACTAATGGGGAGGGTGTATACGCTTTCGGGGGCTACTGGTACGTACTTTCTGCTTCTGGCCAGCCGATAAAGGCGGCGGTGGCTTCGAGCCCATCGACCACGGCAGGCAGCTACTACTAGAAGCGCTCTTTTGGGATTGACACTGTGCGAAGGGCTTTTTAGGGGCGCTGCATTTTGAGTTCGAGGAGCCTGTGCTCGATTTCATGAGCTGGCAGCGGCCTACAAAATAGATATCCCTGGGCGAGTTCTGCACCCAGGTCTAACAGATACGAGGCTTCAGTCTCAGTTTCGACACCTTCGACTATTACTTTGAGCTCCAACCTATGAGCGAGGGATATCACTGCGCTCACGATCGCTTCGTGCTGCTTGGAGTCTCGTATGCCAGTGACAAAGGAGCGGTCTATCTTTAAAGTGTCTATTGGCAGGCGGTCGAGTTGGGCCAACGACGAATATCCGGTTCCAAAGTCATCTAACGAAATGTGGACTCCTATTTCTCTTAGCGCCTCTAGTTTCGTGCTCATCGCGTTTTCCTGTTCAAGCAGGACCGATTCGGTGATCTCCAGATAAAGCAGCTCTGGATTTAATTTAGATTCACTAAGACACTGGTGCACCATCGCCGTGAAATTCACATCTCGCAACTGTGCAACGGAAACGTTAACTGCCATATGAGGAGGCGATGAATTCGTATTGGAATTAGCCCAAAGAGCCCCTTGGAGGCAAGCTTGACGTAGCACATATCGACCAAGGGGAATTATAAGTCCAGTCTGTTCCGCTAGGCCGATGAACTGATCTGGAGAAATTAATCCTCGCTCCGGATGACGCCATCTTGCAAGGGCTTCGAAACCTTGAACCTCCCTACCCGCAAGTGAGAGGATGGGTTGATAGAAGACCTCTAATTGCCCAGACTCTATCGCAATCCTTAACTCTTGACGGGAGTTGAGCCTATCTAAAGTCCAATGGCTGTCGGTCGGATGGGCGTGCACCACGATTTCGGACCCGAGTCCCTTTGCCCTATTCGAAGCTATCGCCGCATCTCTAAGGAGTTCGGCAGGATCGGTGAACACGCTAGCTGTGGCAATGCCGATCGATGCTGTTAGGTTCAGCTCGCGACCGTCGTCGACTCGTATTACTTCGGAGATGACCCGCTGTATGGTATGCGCTAGCCCTTCAGCGTCCAAAGGAAGAAAAATATCAGGTGAGAAGACGG
>JAJZCF010000124.1 GCA_021846265.1 Actinomycetes bacterium | reverse complement strand
CGAAGCGCTGTCGCTAGGCTGCGTGACGTGACGTTGACCATGCTTGGACGAGATATCCATTGGGTGCAGATAGCAATTTGTCGGCCTAAAGGGAGCGATTATGTGTAAGTTAATGCAAATTTTCCGCTAGTTTTGAATCAGCCATGCAAAGAGTTTTCCGTTTTAGCGTCGCCGTAATTATTATTAGTTAGCTCACGCCTAAATAGGTGTGAGCTTTGGGCCGACCCTGCGGGGGCGGTCTTTTTATTTTCTAGGCGTTTTTGGGGTGTTTGTTTAACCGCATGGGTAGAGATTCGAGGAGTTTGCGTGACGAGTCACAGGATAGCCGTTATCGGAGGAGACGGGATCGGCCCCGAAGTGTGCGAGGAGGCACTTAAGGTAGCCGGTGCCACTGGGGTAAATCTCGAGACTACTGAATATGAATTGGGTGCCGCGAGGTATGTCAAGACCAAAGAGGTTCTGCCCGATGGTGTCCTGGAGGAACTCAAGGGATTTGAAGCGATAGTGCTAGGTGCCATTGGACCGGCAATCGGATCCAAGGAAGTGCCATCTGGGATTTTGGAGCGCGGGTTGTTGCTTAAGTTGCGATTTGAGCTCGACCTTTACGTGAATCATCGCCCATTTCTTTCGCCAAGTGCGTCCGAGCTCGCCGCTAATAAAGTATGCGACATGGTGGTTGTCCGGGAGAACACGGAAGGTACCTATGCGGGTGAAGGTGGATTCCTTCGCAAGGGAACTCCTCATGAAGTCGCAACCCAAGGTTCAGTCAACACTCGTTTTGGTGTAGAACGAGTAGTACGGTATGCATTTGACTTAGCCACCAAGAGGTCGCGGAAGCATCTGACCTTGGTTCATAAGACGAACGTTCTAACTTACTCAGGAGACCTGTGGCAGAGGACCTTCGACGAGGTTTCCGCCTCTTTCCCGAATGTCGAAGTGGCTTATAATCATGTCGATGCAAGCTGTATCTATTTGGTAGAAAATCCCAGCCGATATGACGTAGTTGTCACGGACAATCTCTTTGGGGATATCATCACCGATCTAGCAGGAGCGGTGTCTGGAGGTATTGGCTTTGCCGCTTCGGCGAATTTAAATCCCGACCGTACTGGCCCATCTTTGTTTGAACCCGTTCATGGCGCCGCTCACGATATCGCCGGCACGGGTCGTGCGAATCCTATAGCAGCTATCCGCTCGGTAGCATTGATGTTAGATTTTCTCGGCGAGACGGAGGCGGCGAGGGCTATTGAGAGGTCGCTTCAGACCCCACTTCCACAAGGACTCAACACCAAAGCAATTGGTGACTTTTACGCAGAAAGGGTATAGAAATGCCAATTACCACTACTGAAAAGATTTGGATGGATGGCGAGCTTGTTCCATGGCAAGATGCTCAAATCCATGTTTTGACTCATGGACTGCACTATGGTTCGGGTGTATTTGAGGGTATTCGTGCATACTCCACCGACCAGGGTCCAGCGGTCTTTAGGTTGAAGGAGCATATTGCAAGGCTGTTTACATCCGCCAAAATTCTGATGATGGAAATTCCTTTTAGTGAAGAAGAACTTTTCGAAGCGACAAAAGCAGTTGTCCGAGAGAATCACCTGGATTCCTGTTATTTGAGGCCAATCGCATACCTCGGGTACGGCGAGATGGGGCTAAATCCCCTGAGTTGTGAAGTCAAAGTGGCGATAGCGGCCTGGCCCTGGGGCGCTTACCTGGGGGACGAGGGTGTAGAAAATGGCATAAGGGTCAAGATTTCTTCTTGGCAGCGTCATGATCCAAACTCCGTTCCTCCCGCTGCTAAATGTACGGGAATGTACGTGAACTCTTCACTTGCGAAGGTCGAGGCGGTGAAATCTGGATACGACGAAGCGATAATTCTCTCTTCTTCTGGGAATGTCTCAGAATGCACCGGCGAAAATATCTTTGTATTTCGCCATGGAAGGTTGATGACGCCGCCGACCTCCGCTGGCGCTCTGGAGGGAATCACTCGATCGACAATAATGACTATCGCATCTGACCTGGGCATAAAGGTTACTGAAGAAAATATGGTTCGGTCCGATCTGTACTTGGCGGATGAGATGTTCTTGACCGGCACCGCCGCCGAAGTGGTTCCTGTTGCTTCTGTCGATGATCGAGCCGTTGGAGCCGGAAAGCCGGGGTCCGTTACTAAATCGATACAGAGGGTCTATCACCAGGCGGTTCGTGGTGAATTGGCAGAATACAAGGAGTGGCTCGACTATGTCGGCTGAGATCCCTTTAGGTGTGCTGCCTTCGCACGTCGACATCTATGACACGACTTTGAGGGATGGATCTCAGCAAGAAGGTCTCTCGCTCACTGTAGATGACAAACTTCGCGTGGCCAGGCAGCTTGATACCTTGGGGGTCGCATATATCGAGGGCGGGTGGCCGGGCGCCAATCCAAAAGATGAGGAGTTTTTCAAGCGAGCACCTGTTGAACTCAAGCTTTCCTCGGCCAAGCTAGTTGCTTTCGGATCGACCAGGCGGCCGTCGGTGAAAGCAGTGGATGATGTCGTGCTTAAGTCGCTAGTCACTGCGGGGACTGACACGGTATGTATTGTCGCAAAGTCTTGGGACTACCACGTGAAGGAGGCACTGAGAACCTCGCTAGAGGAGGGGATCAAGATGGTGCACGATTCGGTTTCCTACCTAGTCGCTGGCGGACAAAGTGTCTTTTTGGATGCCGAACACTTCTTCGATGGCTACAAAGCCAATCCAAAATACGCTCGGAGGATCCTGTTGGCGGCTCAGGACGCTGGTGCTTCCTCGCTTGTGCTTTGCGATACTAACGGTGGCAGCCTACCTTTTGAAGTCGAAGAGATTGTTGGTTCCTTGCGTGGGGACTTTTCGGTCGGTCTTGGGGTGCACTTTCACAACGACTCTGGTTGTGCAGTAGCTAACTCCTTAGCGGCCGTTCGAGAGGGAGCTACTCAGGTCCAGGGGTGTGTGAATGGTTACGGAGAACGCACTGGAAATGCCGATCTGACCAGCACTATTCCGAATTTGACCCTAAAGATGGGAGTGGAAACAATTCCAAGGGACCGTATCAAGGTCCTTACGTCGGTGTCGAGGCATATAGCCGAAATTGTCAATCTCGCGCCTTCAAATCAGGCCCCGTACGTCGGGCATTCGGCCTTCGCTCATAAGGCCGGTCTGCACGTTTCAGCCTTGGTTAGGAAGAAGGACGCATATGAACATATAGATCCAGCCGAGGTTGGCAATGGCACGCGATATGTAGTTTCCGAGATGGCTGGGAGGCAGTCTGTTGCTCTTAAGGCGCAGGAGCTAGGCCTAGAGCTCGAAGGCGACGAAGTTAAGACGGTTCTTGAGCATCTGAAAGACCTGGAGCACAGGGGATATCACTTTGAAGCTGCAGACGGCTCATTGGAGCTTTTGATGCGCCGGACTAAGGGTTGGTCCCAGCAATATTTCACTTTGGAGTCTTTTAGGGTCATGACCGATTACCGCGAGGGTGGTGAAGCGATTACTGAGGCTACGGTCAAACTCTGTGTTGGGGAAGACCGAGTGATTGCAACCGCAGAAGGCAACGGTCCGGTTAACGCTCTAGACGGCGCCCTGCGAAAGGCGTTGTCCGGCCACTTCCTCGAGCTTTCCAAGATGTATTTGACGGATTTTAGGGTGCGGGTACTGGACTCGTCCTTGGGCTCTGGGGCTGCCGTTCGGGTATTGCTTGACTCCACCGACGGATCCGACAGCTGGGCGACCATGGGTGTGTCACCCAATATCATCGAGGCGTCTTGGCATGCCCTTGTGGATTCGATAGTTGTGGGGTTATTAAAGCTTACCGGAGTTGAGGGTACGAGTTAGCTAAGTTGCCATTGAGCGAATAGGCTCTGAAGGAGATGTTTTGCGACCCTCGTTGGAGGTTTTTCTAAGTGACACAGCCCGACTACGTACCAATTGTGGAATCTGAGGAGGTCCGGAAGTTCTGGGTCCAACCCGCTTCGCCAGAAGGTGGAGTTTCTAAGGCGAGCCAGCTTAGTCTTCCTGACCAGCATCGGGGTGACAGGAGAGGCAGTCCTGGCCCGGACATGGGATACGCGTTGAAATTGGGCCAGAGATTAAAGGGAACGCTTGAACTCTCTGCACATGAGCATGAAGAAGACGCAATTGCTGGAGTTGTGGCGCTCGCGATGAAAAGGGCTTCATTATTTGGAAGGGCACCTGTTTCAACCGACCTTGAAGTTGCGGCCAGCCTTCTTGGGTACAGGGGGAGTGTTTCTCCTGAGATTAAGGCAAAGACGGCGAAGCTCACTTTCGGGGTTTCTCATGACTATCAAAGGCTGATGACCCTGGTCGATTCGGTGATCGAAGACTCTCTCCGACTTCCGCTTGATAAGGCAAAGGCGCTCGCCGCGAGCTGACGCTATCCGTGACGAGGGCGTCTTGTTTTGCCACTGAAACTCGGCGTATGGCTGAAGAGCAGAAACGCTTTGAATAATCATCCTTTCAGGAGAGACTATCGACCTAATTCGAATAACTACCTAGGCGGAAGTCGGGAGCTTATTCATTACGTTTCGGTGGCATGAAACTAAAGTTGGCGGAAGTCGGCTCCTTTCACTCTTAACAAAAATAGCCCTCGGTCTGGTCTTGTCGTTGCTCTGCGAATCCTGTGCGAAATCATCAATGCGCTCTGGTTGAACCCCAGACCATTGAGCCGCTGAAATCCGAGAGATGAAAATACCGTTATTACGTGAAATCGGGATCACGTTCGACGAACTATACGGAAAGCGCGAAGTTTGTGGGTGTCCTGGAAAATAGTGTCAGCCGCCCAGTAGATCTTCATAGAGCAACTGGCACGCTTCCGGCGGACGTCTCTGATTCGCCAACCATCGCCAGTCCCGCTGCTCGGCTAGACGAACCGGGCAGAGAAGTAAAACCGGTCAATGTAATCCCGACAGTTTGCACCAGTTCGGGACTACGAAAGTAGCTCGGCACTGGGTAATTCTTCGAGGCGATTGGATTAGTCACTACTAGATGTAGATCTTGTTCCGACCACATGGATGGCTTTTTTCGTCTACATAAAAGGGTGAGGAAGATCCCACCGTTGCCTCCGAATAATCTTTAGTGATCATTCATCTGGCTTCCCTTGCGGGGTTTCTCTTTCCGTTTGGAATTAGGTTCTCGCCTCGTAACCATTGGCATTTGCCTGCGGGCGGGTCTTACTATGGGTCCTTTGCAAGCGGGTCATCCTACCGTCCGATCTTCGGTCTGTACCGCCATCTGTGGCAAGCCTGGGTGTCTATTGGGGCGCTGGCCTCAACTAGACCAGTACTGGCTCTAACTCCGGCCAGTCGCTGAGGTACTTAGCGGTGTTATGGTCTTGGTCCACCTCTTCGCCGTTCAGTCCAGATAGAAACTGCTTGGCTATTATGCTGGGCGCTATCAGGAGACAGCCACATTTGTGATGGATTTGGCTAGATTAGCGAACCACCGATTTGCTCTGGGGATATTCACTCCGGATCCTTCGGCCTTCTAGCCGACCATCGGGACGAAGGAACCCAAGGGCTGCGTACAAACGCAGACCGGCAAAACACCTGTCTTTCCATTGACCGCTTCGTCGCCGCTAAATCGAGGTCGGAGTATGTGACAACAAGTCAACTAGTCAGCTCGTGCCACGCATCCTGGCGTATATCCACGGCCCTGCACTTTCAAGCTTGGCAGGGTTGGTTTTCGCTTGCCGGTGGCCCAACGAGCCGGGTATCTGCCTTGACATCTGCCGCACTACCTTGCGCCGCTCAGAAAGCGTGGCCCGAAGTAGGGCAGGGTTCAAGAACTCAATCAAGTTTCCCTCTGTGTTAGGGACAGTCACTAAGGTCCGCAGACCGAGATCGACGCC
>JAJZCF010000123.1 GCA_021846265.1 Actinomycetes bacterium | reverse complement strand
GTCAGAGTCGGACAGTGCGTATGAGAAGCGTGCATGGCCGCTATCTTCAAATGCCTCCGAAGGAACAATTGCAACTTTTGCCTGATCCAAGATTGTGGAAGCCAGCTCAGAAGTGGATGTCGGTCTGACGCCATCATAGCTCCGACCTAGCAGGCCTTTCAGGGACGGGTAGGCATAAAATGCGCCTTCCGGCATGCGGCACTCTACGCTGGGTATCTCGTTGAGCATCCTTACGATGGTTCTTCTTCGCCTGTCGAACGCTTCCTTCATCATTTCCACTGCCTCTAAGCCGCCTCGCAGTGCTGCATTCGCCGCCATCTGGGCGATGTTATTTACATTCGAAGTTGACTGGGATTGAAGGTTTGTGGCACCGGTGACCACATCTGGGGCGGCAATTAACCACCCGACCCTCCAACCAGTCATGGCATAGGTCTTAGCGACCCCGTTGACGATGATCCATCGGTCCTGCAACTCTTCGACGACCTTGGGCATAGATACCGCTAGGTTGCCGTCGTAGGTTAGGTGTTCATAGATCTCGTCGGTAAGGACAAAGATTCGGCATTCTGCTAGGAATCTTCCGAGTTCTACAGTTTGATCGTGACTGTAGACCGCCCCCGTTGGGTTTGACGGGGAGACATGGATGAACAGCTTGGTTTTTGCGGTAATGTAGGGTTCCAGTTCTTGGACGCTCAGCCGAAAACCACTCTCCGGCTTGGTCGGAACTAGGACGGGTACACCTCCGGCTAGCCGAACCGCCTCTGGGTAGGTGGTCCAGCAAGGTGTCGGGATGATTACTTCATCGCCAACCTCGACAACTGTGGCAATGGCGTTGAAGATAGCGTGCTTCCCTCCATTGGTAACGAGAACTTGCGAAGGGGAAACTTTGAGACCACTGTCACGTAATGTCTTGTCCGAAATGGCTTCTTTGAGTTCCATGAGTCCCGATGTTGCCGAATAGCGATGATACTTCGGGTCTCTTGCGGCTTTTATGGCCGCCTCGACTATAAACTCCGGTGTAGGGAAATCAGGCTCACCCGCTCCAAATCCAATTACGTCGACCCCAGAAGCCTTGAGGGCTTTAGCCTTCGAGTCGATGGCCAGGGTCGCCGACTCGGCGACCGATGCGATCCTTGTGGACAGGCGGCTGTGTTGGATTGGACTCAAGACGAGACTCCCCTAAAGATATTTGATAAATGGCGACGACCTAGGAGGCGTAGATGGCCCAAGAGGCCTCTGATATTAAGATACCAGCCGATCTGCTACCACAAGACGGGCGTTTTGGGTCCGGACCATCGAAAGTTAGGGTAGAAGCGGTAGAAGGGCTTGGACTGGTTGCCAAGACTTACCTCGGAACTTCGCACCGGCAGAAGACCGTAAAAGGGATGGTTGCCGGCTTGCGTTCGGGTTTGCGCGACCTTTTTAGTCTTCCCGACGGGTATGAAGTTCTACTTGGGAATGGCGGAGCTACTTATTTCTGGGATGCGGCGACTTTTTCCCTTATTCAGAGCAAGAGCCAGCATCTAAGTTTCGGCGAGTTCTCTTCTAAGTTCGCTCAAGCCGCTAAATCTGCTCCTCATCTGGAAGATCCCCAGATCATAAAGTCTGAACCAGGGTCTCATCCAGAAGCCCTGGCGGCCGACGACGTTGATCTCTACGCCTTAACCCATAACGAAACGTCTACCGGAGTCGCAATGCCGATTAAGCGACCAGTTGGATCATCGGGCATCGTTGCAGTGGACGCAACCTCAGGAGCAGGCGGCCTAGAGGTTGACCCAAGCGAGTTCGATTGCTACTACTTTTCTCCGCAGAAGTGCTTTGCTTCCGATGGGGGACTTTGGGTGGCGCTTGCGTCGCCAAAAGCGATTCAACGTATCGAAGATATTGCCGCTTCTGGCCGGTGGGTCCCCGCGTCGATGGATTTGAAGATAGCCCTAGATAACTCGGTGCAGGATCAGACCTACAATACTCCGGCGCTAGCCACGATTTACATGTTTGTCAATCAGCTCGAGTGGATGTTGGAAAATGGCGGTCTTGCTTTTACCACACAGAGGTGCAATGACTCTGCATCGCGACTCTACAGTTGGGCTGAGAAGTCGGATTATGCAACGCCTTACGTAACCGATCCAGCCATGCGGAGCCACGTAGTTGGGACAATCGACCTCGACGACTCGATCGATGGCACTAAAGTCACCAAGGCCCTACGGGCTAATGGGATCGTAGATGTTGAGCCCTACAGAAAGCTTGGAAGGAATCAGATCCGAGTAGCTATGTTCCCAGCCATAGACCCATCAGACGTCGAGGCGCTCACCGCTTGTGTCGACTACGTGGTCGACACATTAGCGGGATGAACCGAAAGACACTATTTGAGTTTCTTTTCCTGGGCGTAATCTGGGGAAGCTCATATTCTCTGATAGCGGTTAGCCTGGAGCGGTTTTCACCGCTCCAGGTCGCCCAGGTTAGGCTTCTCGGCGGGGCTTTAGTGTTGGTTGCCGTGCTCGTGTCAAACGGGGCCAGAAGAGGAAAAATAGCTTGGTCCGCTAAGTTCATTGCACACCTATTTGGCGCAGGGCTGGTATCTACCGCCCTTCCGTATCTCCTGATCTCATGGGGAGAGACGAAGGCCCCCTCTGCGGTTGCGGGAATGCTTGGCGCTACCACTCCGATTTTTGCGGCCGTCCTTGCACCGATTATTCTTAAAGAGGCCTTGGGTGCTAAGAGGAAGGTTGGCGTTACGGTAGGCCTTGTCGGCGTGATACTTATCTTCCATCCTTGGAGCACCCAAAGCCTAGGGAGCATCATTGCTGAAGGTGCTATCGTGCTGGCGGCATTGCTCTATGCAGTGAGCTTCATCTACCTAAAGCGTTTTTTGATCCCGACCGGTGCATCTTCGCTGACTATCGCTGCGGGCCAGATCACCGCATCAGCCCTGATGCTTTTGGCCCTTGACCCGATGGGGCCAGGGGTCGTACTTCACGCTGGTGCCCGAGTAGATCTTTCTATATTGACCCTTGGAATCGTACAGACCGGATTTGCGGCTTTATTGAGTACGCGGCTCGTAAGGCAAGTATCCGCCACCGTCTCAAGTGCGGTTACTTACCTAATCGCGGTTGTGTCTGTGGCCGAAGGTTTCTTTTTTCAGCATCAGAAGCTTGAGCTGGTCTTTTTTGTCGGTGCTGTAGTTGTCATGGTAGGACTTTTTATTACTTCGGGTGTGGACTCCACGACGATTTCTGCCAAAAAGGCTAAAGCGTCGAAGACATCCAGCTGATTCTCGTGTCCTCGAAATCCGAAATAAGGTCTTTGTGGCGCAGGGAAAGCCCTATGTCATCCAGACCTTCCAAAAATCTGTAGCGGGTGAAATCATCGAGGAGGAATGGCTCAGTTACATCGAGCGCTGGAATTTCGACCACCCGCTTGTCGATGTCAATTGAGATCAAAAGGTTGGAGTCGGCATCTATCGCCTTCCATATCTGCTCTATCAGCGGCTGGGGAACAACTACTGGAACCAATCCAGCCTTTGTCGAGTTGTTCCTGAAAATATCCCCGAATCTAGAGGAGATGATAGCTTCGAAACCATAATCCATCAGCGCCCAGACGGCGTGCTCCCTGGATGAACCGGTACCAAAGTTGGGGCCTGCGACCAAAATATGGGCTTTCGAAAAGGCGGGGTCATTCAATACGAAGGACGGGTCATCCCGCCATTCCCCGAATAGTCCCTTTCCAAAACCGCTTCGTTCAACCCTCTTGAGCCATTCGCTTGGGATGATTTGATCGGTGTCGACGTCAGAGCGTTTGAGCGGTAAGGCGGTGGATTCAATCCTATTGATCGGTTTCAACTTGACTCCTTAATAAAAAATCCTGAACTCTTGAGATTTTTCGATTGGTGATCGACCACAATGGATCTACAGTTCATCTGGCGAGCCAAAGCGACCGAGGATGGCGGTGGCCGCAGCGACTTGCGGTGAAACTAAATGAGTCCTGCCCCCCCTACCTTGTCTACCTTCGAAGTTACGGTTTGAAGTGGACGCGCTTCTTTCGCCCGGGCTGAGTTGGTCCGGGTTCATTCCAAGGCACATAGAGCACCCAGGCTCACGCCAGTCAAATCCGGAAGCAGTGAAGATTTTGTCTAATCCTTCCGCCTCGGCCTGCTTTTTGACACGATGAGAGCCCGGAACCACCATGGCTCGGATTCCTTCCTTTACCTTTTTTCCTTGCACTATTGCCGCCGCAGCCCTCAGATCTTCAATTCTCGAGTTTGTACATGAACCGATAAATACGGTGTCAACCTTGATCTCTCGTAGCGGCATGTTAGCTTCGAGGCCCATGTAAATTAGGGCTCTAGCAGCGGCTTCTTTGGACGCCGGGTCTGTCATCTGGCTCGGGTCTGGGACACTGGAAGAGAGTGGGGCAACTTGGGAAGGATTGGTTCCCCAGCTTATGTAGGGGGAGAGTTTGGTTGCGTCAATGTGGACTTCTTTATCAAATTCCGCATCTTGGTCCGTTTGTAAAGTCTTCCAGAATTCGATCGCTTTTTCGAATTCGGCCCCTTTAGGCGCATGGTCGAGTCCTCTAAGGTAGTCGAACGTTACCTGGTCTGGCGCAATCAAGCCAGCCCTTGCTCCTGCTTCGATACTCATATTGCAGACGGTCATGCGAGCTTCCATGGAAAGCGCCCTTATCGCCTCTCCTCGATATTCGACAACATAGCCGATACCTCCTCCGGTACCAATCTCGCCGATAATGGCCAGAATAAGGTCCTTGGCGGTAACCCCTTCTGGCAGCTTCCCGTCGACGGTGATCGCCATCTTCTTAGGACGAATCTGCGGAAGGGTCTGAGTGGCAAGTACGTGTTCCACCTCGGAAGTCCCGATACCAAATGCCAATGCCCCGAATGCTCCGTGGGTCGCTGTGTGAGAGTCTCCGCAGACGATGGTCATCCCGGGCTGGGTAAATCCTTGTTCCGGCCCTATGACATGGACAATTCCTTGATTATCGTCTCCCATGGCAAAAAGCGGGATGCCAAACTCGGAACAGTTGTTCGATAGCGCTTCGAGCTGCTTTCTCGAAATCGGGTCCTTAATAGGTTGGTCGATGTCGGCGGTAGGGACGTTGTGATCAGCGGTTGCAAGGCTTAAATCTGGCCGTCTTACCTTTCTCCCGGCAATTCGTAGCCCATCGAAAGCTTGAGGGGACGTCACCTCGTGAAGCAAGTGCAAATCAATATATAGCAGGTCCGGCTCGCCATCTTTGCTGTAGACGACGTGGTTGTCCCAGACCTTCTCCGAAAGTGTGCGTCCCATATTTACTCTCCGCCTCAGGTTGTATAACTTGCTCGCTGTGGAACAATTTAGCCCGAGTGTGGCTAGCTACAACCGCTAGTCGCCGAGGCGAACGATCTCGACCCGAAGTTTGCCGCCGGGGGCATCATATTCGACAGTGGTGCCCGCTTTCTGGTCGAGCAGTGCTTTCCCCAAAGGTGAAGTAGGGGAGACTACTTCAACTCCGCTCCGCTTTTCCTCGATCGAGCCAACCAGGAAAGAATAGACGTCGTCTTCACCTTCGTACTTCAGGTGAACTACTACTCCCGGTTCGACCACTTTGGGAGAATGGGCCGACTCGACAATGATGGCATCCTTTAAAAGCGCCTGAATCTGACGAATTCGTGCTTCCATTTTGCCCTGCGTGTCCTTTGCGGCATGGTAGTCACCATTTTCCTTCAGGTCTCCAAGTGCTCGCGCAGCTTCGATCGCGTGGGCTATCTCGATCCTGCCTCGCGTTGTCAGGTCTAGCAACTCCGCTTGCAGGCGCTCGTAGGTCTCTTGGGATAATGAAGTCTGGCTCACGAGTTATAAACTAGCGTGTTAGCTTCGCTGCTTTGTCCCAAGGGGTACCTGGGTTGGGTGTTTCGATGGTCGGTTTTCT
>JAJZCF010000122.1 GCA_021846265.1 Actinomycetes bacterium | reverse complement strand
ACCCTCGATTCACGGACAAGAACCGCAGCGACTACATAAACGACATGTATATCCCCATGGGCTTCACCGCCGAAAATGTCGCTGACAAGTTCGGCGTTTCACGCCAGAGAATGGACGAGTTCGCCAAGCTTTCGCAGGACAGGGCGACTGAAGCACAGAAGAACGGTTTTTTCGATCGGGAGATCTCGCCCTACGTCCTCCCCGACGGTAGCGTCGTGTCGGTCGATGAATGCCCTCGGCCAGGAACCAGTCTCGAAAAACTTTCTACTCTTCCAAGCGTCTTCAGGCCCGACGGCAGGGTCACCGCTGGAAATTCATGCCCTTTGAATGACGGTGCGGCGGCGGTAGTGGTTATGTCTGACACCCGGGCAAAGGCGCTAGGAATAAAGCCCCTCGCCCGAATAGTCGCTTCCTCCGTATCGGGTTTGGCGCCAGAATTGATGGGTGTTGGACCGATTGAAGCCATCGCAAAAGTACTAGCTCAAGCGAAGATGAAGATCTCCGACATCGACGTAGTGGAGCTGAACGAGGCGTTTGCAGCTCAGGTATTGCCGGTATGCGACGAAAGTGGAATATCAATCGAAAATCAACTAAACCCCCACGGTGGAGCCATCGCCTTGGGTCATCCCTTCGGGATGACCGGAGCTCGGATCATGGGCACCTTGATCAACGATCTAATGACCCTCAACAAGACTTTCGGGCTTGAGACTATGTGCATAGGTGGCGGCCAGGGTATGGCAATGATCATCGAAAGGCTCAGCTAGCTTTTATTGGGCCACAAGACTATAGGGTCGCGTGGCCCAATTTAGCCAAGACGAGTTGGATCTCGAGCGACCATAGCTGTCGACAATCTTCGTCTATGCGTATAGCGTTGATCTGCAGATGCAAGATTCGGGTTCAAATCATAAAGATGCTCCTCCCGTTCAGCCGGGGACGGGAGCTAATTCCAGGTCAAAGGGCAGGCGGTCAAAGGCTACGACCCTGCTTTTAGTCAGGCACGGCAAGACGCCCACCACCGGCAAGATACTCCCGGGGAGAACTGCTGGCTTGCATCTGAGCGACGAGGGGGTCAAGATGGCAGCGGCTATAGCTGAAAAAATATTCGATTCCTTTCCCTCTCCCGACGCTATCTACTCCTCTCCCATGGAGCGAGCAGTGGAAACGGCGACACCCTACTCCTCACTCTCGAATGTCCCGATCATCAAACATCCGGGCATCATCGAATGTGACTTCGGCGAATGGACCGGAGCCGAACTGAAATCTCTCTACCGACTCAAAGAGTGGAAGATCGTACAGAGTCGCCCATCTCTCTTTCGATTCCCAAATGGTGAATCCTTCACTGAGATGTCAGAGCGAATGAAGAACTTTATGCTCGAAGTGGCCGAAAGGCACAAAGGCGGAGTAGTCGTGGCATTCTCCCACGCTGACCCGATCAAGGCACTCGTCGCAGACTGCCTGGGCATGCACCTCGACCAATTTCAGCGGATCTTGATTTCCGTCACGTCGGTATCGAACATCTCCGTCCTAGACGGACTAGCTTTCGTGCAAGGAGTCAACTACACCCCTGCCATCACAAAAGGAGCTTTCTAGCTTGGGCGCATCTTACGAGTTTCCAAGGGTCGACAAGATAGTCGTCGGCGCCATAGGCGAACCAGGAGCGAGGCAGTTCTTGCTTCAATGCAGCTATCTTGGGGACCTCGTCACTATCAAGGTTGAAAAGGTACAGATCAGTTCACTTGTGGAGTACCTGACGGGCATCTTGGAGAGGCTAGACAGACCAGGCCACGTTCCAGAGGACGTATCCCTCGAAGAACCGATGGCTCCGATTTGGGCGGCAAGTCAGATCGCAATCGGCTACAGTGCCTCCACCGACACCATAGACGTAGAGTTCACCGAAATGCTCGACGACGAGGAGTCAGCCGGAAGGTTTCGCTGCAGCCTGACGAAGGAACAGGCCGCTTACCTCAGCATTGAAGGAACACGCTTAGTTAGGTCCGGCCGACCACCATGTCCACTATGTGGCTATCCACTAGACAATCGAGGACACGTATGTCCAAAGACCAACGGCAACTCAGCTCCTTTTATATAGAGGTCATGACCTACGGGCGGGCGGAGATACTCGGCAGACTTCCATATGGGTCTAATTCGACACTGCTCATCGAACTCAGCTACCAAGGTGAAAAGCTGCGGGCCGTTTACAAGCCCGTTGCCGGGGAGAGGCCGCTTTGGGACTACCCGCCGGGCTTGCATAAGCGGGAACTCGCCTCCTACCTCCTAGACCGCTACTTGGGAATTGGAGCCGTACCTGAAACAATCATCAGATCGGACCTGCCCTTGGGTGAAGGGTCACTGCAGCGCTTCGTGGATGCCGACTTTAGCCAGCACTACTTTTCTCTTTTAGAAAGAGAGGAGCTTCATTCGCAGATGATCCGGATATGCGCCTTCGACCTGGTGGTTAATTCAGGGGACAGGAAGTCTGGCCATATCCTCATCGACGCTAATTCAGACCACCTCTGGGGCATAGACAATGGTTTGACACTGCACGCTTCTCCTAAATTACGCACAGTTATCTGGGAATTTGGCGGAGTACAGATCGACGATGCCCTCAGCGACGCTTTTAGGGCCATCGGTCGACAAATCCCGACCGATCTCGAAGATTTACAACTGCTATTAAACCCTCCCGAGCTGGCGGCACTGAGAAAAAGGGCAAAGAAGATATCCGCCTCGAAGATACTTCCCGTGGTGGAAATGGAGTATCGGAACTACCCTTGGCCCATCGTATGAGCAAAGGTGGCCCTAGTGCCGAAACCCTTAGCGTCGAAACCCAAGCCGTCATCAGCAACTGATCTAAGTCTCCACACTCCACGGCTTAGGCAGAGTTAGGTGCCACAATCTGACCCCTAGTCCAATATTCCGAGTATCGACCTTTTAGCATTAGTCTGGTCTCTCTGGAGAAATTTGCCGAAAGAGGTTTTGGATAGATGAAGGACACTACACTGGCCACTCTTTCACGAGCCCCAGGTATCAAGTTCGTCTCTTTGGGTATTGCTCAACTCGACGAGTACAAGAACTACATTGGGGATCGATTTAGCTTTCCATCCAAATCCCGTCTCATCATTGACCCAGACGGGTTGGAGATCTATACCGACGGCTGGCTCCTTTTCCGAGTAAAGATCGATGACCCATCGAGCGAGCCGGTAGATCCAGCGATAATCATGGGCAAATACACAGATTCGCCCGAGTCTAAAGCTGCGATCCTTTCCCCAATCGGAAACGGCTACTACGCCGCCATCTACTACTACCACAAGGGCGAGACCTTCAAAGCTTTGAGACTGTCACGCAGGGCCATCGAGGTTGGCTCACCAAAGGTCGAGGTGGCGAAGGTTTCGCCGGCTTTAGCAAAGGTAGCGAACGTCTCCAGGTTGCTCCGGATAGCTTTTTCAGAAAAGGACCAGTCCGTCGAGGCGATCATCGCAGACTTAAAGAACTACGCCCAGCTGACGGCGAAGGATACTAAACGACTTCTGCAGTATGCAAAAGAGACGGTCGGGGGTGTGCGTTCTCTAGTAGATCCCGAAAAGGACAGCGGCACTGTCTCCGAATACACCAAGTGGAGAAACAAGTACTGTGCTATATCATCCGATGCAGCGCTGAAGGCCAGGGAGCTTTCAGAAGCGTTTCCGATCACCCCCAAATTTTCCATTATCATGCCGATCTATCGCACAAATGAGCTCTACCTACGCGAAGCAGTGGCGTCGATATCCAATCAAATCTACTCTAACTGGGAACTGCTGCTGATAGACGATGGCTCTGGGCAACAATCAATAACCGAACTGCTCGAGAGGTTCAATTCCGCCGAGGCGAGGGTGAGGATCATCCAGAGGACTGCGAACATGGGCGTCTCCTACTCGACCAACGAGGGGATAGATGCGTCAGTGGGCGACTACGTCGTATTTGTCGACCACGACGACTTCCTTGAGCCAGATGCTCTCTTTTGGATCGCCGATGCGGTAAACAGAGATCCCGAAGCCGCTTTGATCTACACCGATGAGGACAAGTCCGACGAATTTGGTGAACTGTATTCTCCACATTTCAAACCGGACTGGAACCCGTTGATGTTTCTTTCATTCAACTACATAAACCACCTCACCGCCGTGAAGCGAGACGTCGCTTTTGAGGTAAAACTAAGGAGCGAATTCGACGGAGCCCAAGACTACGACTTTCTGCTCAGATATATCGAGAAAATAGACCAGTCCCACATAGTTCACGTTCCGAGGGTGTTGTATCACTGGCGAGCGATCGCTGGGTCTACCGCCCTTTCAACAGACGCCAAGGAGCAGATAGACGAGAGAACCAGGGGTCTCACGCAAGAGTTCTTGGATAGAAACTTCCCGGGCTCGGTTGTCGTGCGAAAAAACAACACTAATAGAGTCCACTTCAAGTTGCCCGACCCGGCACCAAGTGTCGCTGTTATAGTGCCGACTCGAGACGGCTACGACCTACTCAAGGAGTCGCTCGGAAGTCTGATGACCATCACAGACTATCCCAACTATCAGATTTTCGTAATCGACAACCAAACGACCGATAAGAAGACCCTCGATTATCTGGCCGATTTGGAAGCTCAAAACAAGATTAAGGTCATCCATTACGATAAAAAGTTCAACTTCTCCGCAATGCACAATGCGGCGATAGGTTCGATCGGCGCAGATTTACTACTGCTGCTAAACAACGATACCTCAATCGTCAAGGCGAATTGGCTTTCCGAAATGGTCAGCCTCATGGACAAGTTTGATAGTAAAATTGTCGGGGCTCGACTCCTCTACGGCGACGGCACTACCCAACATGCCGGTGTTATGGTCGGCATGGGTGGTGCTGCTGGTCACTACGGGCAAGACGTCACCCAGGAAGATCCGGGTTACCGAAATAGATACCGGGTGGTCCACAACCTGACAGCGGTTACCGGGGCCTGCCTCCTCATCGATAAAAAGACCTACCTAGAGGTAGGAGGGATGAACGAGGAAGAACTTCCAGTGGCCTTCAACGACGTGGAGCTGTGCATCAAGGTGGTCGACGCCGGCCATCGAGTGGCATGGACCCCATTTGCAGTGCTGATCCACCACGAATCAAAGTCTCGTGGTTCGGACAACGACGACCCATGGAAGATAGTCAGGATACAGGGCGAACAGTCCTACCTGAAACTTAAATGGCCAGATTATATCCTCGATGACCCTAACTACAACCCAAACATGGACATCATGGGGGCTACCTTCCAACTCGCCAAGAAGCCGCGCTACCCCACCCTCGCCGAATTCGTCGACCTCCATTTCGACTGGGAAAAAAAGGCACTATCAAATCGCGATCCACTGCTGAAGCTGGATGCTGAAAGGGCGAGGAACCTACGGCATGCCTATGGACTTCGTATCGCCAGAAATCTTAGAGAGGCGAGAAGTAACTCCGATCCGATCTACTAATAGCTCGAGTTACAATTAGCTCCGAGCGGGCGGGTAGTTCAAGAACTATTTGACCTATGCTTCGGAATATGGGTCTAACAACTCCATTCGGAGAAAACGAGTCTTCTAACCCCGAAATGCCGGTCGACAACCTTGGGGATCTAATTGTGCAAGACGCTATCGAGCTGGCCAAGCACTGGCTCCGTGAATCAAAAACACTTAGCGACAGCGCTTCGCTTTCAAGTGCGAAGCGACTAGGAAAACTAACCGGCGATGCATCCTCGGTCGCCTACACGATGTCCTTTGCTGATCTCGTGCTGCGGCCAGAATCTGAAGCCGTAGCGGCAGCGCAGTTCAGAAAACTAGCGGCCGGCTCCCGAGTTGACTTTCTATCACCCATCGATATCGCCCTGATCCGTGTCGGTGCGACGGTAGCGCGCTATATGCCAAAGCTGGTCATGCATTTGGCGAAAAAGCGACTTCGCCAAATCGTCGGCCCTCTGGTTTTCGACCTAGAAGATCCTTCTTTAAAAAAG
>JAJZCF010000121.1 GCA_021846265.1 Actinomycetes bacterium | reverse complement strand
ATGTGGCACTTCCTCCGCAATGGGGATCTGTTTCACTGCCGTAATCCCTATTGGAATTGCAACTGGCAGGGTGGTGCGGACAAGGTAGCCGCCATGAACCTGATGGCAATAACAAGTGATCGTGAGATCACCCTTTACACCCCTTATCGGGACCTAAAGAACCTACTTGACATTAGGTTCCAACGCCGATTGGAAAGTAGAACTGGAGATGCGGGTGTCTCAATGGAGACCGTTAGTGATGCTGTCCTAACCCGTGTCGTCGAAGGGGATACTACCGCTCGGGGCAGGACTCCAAGTGAACCACGACGGAAGAACCTGGGCGTGGGAGACACCAATGGTGTCGCCTCGCAGAGTCCGGTTCTAACGGTTGGAACCGGGGAGACTCAGCGGCTGGCGAGCGAAAACAAGAGGATGCCTAGAAATGTCTAGGTTTTCTGGAGCGAGCACCGGCTTCATCAGCGCTCAACCTCTGACCCTTTCTGGCCGCTCACGAAGGCCGATCGAAGGGCCAGTCCGGCCCAGCAGGAGAAAAAACTCAACAGGTATTGCACAGTCAAGGAACTTTGGAGCTATGGCTCGACCGCAGATTCACCCGGAGGCTAAAGCAATCAATCTCCTCGGAGCATTCTGATGGACGAAGAAATTAGTTATGCAGAACTCCACGCTCACTCTAGTTACAGCTTTTTAGACGGTGTCTCCGATCCCGAGGAGATGGTGAACGAAGCCTATCGACTCGGCATTTCCGGTATCGCCATAACCGATCACAACGGGTTTTACGCCTTACCAAAGTTTGCCAGTGCCGCCAAACAGCTAGGTCTGGCGACCATATTCGGTGCCGAGCTGACCCTCGAATCTATAGACAAGAGGACAGTTTTAGCAGATCCTTCGGGGGATCATCTGATCGTTTTGGCAAAGTCTCCAAAGGGATATGCCAATCTTTCGGCATCCATCACACACGGACAGCTCGCAGGGAAGGAGAAGGGCCGTTTTTCTCTATCCCTCTTGGAACTAGCCGAAAGATCCAAGGGGGAATTTATCGTCCTCACCGGATGCCGCAAGGGGGCAGTACCGAAGGCCCTCGTGCAAGAGGGACCACAGGCAGCAAAGCTCGAGCTTCATAGACTCATCGAACTTTTTGGTAGAGACAATGTGTACGTCGAATGCTGGGATCACGGTGAGCCAATAGACCAGCAGAGAAACTCTGAGATGGTGGAGCTGGCTCTGTCCCTCCGGACAACACCATTAGCCACCTCGAATGCACATTACGATTCCCCAAAAAGTGGAAAATGCGCTCATGTGGTGTCGGCAATCAGATCCAGAAAGTCGCTACGAGACGCCGACGCATGGCTCGCTCCTTCCTTTGCTAGACACCTTAGGTCTCCCAAGGAGCAGTATCAGAGGTTCGCCAGATTTCCAGGTCTCGTGGAAATGACCCTAGAAGTCCAGTCTAGGTGTGCCTTTGATCTGGCGCTTTTAGCCCCTAAGTTACCCACCTCCTTGGCGCCAGCGGGTTATAGCGATGACGAATGGCTCAGGCACCTCAGCTACCTCTTAGGGCAGTCTCGTTATGGAACGAAAGAGAACGAAAGGATCCAAGGGGCCTACCAGCAGATTGACTATGAACTCAGGATTATATCGGAGCTGGGATTTTCGGGATACTTCTTGGTCGTTTGGGACATCGTCGAGTTCTGTCGGCACGAGGGAATTTACTGTCAAGGGCGAGGTTCTGCGGCAAACTCGGCCGTGTGCTATGCGATAGGAATTACCAATGTCGACCCAGTCTCACTCAGGCTGTTATTCGAGAGGTTTCTTTCTCCTGAAAGGGACGGTCCGCCAGATATCGATATCGATATCGAAAGCGACCGAAGAGAAGAGGTTCTGCAGTATGTGTTCGCCAAGTACGGAAGAGATATGGCCGCTCAGGTCGCCAACGTCATCACCTACAGATCAAAATCCGCGATCAGAGAGGTGGGAAAGGTTTTGGGATATCCCAACGAGGTGATCGACTCTTGGTCTAAGCGAATCGAAAGATGGGGATCAGTCGAAGCGGCTACACAAGTAAAGGACCGATTCGGCAATCCGTACCTTTCTCTCCCTGATGACGTCAAGCAGATAGCCATGGAGATCGAAAATAATCCGCGCCATCTCGGCCTACACGTAGGGGGAATGGTCATCTGTGATAGGCCGATTCATGAGGTATGTCCGATCGAGTGGGCCAGGGCAAAGGACAGAAGCGTGTTGCAGTGGGACAAGGATGATTGTGCAACCATCGGTCTGGTTAAGTTTGATCTTCTTGGTCTCGGGATGCTGTCGGCTCTTCACGAAATGGTCGATATCGTAGCGGAGAACCACGGCACAAAGATAGATCTAGCCCTCATTCCTCAGGAAGATGATGTCTACGAGATGCTGTGCAGGGCGGATTCAATTGGTGTCTTCCAGGTCGAGAGTAGGGCTCAGATGGCAACCCTTCCGAGACTAAAGCCAAGACGCTTTTACGATCTGGTAGTTGAGGTAGCACTCATTAGACCGGGCCCAATCCAGGGCGGTTCCGTCCATCCTTACATACGGAGGAGAAACGGTGAGGAGAAGGTCAGTTATCTTCATCCTCTTCTCGAAAACTCCCTATCAAAAACCTTAGGCGTACCACTGTTTCAAGAGCAGCTTATGCAGATGGCAATGGACGTAGCTGGATTTACCCCAGCTGAAGCGGATCGCCTACGCCAAGCTATGGGTTCAAAGCGTTCAGCTGAGAAAATGACACTTTTGAAAGGAAGGTTCTTTGCCGGAATGGCAAAGAACGGCATATATTCAGTGGTGGCAGAGAGCATCTTCGAGAAACTCTCCGCCTTCGCAAACTTCGGCTTTCCAGAGAGTCACGCAGCATCCTTCGCCTACTTGGTTTACGCTAGCGCCTGGTTTAAGCTCCACTATCCAGCGGCCTTTTTAGCGGGGTTACTGAGATCGCAACCTATGGGCTTTTGGTCGACTCAAACCCTTTCTCAGGACGCCAGGAGGCACGGAGTATCAGTTCTTGGACCGGTAGTAGGAAAAAGCGGATACTGGGCAACCCTTGAAAATGGAGACTCAAATGGGCCTGTAAAAACCTTGGACTCCCCCAACATATACCCGTCTAATCCGAGAGAAGGACTCTGGCCAAGTGTAAGGGTAGGGCTGGACTCGATCTCGGGAATAGGAAGGACAATAGCAAAGAAAATCGTCGAGAACGGACCTTACGCATCCATGGTAGACCTCGCCACAAAGGCGTCTTTAAATAGGGGTCAGATGGAGTCCCTCGCTCAAGCTGGTGCTCTTTTAGAGATCGAAGAATTGTCACTGCATAAGAAGTTATCGAGGAGAGAAGCGCTTTGGATGGCCGCCCCGTCAGTCGGGATCAAAAATAACGTACTCCCCGGTATGAAAGATCCCCCACTTCCACCCAAGTTAACCGAATTAACAGCTATCCAGGAGATGTCTCTGGACGCATCCTTTGTCGGCATCACGACAAGCGGACATCCCATGGAGCTTTTACGTAGCGAACTTGAGAAACGAGGCGCGATCAGAGCCTGTGATTTAGGAAAACTCCAAAACGGAAGCAGGGTTTTGGTCGCCGGAGTAGTGACG
The DNA here is from genome assembly GCA_021846265.1 of Actinomycetes bacterium. Lineage (GTDB taxonomy): Bacteria > Actinomycetota > Acidimicrobiia > Acidimicrobiales > Acidimicrobiaceae > JABEUN01. The sequence continues at coordinate 2,440 of JAJZCF010000121.1, read as the reverse complement.
CACAGACAAAGACCGGCGACGGCAAACGGGGTTACCTTCATCAATCTAGAAGACGAGACTGGATTGGTAAACGTTATCTGTTCCAAGGGAGTTTGGATACGCTTCAGGGAAGTAGCCAAGTCAAATCCAGCCCTATCAATTGCTGGAAGCTTAGAGGTGAATGGTGCCGTGATCAACATAGTTGCGACGAGAATTGCCGCCTTAGAACTCTTGATAACTTCGAGTTCGAGAGATTTTCATTGAACTTATCCGGAACCATGAAACTATAGGAATCGGATGTACAAGCGCTCACGCGCGACATACTGGGGTACTACCCCGCCGCTGATAAAGAAAAAAACCAGAAGACCATGGCAACTGCTAAAAAGTTTGGACTAATACAAGTCGAAAATAATCCATCATGCCTTAGTCTCTGAATGGGTAACTGAAAAGGAATCCAAAGGTACGGAAGTCTAAAGAGGAGCGTGATTCGATAATAGGACCTTCGAAAATCTTTGGCCTTTCCAAAATCACAACAATCTTGACCATTGCCGCCCTAGCGCTAGCAGCCTGCGGGACGGCAGCAAAAGTCAGCCCGACCGCCAATTCCCCCATTGATACCGTGGTCAATGAACCCTCAGCGCCTGGGATAACCGATAGCAGCATACTTTTAGGTAGTCTTCAGCCACTGACCGGGCCAGCAGCACCGGGCTATAGCGAGATTGCACCAGCGATGGAGGCATTCTTTGAATATGCCAACTCCCTCGGAGGTGTGTACGGGCGCAAAATAACGCTCTACTACCAGGACGATCAATACAACCCGGCCATAACCATGAAGGTTGTGAAAAAACTAGTCCAAAAGTACAACGTCTTTGCAATTGTCAATGCATTGGGCACTTCGACTCATCAGAGTGTGGAGCCATATTTGAACCAAAAACAGATCCCGAACCTTTTCGTGGGGTCTGGATGCGACTGCTCGAATCTTCCAATTTCCTACCCAAATACCTTCGGCCTTAGTCCAAGCTATGCAACCCAGGGACGAATCCTCGGAAAAGTGATAAACCAAAAGTTTCCAAAGGCCAAGGTTGGCGTCATTTATCAAGACGATAATCTCGGCGCACGCGGATTGCTCGGATTGCGTCAAGCCTTAGGGCCGAATGCAATTGTTGCGACCCAGTCTTATGACCCGTCTTCACTCTCAAACGGTCTCGGCAAGCAAATCCGAGCCCTAAAAGCCGCCGGAGTAAATCTGATTGTCAGCTTTTCAATTCCAGAGGCTACGGCTTTGGAATTAATTGCTGAAAACAACCTACAAATGAAGGTCACTAACTTCACTCCTGCGATGTCCGCAGATCCCTTAACTGTAGCGAATCTGATAGACACCCTTTCGTCTGGCAAAGTCTCCGGTCCTGCGGCGGTAGAAGGTGTCTATTCACTCACCTTCCTGCCAACCTTGGCAAACCCAAACGATCCATGGATAAAGCTATTTACCAAAGTTCATGCTGAATATGACTCAGCGTTGCCCCTCGATGATAACACCATCTACGGGATGAGCGTTGCCTATCTCACTTTAGAAACACTCATGCATGCAGGGAGAAATCCAACGAGGCAAGGAGTAGTTGATTGGCTGGATAAACCGGGCTCAGCCTTGATGGGTCCAGGGCTCGTCCCGGTAAGTTACAGTTCCACCGGCCACCAAGGGTGCTCAGGTGCTCAGTTAACCGAAGTTCAGAACAGTACTTCTACCCCCCAGGGCCCGATATACATAATCAATAGTCGAGGGCGAGTGACCGTTACTCATTCTCACGAAAGGCCCCCAAGCAAGAGAAATCAGCTATTCACAGGGGCGCTAGCCCCAGTCGGACCAAATTCAGCCTAACTCTTTTAGTCGCTGAGGTTCTTGGTTGTGTTTTTCGTTCCGATCTACTCCTGCATTACCAATTGCGAATTACGGTTGGAAATTTCCTAAGAAGCCTTCATCCTTGAGCATTGTTAAGTCCAAGATCAAGTCAAGAAGAATTATTTTTAGTCGACTGTTTTCTTTCTCCAGTTCTTTGAGCTTTTTGGCGTCGTTGGCTTTCATATCGCCGTGGTGGTTCTTCTGAACGGAAGCAGGTGGCCTCGATGATGGCAAGGCGAGTTCAACCGGTCATCGCAACAATTCAATATACACCTCGTCCGCGGTCATGCATGGAAGTTGTCAAGCTGTTTACCCAGACGAGCCAAGGTAGTAGCCAGTTTGTAGTGCCCTATCCACTGGGACTAACCAGCTGAGCTGGGAGTTCTTGGGTGGGAATCGAAAGTTGGGTTAGCGGAGCCGTCATGGCTGAGATCAGCGACAAGCTCCATGCCAAAGTAGCTCAACACGACCTACGTCGCCACATTGAATGTCGCAGCGATACGATTCAAAAAGACTTCGAAAAGAAGAATCCGAGGCTCATGCCCCTAGCGGAATTCGATTAGA
>JAJZCF010000120.1 GCA_021846265.1 Actinomycetes bacterium | reverse complement strand
TGGAGTCATTGCGCAACTGCGTCTTGTACCTCTGTGCGGGAATCGAAAAGAAAATACAATTCTGCGACATTAGCCTCGAGCACTGTCGAGGTCCATGTAAACACGTTCGTCCTGCCGCCACCTGAGCCGAGCCATTGGTCCGAAGTAACTAAAAGTGCGACATCTTATCGAAGGACTCGCTTACGCACCAGTCCTCCATGGTCACAAGAATGTGACATAGTCAATTGCGGCTCAATGCCGAGAGATTGGATTTGCCATCCTCGTCGACGTCTCAATGAGTTGCTCCAGCGCACGCTTGGCGCCTCCGGAGGATATAGACCGATCTGCAAGATCAAGGCCACCCTCAATATCTTTAGCTGCACCCGCGACTACGAGTGCACAAGCTGCATTCAGTACTGCGATATCCCGACGCGCACCTTGGTTTCCTTCAAGTATCGAAACAAGTGCTTCAGCGTTGTATTTTGCATCTCCGCCCGCCAGGTCTTCAAGTTTTGCCCTCTTGATGCCCACAGAAAGTGGATCGAAGTCGTAACGCTCAAGTGATACCTTGCCTGTTTCGTCCCTCGTCAACTGAATTATATGGCTGATCCCGGTAGTAGTCACCTCGTCTAGACCATCGTCGCCATAGACAACCATCGCCGAATGAGAACCTATTCGCCCAAGAACTCCCACCATCGACTCGGCAATCTCGGGGTCCGATATCCCCACAAGCTGCCGCTTTGCCAAAGCAGGGTTCACTAGCGGGCCCAAAAAATTAAAGACCGTTGGAATCTTCAGGCCTCGTCGGACCGCAGACACATTGGCCATCGCCGGATGAAAAGTTGGAGCAAAACAGAAGCCGATCTTCGCCTCCTCCATGCATTTAGCAACCCCGGCTGGCCCCAGATCTATGACGACTCCAAGTTGCTCCAAGACGTCTGCCGAGCCGCTGAGTGAAGAAGACGCCCTTCCTCCGTGTTTGCAAACGGTAACGCCGGCACCAGCGAGGATCAGGGCCGCCGTAGTTGAAACGTTGACGGTCCCTTTTTTATCGCCACCAGTTCCGCAGGTGTCGACTACTTCGCCTTCGAAGGCAACTTTGGTAGCAAAACTGAGCATCGAATCGGCAAAGCCAGACATCTCTTCGATCGTCTCGCCCTTGGTCCTCAAAGCCGCCAAAAATGCAGACATCTCCATCTCGTTGGCTCGTCCGGAAAGAATTTCGACCATCGCTGAATAAGCCCAGGCGTAGCTCAGGTTTCCTCTTTTAGTCAAGGTATAAATAGTCTCCGGCCAGCCCGGGAAATTGAAATCGAATTGAGGAGAGTCTGAAAGTTCCATAAAAGGAATCTAGCAGCGCCATCTTAAACGGCCGAACCCGGTCAAAGCAGGAATCGGCTTTAGGTCTGCTTTCAAAACCGCCGACCGATAATCCCACCCACCAAGGTTTCGTTGGTTAGCCAAGCATATTCCAGGTCTGCTTCGGTGACATTGAGGTCATCATGGCAGAGACGACGGCAACTTTCGCATCACCAAACCGGCTTCAGTCCTAAAGGCGGCGCTAGCGGTTTAAATCCAAACTTTTGGTCAGTCCCACCAGAGGTCGCCGTCCAAAACACCCTTGCCGATCAAGCCGAGTTGGACCTGCGAAGTGCCTTCGACGATGGTCAACTGGCGGGCGTCGCGATAGAAGAGCTCTGTCAAATGATCCTCCATATACCCCGCGGCGCCGAGTAACTGCAAGGCCAGTCCAGAAGCTTTAACCGCAACTTCGGATGCATAATATTTGGACATCGAAAGGTACGGAACCCACTCTTTGGTATACCTACCCTGGTCCGCATAGCGTGCAGCCCGATAGGTGAGTAGCCTGGCAGCCTCAATTTCAGTCGCCATTTTGGCGATCTCCCACTGGATTCCCTGAAAATCTGAAATTTTCCTATTAAATGCGTCTCTATCTTTTACGTAATCGACCGCGTACATCAAAGCGCCCTCGGCGAGTCCTATCCCACGAGCCGCCACGATCGGCCGCATTGCATTCAGACCAAGCATCGCTAGCCGGAAACCCCCGACCTCTCCGATGACGTTTTCCTTTGGAACGTGGACGTCGCTAAGGACAAGTTCGCCAGTATCGATACCATGAACGCCCATCTTCTTATCGGTTCGGGGCACAGAAACACCGTCTAGATTTCGGTCCACTATGAAAGCGGTGATCGACGAGTGCTCCCTAGAAGATGGCTCCTTAGTTTTTGCAAAGACCGTATACCAATCTGCCTGGGCAACACCAGAAATCCAGCTCTTTGTACCGCTTAGAATCCACCCACCTTCGTTATCTGGATCTGGAATCGCCCGCGTTCGCATCCCTGCCACGTCGGAGCCTGCCTGCGCCTCAGAAAGACAAAAAGAGGCCTTTTGATTTCCATTGGCTATCTGTGGAAGGTACTTCTTTTTTTGAAATTCGGATCCGGCGATCATAACTGGACCCGTCGGAAGCCTGGTCAAAAGGAGCATCAGTGCTATCGTGTTGGAATACTTCGCAACCTCTTCAATTGCGATAGTCAAGCCAAGTATGCCTGCGCCCGATCCCCCATACTCTTCGGGTATGCAGAGTCCTAAAAGGTCGGCATCTTTAAGAATCTGAAATATATCTTCTGGATACTCACCAGATTTGTCGATCTCCCTAGCCCTCGGAGCCACCTTCTCCTTTGCAATCCTGCGCACAGTTTCTTGAAGGGCAACAAGTTCTTCAGGAAGGTCAAAATCCATTCTCCACCACCTATTTAGAAAACTCTCCGGAACTGCTAAGTCGACAAAGTTTGCCACGCACGGTTTCCAAAATTGCTGATCCTAGCCACGCTCGTGAAAATGATACTACGCCGCCAAGTTGGAATTTCGCGAAAACGTCCCGATTCAGTCAGCCCAGTCAGAAAGAATCGACTGCCGGAAACCTTCGCTTAGCTTGGTCGAGTACTGATACTCCGGATGATCTACCATTAGCTGCAGATCTCCGCTTGTGAATTTACCCACCTGGGCTTCGGACATGTCGAAGGTTATGTAATGAACCGTTGAAGTGATGTCTGAGCGAGTTAATTGGGACTCGTGCTCTTTCTCGGGCTTTGCCCGTACAACTTCTCCATCATTGAGTATCAAGGCAATGCTCTTCTCAATCCCCACCAGCAATGGGAGCCAGTGCATCAGTTCCTCTTTGGTGACGAGTTCGATGAAGACCGTCGCCACCATCTGGTGCTGCTTTGGCACAAGTGGTTCATAGGTATCGAGCTCTTGAATTATGGCTTCGTCCGAAGTCATCTTCTCCGCGCGAGCCATCTCTTGAATCTGAAATTTAATAGTATTTTTCGACTCAAATAGAGCGGTCAAAATCGGCCCCAAAGTCACTCGCCTAATCTTCTTATGGTCGATAATCTCTCGCCTGAACACCTCGCGAACCCGCTCGTACTCCCTAAGGTCCATTATTTCGTCAAGGCCCAGTTTCGCCATTTGAATCACTCCTTTTTGAGGCCGTAAGCGCGTGCCAGAATTTCAATCGGATGAAAGACCTTCTCCTCGGTCTCCTCCGTAATCGCAGTGTTTGCCAAGAGACACTCCCCTGCGAGCATTTCATACTTGGTATTTTTTATCTTTGAGGCCAAAGCCCGACTGAGCTTCTTAGAAGCTGCATAGTTTTCGGACCTATACCCCCAGGTCCCATCGATGCCAGAACACTTAGAGACCACATTGACCTTCGCACCTGTCAACTTGATCAGATCTCGTCCCTTCAAGCCAACATTTTGGGCCTGAAGGTGACACGCTGCATGATAGGTAACTTCACCAACAAGATCGCCATTGAAATCTAACTCGATCCCTCCCCCACTTTTATGCATTTTGATGAGGTATTCTGATGCGTCATAAGTGTGCGCTGATACCACTTTGGAGTCCTCGGTTTCCAGGTACTGCGGATAGTCCTTTTTTATCACATAAGCACAAGTGGGCTGGGAAACAACGATGTCCTTCCCCATCTTCACATCTTTGATAAGAATGTCGACATTTTTGCGCGCCTGGGCCTTGAACTGCTCGACATTTCCTTGGTGCAGCCAGGGCGCACCGCAACATTTTGCTCCATCTGGCAAAGAACACTCAACGTGATTGTGTTCGTAAACGCCGACTAAATCCTTTCCGATCCCCGGTTCCATATACTCGATGAAGCAGGTCGGGAAAACCGAGACCTTAGCCTTGCGGTCCTTGATAAACGGTCTGAGCCGATTCTTAAACCAGGTCGTAAATCTGACTTTCGCGTAGGGTGGCAAAAGTCGATGCTGGGAAATGCCGACGGTTTTTTGCATCGCTTGGCGGGCAACTGAATCTCGAGTACCTACCGCCTTGTTGGCAAAACTAGACAGTGCGACCGATAACCCGCCAACCAAGTCGGTCCTCGCTAATGCCTGATCGGTGAGTCGCTGTCTAATGGACTGGTCACCGTGTTGAACTTTAATCGCCTTTGCCCGAAGCATTAATCGAGGAAAGTCCAATTCCCATTCGTGTGGAGGCACATAAGGGCACTTCACGTAGCACATTTTGCAGCCGAAACATTCATCGACAACCAGATCTTGCTCGAGTTTCGATAGAGCTCCGGCGTCTCCATCTTTAGCATCCACGGCATCGAACAAACTCGGGAAGGATGGGCACAAACCCACACAAACTCGACATCCATGACATATATCGTAGACCCTGGTCAGCTCGCGCCGAAAATCGGCTTCATCAAAGTAGCTGGGGTGGGAAGGGTCATAGGTAGTTGTCATCATTCTCCATTCGGTGGTCGTATCCTTTGAGGTAAAGCTCTTCAGTTGCGGCACCACGCACGACCCGAGCGGCTCGTCTAGATTCCCAGCCCCTGCAACTTGTCTAGTGGTTCCCACCTTAGGCTTAGCACAAAGCTGAGGGGTCGGCGCAATGACCCGCCAACCCCCAGAAGAATATAAACTATAAGGCTTCTAGCCCCTGAGCAAAACGCCCAGCGTGGCTCTTTTCAGCCCTAGCTAAAGTCTCAAACCATTCGGATATTTCTTCGAATCCCTCATCCCTTGCGGTCTTGGCGAATCCCGGATACATCTCGGTGTACTCATAAGTCTCACCGGCGATGGCCGATTTGAGGTTCTCATCCGTGGGACCGACGGGCTCTCCGGTCACCGGGTCGCCAACCTCCGCCAAGAAGTCAAAATGCCCAAAAGCATGTCCGGTCTCACCCTCTGCCACTGAGCGGAACAACGCCGCGGTGTCCGGATAGCCTTCAATGTCGGCTTTCTGAGCAAAATAGAGGTATCGCCTATTCGCCTGAGACTCCCCTGCAAAAGCCTCCTTAAGGTTCTCTTGTGTCTTCGAACCTTTGAGCTCGGACATATTTATAATCTCCTTTCCTTGAATTTCATTTACTTGATTTATGATGACAGATGACTCTTCCACCAGGCACAACACGTCATCTGGCTAACTGTGCCCAAGGGCTAAGGTCGATCGGTGGACCATTGATGATATCTGATCAGTCGGAGGCGGCTTTTTATCTCGATTCCGAAACCTCCGAAGGGGATGTCTCCAGGGGAAGGACCCTCTGACAGCTCTCGCAAACACCCCTCAGGACCACTTCGGCGCGGGTGACTAGGAATACAACGTCGCTGCGCCCACTAAAAATGTCGTCTAAGGGTCCCAAATCAACGTCGGCGACCGACCCGCAAGATTCACAAACTAAGTGCTGATGGTCGTTTTTGACATTTGGATCGAACCGCATCGATCCTCCGCCAAGTTCCAAGGGTTTGACCATTCCTAGTTGCCCGAGCTCGTTTAGAGTCTGGTACACGGTCTTGAGAGACACCGTCGGCATGTCCCGGTGCACCATGCGAAAAAGGGTCTCCGCCGTCGGGTGTTCTTTGTTGTCGGCTAGTAGCTCAAATATCCTTTGCCGCTGTGGGGTAACCTTTTTTCCTTCAGCTCTAAAGCGTGTCTCCATTTCCAGTGCCGCCACTTTACGATCCTGTCTCATGAAGAAGTACCTCTATCCACATTAGTTACCAACTAACAATGATTTACGAATATTCCGCCTACAAACACTTCTTTTGTGAAT
>JAJZCF010000119.1 GCA_021846265.1 Actinomycetes bacterium | reverse complement strand
AGATCCGATGAGCGAATGGTGCGTGCCTGACTATTCCGGAGCATGCCTCTCGAATCTGCTTCCGGCGGTCGTATATAGGCTTGCCCAAAGTGGACACAGAGGGTCTATTCCTGCGCCGGATCGCTTTCGACGGGAGGTCATTCGGGCTGGATCGACCGATCCAAGTGATTCGAATTGGCTTTTTTCGGAACTTGATGGCGTAGACCAATTGGTCGTTTTTGTTGTAGATGGTCTAGGCTCTTCGCAGCTTGAAGCTCATCTTTCTGACTTGGAGATGTTGGGTTCGCTAAAGAGAATCTCCATAGATTCGGTAGCTCCGACGACAACGGCGAGTGCATTGACTTCGATTACGACCGGTTTACCGCCATCCCTGCACGGCCTAGTTGGATACAGGATGCGTGTTGGTCCTAGAAGTGTGATGAATACTCTGAGGTGGTCAACCGGAGGCAAGAAGGTTTCGATGGACGTGAATCCCTATAGGATCGCACCGGTTGAACCTTTTTTTGGCCTCCACCCGGCAGTGGTGACTAAATCTGGATTAGAGAAGTCTGAGTTTTCACTTGCACACCTCCGTTCTTCCAGAAACTCCTCTTGGCGGACCCAGAGTGGAATCGGTTCATGGATAAAGGAGTTACTCGCCAATGGTGAGAAGTTTATCTACGCGTACTACGAAGGAATTGACTCGACTGCCCATGAGTTCGGCCTTGGGGATCGCTATCTTGAAGAGCTTATCTACCTAGACTTCATGATTAAGAGGATTACTGAAGCCCTGCCAAAGGGCGCCGGACTTTTGGTGACGGCAGATCACGGGCAGGTGGAGGTTTTGGACGAGCCGCTGGCGATACCTGATACTGTGCAATCTCAAGTCAGCTTTCAAAGTGGTGAGGGTCGCTTTCGTTGGTTGCACTTACGTTCGGGTAGCTTAGAAGAGGCGGCTAAGGAGCTTGAGGAGACCTTCGCCGGGGTCTGCAGAGTGCTGACGAGGCATCAGGTGATAGAACAGGAGATCCTGGGACCGAAGATGTCGTTGGAAGTCTCAAGACGTCTCGGTGACGTCGCCCTCATAGCGACTTCGCCCGTTTCGTTTTTTGATCCGGACGACACCGGACCATTTAAGCTTGTCTGCAGGCATGGTGGCCTAAGCGCTCAAGAAGTAAAGGTGCCACTTTTGTGCGCTATCGGCTAGGTGCTTAGGTTGGGGCCCTCTAATATGTCCCTCTAAAGGTCATGGATCTTACAGAGATTTCTTGGTAGCTAAAGATGGAGGTCCCGATGGACGGGGTAAGTGGGGAAAGCAAGTCGGCCGAGGTAATTCCCGCGCCTGGCGAGGAGGCCAGCGAGACCGAAGTGATATCGTCGCCAGCCAAGGTACTTAGGATAGGCTCGATGATCAAGGGCCTCCTCGAAGAGGTCAGGTCGTTTAATCCCGACGAGACGACCCGAACGAGGTTGAAGGAGATCTACCAACGTTCGATCGAGGAACTCGCTTCTGGACTTTCAGACGATCTTGCAAGTGAGCTGAAGAGGGTGAGCCTGCCTTTTGCTGGAGACGATGTCCCGAGTGAATCGGAACTAAGAATTGCCCAGGCGCAGCTTGTGGGATGGTTGGAGGGTCTTTTCCATGGGATACAGGCGACTCTGTTCGCTCAGCAGCTTGCCGCACGCTCTCAACTGGAAGAGATGCGAAACAAGCAGCTGATGCCTGGGGCGCAGGAAGACCAGCAACGTCCCGGTACCTACCTGTAGGCCTCATGCCAACTGTTGCTCTCGGATCTGATCATGCTGGCTTCCAACTAAAAGAGGTCGTCAAAGGTCACCTAGGTGACCTTGGCGTGAAGGTAATTGATTTTGGAACCCACGATGCCTCTACCTCGGTTGATTATCCGCGTTATTGCGCTCCGGCGGCCAGGGCGGTTGTTGCCAAAAAGGCCGATTTTGCAATAGTGTTCGGGGGATCGGGGCAAGGCGAGCAGTTAGCTGCTAACAAGGTCAAAGGCGTAAGGGCTGCCTTATGCTACAACGAACTATCCGCCCGGTTAGCACGTCAACATAACGACGCCAATGTTTTATCGCTCGGTGCTCGTCTATTGGGAACTGAACTGGCCATAGCTATTGTCGACGCCTTCTTGGGGTCTAGCTTCGACGGAGGGAGGCATTCGCGTCGAGTGGAAATGCTTTCGAAGCTGGAGTCCGGTGAGGACATAGACGAGGTGACGGCCTGAGTGGTTCGGTCAAGGAGGCTAGGTCGAACCGCCCGACTGATTCGCACCCTTGTGGTTATCGCAGTAGTAGTAGGTACGTCGGCTCTTTTCGTTGCGAAGAAGGATTTCGCTTCGTCGACTCTCAACGCGAAGACCACCACCTCAACTTCCGCGCCAAGACCAACTTCCACGACAACTACCTATCCCAGCGGACCGCTGGGAGTGGGTCTGTATCAAGACGTGGTCACCGAGCCGGGACGGTCGATCTGTCCGCCACTCGACGCTGTGTGTGTCGTAAGGAGCTTCACGCTTCAGATATTCTATCCAGCCATTACTTCGGGTACTGGACCGGTAGTCGACGCTGAAACAGCACTCATCCATGGCCCTTACCCGGTGATAGTTTTCGCTCACGGTTTTGATCAAAATCCGATGAATTATTATCCATTGATCCAAGGGTGGGTGCAGGCGGGCTTTATAGTGGCCGCTCCGATCTTCCCCTTGACTTCACTTACTGGATTAACGGAACACAACGTCAATTTGAATAATGAAGCTCAGTCCGACCTGTACGAGTCAGATCTGTTGAACCAGCCGCAAGACATCAAAGCCGCCTTAGCAAATTTAACTGCTATCGCGCTGACTAGAAATTCGTCGCTGCACGGGATGCTAGATCTCTCCAGCGTCGCACTGGCGGGGCAAAGCGATGGGGGAGACACCGTGCTGGCCGCCGCATACAACAGCTGCTGCGTGATACCTGGTGTCAAGGCGGTAGCGGTCTTATCTGGAGCCGAATTTCCCCCATTTGGCGGAAGTTACTTTTCTACCCCGCCACTTCCTATTTTGGTAACACAAGGCAGCGCTGACACAGTCAATCCTCCTGTGGACTCACAGCAGATATTCACTCAAGCTCCGCCGACAAAGTACTATTTGAACCTCCTAGGCGCTGACCATTTAGCCCCCTACACCGCTAACGACCAATACGAACAGGCGGTCGTTAGCGTCAGTGTCGCCTTTTTCGATTTTTACCTAAAGGGGATTGGCAGCTCGTCCGAGCTAGCTACCCTTGGTAACGTGCCGGGCGTCTCCACTCTTAGTGTAGATTAGCGAGAATAGCCACCTGGCGCTTAGCTGGGTTATGGCAGTATCCGACTGCCGAGATTTTTTGGTTTCTGATGATGTGGAGTAGATTTTGAGCGGTGCTGAAACTGACCCCAAGGGCCTGAGTCCGTTTAACTGGGCGATCGAGTTATGTGAGTCTTCTGGTGATGGTCCAACCCTTGCCGTGAAGGACTTAATTGATGTCGAAGGGACCATTACCACTGCTGGGTCTCGTCTTGTCGCTTCGACTGCTACACCCGCCGCCCAAGACGCCCCAATCGTGGCTAGCGCCCGACGCGGCGGTGCTCGAATTATTGGAAAAGCGAATCTCACCGAACTGGCTTTTGGTGCGCAAGGCATCAACCCGTGGTATGGAACGCCGGTAAATCCAATTTCTCCTGAACTTATACCCGGTGGGTCTTCCAGTGGAAGTGCGGTGGCGGTCGCTCGCGGGATTGCAGATGTGGCTTACGGAACCGATACCGGCGGGTCGATAAGAATACCGGCGACGTGCTGCGGAGTGATTGGCTTGAAGACGACTTTTGGAAGGGCTTCGACTGCCGGTGTATATCCACTTTCGCAGTCCCTAGACACGATAGGTCCTATGGCTAGGTCTATTCCACAGATTTGGAGCGGCCTATCTTGGTTGTTTGCCGGCGATATTGCTCTTGGAGCAGACCCCTATCAAAGTGCTGGAAGAATTAGAACTTCTGAGTCTGAGTTGATAGAAGCGACGATAGACGAGGCGTTGACTTTGGCTGCCATGAAACTTACCGACCTAGATAACCCGGGACTTTCAAGGGCATGGGAGGTCGGTGGGGTCATTATGGGCTATGAAGCAATTCGAAATAATGAACTAGCGGTCAGCCAGCATCACCGAATTGACCCAGCTATTTGGAGTCGATTCCAACTTTACCGATCCAAGTCTGTCGCTGATTATGAAGAGGCTTTGGAGGTCGGTAGGACTTTTTCAAAGGTGGTTTCGGACCTGGTAGGCAGTTTTGGGACCTTGGCTCTTGCATCTGTTCCATTTGAGGTGCCATCACTTAGAAACGCCTACAAGCGCTGGATAAACGTCAATACTTTGCCTTTCAATGTGGCTGGATTACCTGCGATCTCCTTTGCCCTCCCTGCGAGTTTCTGTGACGCTGTCAGAAAGGATAGAGGAATGAGCGGGGATCTGGGGCAAGGAATTGGAGAGAGCGGCCAGCGGGTGCCGGTTTCAATCCAGCTTGTCGGCAAGTTGGGGTCTGACGAAGCGCTTGTTGCCTCGGCCGATATGGTACTAAAGGCGCTAAAGGAGGAGGGGTTCTAGCTGCGCTAATGTGCGTACAATCTACATCCCGATGCTTTAGGTAAGGCGCAGTCCGCCATCAATCAGCAGTTCACTTCCTGTAATTGACGAGGCGGCATCGGACAGTAAGAAGAGAACCGACTCTGCGACCTCAGAAGGAGAGATTAATCTCTTGGTCGTGTGATGTACCTTGAACTCCTCCTCGCTTGCTAGTGCGTAGAGTTTTGCCGACGCTCTCAGGATTGGCGTGGCGGTCGATCCTGGAGAGACAGTGTTGGCTGTGATCAGGGTACCGGACAGCTCCAAGGCAAGATTTGCCATAAAAGCGCTTACCGCGGCCTTTGAAGCGCAATAGTGGGATAGCAGATTTAGTGGCCGCTTTGCCCCAGCCGACGAGATTGCAATCAGTCGTCCCGGGCGGTCTTGGGGACTCTGGAGCATTGAGGTTAATGCGACTTGCATGAGGTTTGTGACCCCAAAATAGTTTACGTCGAAAAGAATCCTCGCGGACTCTGGCGTCGAGAGCCAGGCTGGTTCTCCGCCGATGACAACTCCAGCACATGCTATCGCCGCCGTTAATTGGCCGAGGGAGTCGGCCAGTTCGACTGCTTTGACACACGCTTGGGGGTCTCGGACGTCGATCTCCATGATTTGAATTCCGTCCAGATTCGATAGCGATTGGAGCTCTTCGCTTCTCGATAGTGCATATGGGACTAAGGGGATATTTTCGCAGATGTCGATGGCTACCACTCGCCAGCCTCGAGCGGCGAGTTCGGTCGTAACAGCCCGTCCGATTCCGCGCGCAGCACCCGAGACGATAGCTACCTTGGTCACCCCATTTTGGCTTTCCATGCTAAAAGCTAACCTTTTGATAGAACTTGTCAAACTTGGTAATGAGATCTTCGGCGAAGGCGGAAAGAATAAGTAAGCCCTCTTCTACCGATGCCCCAGTAGGATCGCCGATTACGCCGTTTTTCGAGACGGCCCCGATGCCACCAACTTTCATCATCTCGATCAGTTTCGCAGGGTCCTCTAGAGCCCCAGCACTCGCCGCCTGGAGGTTTACTGATGTCGGATCTAGTGCGAGCATGATCGAGGTCTCGGTCCTTCCCGCGTGCAGATCGGGCTGCCAGAGGCCCCGGAAACTTAGGGGCGCCTGATGGCGCTCCGCCGCTGAAATTAGAGCATCGACGGTTGGTATCCAAGCCATGATCTTGCGCCCCTCACTCTGTAGGATTCGGTGGGCATTGAGGAGTGGAACGGCGTTCCCGCCATGGGCCGATACTATCGCTATCGCCTGGTTTGCTTCGGACGATCTAACCAGCTCGACTAGGTAGAACTCCAGCGCCTGGGCGCTAACGGAAAGCGTTCCCGGAATCATGGAATGTTCTCCAGAACAGCCAAAGGGGATCATGGGGGCGATGATTGCCTGATCCGGTCTCAGGTCGATCAGACTTTGGGTGATTTTCGACGTTATGGTCGTGTCGGTCGCAAGGGGTAGGTGTGGACCGTGCTGTTCTGTGGA
>JAJZCF010000118.1 GCA_021846265.1 Actinomycetes bacterium | reverse complement strand
CTTTGGGATTTACCAGGCAATGGTTTGATGCGTCTCGTGGACAAACCATGGTGCAAGCGGCATTCGTTTTTAGTCGTAATCCTTGTTTCATAGAAGCAAAACCCTTGGATCGGGCTTGCTCGCTCCTTGGGAGCCGCCTTGCGCAGCGTTTCGTCGCAAAAGCTATGTGGGCTTATTATGTGAAATAAATATTTCCAATTTATACAAATAGCGTAGCATTTTTGATAGACCAAAGCGCATGAAATTAGGTTGTTTTGGGCTAAGAAGAAGGCAAAAAATTCGATATGAGCTGGTGAGATGGGTGAAGGCCCGTTTGCTGCCCGGGCGCCTACTTGCAATGTCTGTTAGATCTATTGCGAATTAATCATTCGTGATTTAGAATAATCATAATTGTCATTTGGCTGTGCGGGGATGAAGGGGAGCTGTGCGGACGCGGGGGGTAGCTTGGATCACGAAGAGTGTGCCGCGCATGCTCGTTACCTTGTGTGTCTTAGCCTCGACCAGCCCGGCATTATTAGGCGGTGTTGTAGGTGGCGCAGATTCTGTGCCACCTAAGGCCCATAGTTTGCCCTCCTACTCCTTGAAGAAGCTCACAGCTCAGAACGCCTCCTCAACTCTTCTGCCGTCTGGTTGCACGGAAACTGGTTCTGAAGTGCTCTGTACCTACTCCTCCAACTCTTCGCTAACGGTTCCCGTGGGGATAGGTTCGGTCAATTTTTATATCCTTGGAGGTTCTGGCGGTGGGGACGCCGGCGGTAATGGTGGGTGGGTAGAAGGGTCTTATTCTCTTCCTATTTCGCAATCTAACGGACTATCGGTCATTGTCGGAGCGCAAGGGGGTCAGCCGAGTCAGACTTCCGGCGGATATCCAGGTGGCGGCGGCGGCGGAGGCAACTCGAAATATTCAAACCAGTCGGGTTGTGGCGGCGGAGGATTGACGGAACTTGTAGTTAATGGTCAGAACTATGCAATAGCCGCTGGCGGCGGAGGCTGCGGAGGTCCTGGTGCAGGTGCCAGCCCGATTAATGGTGGCGGCGGAGGTACTATCCCGGGCAGTGCCGGAGTCAGCGATGGAGGGGCGGGTTCTGGTGGTTCTGGCGGCGGCGGCGGAGGCTCGACTACTGGTGGTACTGGCGGCGGGAATGGTGCGGGCAACGGTGGCTATCTAGCCGGCGGCGGCGGTGTAGGCCCAGGCAGCGACTACTGGAACGGCGGAGGCGGCGGCGGAGGAGCGGGTTACTACGGCGGCGGCGGTGGGATAGATGGCCAGGGCGGGAGTCCGATCACCCACGGATATTCCGGCGGAGGCGGCGGCGGAGGCTCAAGCTGGGCGCTAGCCGGGATCGGTTCGTCATCGTACAATTTTTCAAACTCATTGCCAGGAGTTCCATATAACGGGATCGCCGAAATATCCTGGACCGTTTCCACCCCTACTGTTGCTTTGGTGAATCCGCCGACGGCAATGTACGTCGACCAACCCTCTACCTTTACGGCCACGATAACTAACTCTGCCGCCGGTGGATACTTGCCAGTTGGCGAGGAAATTCAGATCGACGCTAATGAACCCCTAATTTCTTTGGGAGGATTTGGGGGGAATACGGCGGTTGTTACTTTATGCAATGCCACTATTTCTGCCACGAATGTACAGAGCGTTGGGACGGCTAGCTGCGACTACACTCCCACCTACGCTCTGATTTCCGGGTACCCACTCTATGCAAGTTACTCTGGAGACGGCGCATTAACCCCGGCTTCCAGTGCGCTTACGAACCCCGTGGCGGTGAACCCAGACCCAACGACGATAAGTAGCTTGACTTCAGTAGTTTCGTCGACTGGTATTTCACTCAAAGCGACCGTCAGCCCTTATAACTCCCTCTCCCCGGCACTGGATGGCTATATCACCTTTGTGGTAGTCAGCAGCAACGACCCCGCATATTCAAGTGCTACACTTTTGAATCCGCTGGCAGCCTGCTCGACATCCCAAATGTCCGGCGCCGCGGGAAATAGCGACACTGGGCAGTGCAACTTCTCCCTAGCGACACCGGGATACACCTACGGTATAGCCGCGTACTACTCCGGGTTGGTCTTCTCACCAACTAATGCCACACAGACCCTGGTGGCTGACTCGAACGCAAACGCTTACAGCAACAGCTCGACATCGTCGGTTTATGACACTCCGGGGCCAGTGACGGTGAGCCTGGCGGTCTCCGCACCTACCGGAAGCGCATATTACGGAGCGCATTTTGGCCTGCAGGCCACCCTCTCTGGGCTACCTACCAAAGATGGAAACCAGGGTCAGATCACCTATCTAGACGCTTCAACCTCGCCCCCGACGCCACTGGACTGCGCTGGCTCTAATGGCACGGGAAGTTTCACGGTGACTTCGACCTCGGTAGGTGGCGGTTATACCCACACGGTGCCGCTGTGCACCATTACCCCATCCACCTTGATAAAGAGCGTTGAAGCGGTTTACGGCGGCGATAGCGAAGTGGCGACCTCTACCTCGGCTACTCAGTCAATCTCAGTCTCCCCAGCCCCGGTATCGATGTCAATTTCGGTTGCAAGCAGCCAAAGCGGCCTTGCACTGGATGTAACGGTTCCGGCGGTTGTAGAGGTTACTGAGACGAATACGGACAACACCGGGATCGCTCCCGACATACCAATCCAAGTCGACCAGGGCTCGACCGTTATTTGCTCCTCAGTCGCACCGAGTCCATCGGGTTCAAACAGCTCGGTCGCTACCTGCGTAATCCCGAATCCCCCGACGGATCTTTCCCAGATAACCTTTAGCGCTTTCCCTGCCACGACTGGTCTTTTGACGGACATATCTGACTGGGCATATACCGTTACTCAGAGCGCCCCTTTGACCTTCAGCTACACTCCTCAAGCGGACCCAACTACCCTTGTGCTCGCACCATCAGCGGACTCTCCCTCCAGTCCGCTGCATATCAATGCTGGCACCGACGTCACTGTGACCGCTACCGTATCAGACAAGATCGGGACTTCGCAGCCAGTCGGAACTATCTCCTTTTTTGCC
Organism: Actinomycetes bacterium; assembly: GCA_021846265.1. Taxonomy (GTDB): domain Bacteria; phylum Actinomycetota; class Acidimicrobiia; order Acidimicrobiales; family Acidimicrobiaceae; genus JABEUN01. The sequence goes on along the minus strand of JAJZCF010000118.1, from coordinate 3,136 downwards.
AATGGATCGGCGATCTCCTCTTCTTCCGGTGGAACGTGTTCAAACCTTGCTCCGGTAGCGTCGACAACTTCAATCGCTACTGGCACTGCTAGCTGTAATTTTGCGCCCGCAATCGGCACCGAAGTGATCGTGACTGCGACCTATAATCAGTCGGGATCTGATCTATTGACTCAGGGATCGAACTCTTCCAACTCGTTTGCAGTGATAGTTGGTGGGGGACAGACTGCGACAACGGTATCCCTCGAGACCCCGAACGGTTCGGCTCTTGTCTCCCCGGCCTATGGGGAACTGGCGGTGACCACCGCCAAAGTCACTTTTGATGGAAACCCAGTCGGTGAGGGCACGGTCGACTTTTCGCTGGCTGGAAGTCCGCTGACTTCAGCGGGAGTCGAGATATGTCAGAACGTCCCGGTGTCTAACGGCGTGGCGACGTGTGCTACCAGCTTTTCCCTGCCAGCGGGACAGCTTGACTTTTCGGCCAAGTATGCCGACTCCGGCGGTGCATTTCTTGACAGCTTTGGTAGTTCAACTTCGAATGTAGCTGCGTCTCAGACCGTGACGACGCTTAGTGTCGGTCCTGACATCTCCCAGGCTAGCGCGACGACTTTTGTTGCTAGTATCGCCAACGATCCAAGTAGCGGAGTGACGCTAGCCCCGGTTGGCACGGTGGTTGTAGTAGATCAGTCCGGCAAGACGATCTGTGCTTCGTCGAGTTTTACCCTTAGTTCCAACTCCTCTACCACCACAGAAGTATGCAACGCGGTTATTAGCTCGTCTTCTACCAGCTTTGTGGCTAGCTTTACCCCGACTGTGCCTGGGGATTTTTCATCCTCCTCATCCTCTTCGGTCACCTATCCGACCTCGAGTAGCTGCACCTCCGCATTCGCTAACGTCTGGTCCTTGGCGAACGGCACGACCTTGAGTGTCAAGGTCGGAGGCTACGGAGGAATAACCGAAGGTCTGAACTTCCCTATTCAAGCGGTATCCGGTGCCTGTAGCCCGACATCGGTGGTTTCGTTGGGCGCCGGGACCCTTTCCTTGATGGGGGGGACACTTTCTGGGGGATCCGTTGGGGGATACATCGAAGACGGAGCAAGCAGCCCTCGACTCTGTCTGAACTCCGGAACCCTCGATTTTCCTGCGAAATGGAACATCAGCCCGATCTCGCTATCGACTGGCACTTTGTGCTTTTCGATAGCTGCCACCGCTTCGACTATTACCATCTCCGGCGTGACGAGCGGAACTTTGCAGGCCGACCTTGCTGGCTTGCCCTTTGGCATCCCGGATCCGACGCTAAATTATGGGGTCAGCCTCTCCTTTTCAAATACCGCATCTCCCCAAGCCGTTATAGCCTTCGCTCCACTTGGAGCTACGGGTTCCGTACCTTACGTCGCTGGGTCAATAACGGTTTCCGAAGGCACCTCCGGGGCGACCGCCGCCGGGAGCGCCACACTCTATAACCTCTTTGCGGGCCACCCTCAAGAGGCGTCATTCACCGTGACCGCCGGCAGGGATGGGGCCATCGCTGGGAGCATCACCGTAGTGGCGCTGCCCAGCGGTTCGACGATTACCCCAGTTCCGGGTCTGGCGCTGACCGACATCTCGGCGACACTCTCCAATAATTCCGGTTCCGGATCGTTGGTCGCCAGCGGAAGCGCAATTGTCGGGGATGCTCTGCACCCGATCGACCTCAGTTTCACCGGCACTTACTCCGCTAAAACCTGGAGCTTTGTCATTGCCTCGTCGACGATCAGTTGGACACCACTTTCATCGTTGTCGATCAGCGGCGCTTTGCAGGGCTCTTTTTCGATCTCAGCCTCGGGTCAGTACAGCTACGACATCGAGGCTGGATCTCCATCGGCTTCCGCGAAGACGCCTTTGTTGGCTTGGAATCCCGAGACCGGCGTCTCCCTTTCGTTGGACTGCATAGCTCTGGCCTATAACGCAAAACCCAACTGTTCGTCAGCGTTGGCACTTCCGTACTCGGTCGACGCGACCTTGATCATCCAGGGTTCGGCGACTATCGGTTCCAATGGCGGGATAACTGTGCCGATTGACGGTACGGTAGACCTCCATACCGGGCTCATTGCTTTGGAGCTAACCCCGAGTGCGGCGCCTTTGGAGATTGGTGTCGCAGCCGGTGTGACGATCAGTGTCGACAGTCTGGCGATTACCGGTGGCATAGGCCTACCGCTAACCGTCGATGGCGCAGCTTCGGCGGTTATCCCACAGCTCGGCGGTACGACCGCCGCACCACTCAACGTCGCCCTATCTCTCTCGGGATCTAGCCTTTTGATTTCGGCAAGTGGGCTCAACCTCTCGAGCATCGGTGTGCCTTTGAGTGGATTTTTTGCCTACTCCACCACAGCGGTGACGGGCTATAACACCAACACCGCAGGCATCGGAACGGTCAATCTCGCACCTGGGCTAAATATTTATGCCCTCTACACTCCGTCGGCGGTCGTGGTTTCCGCCCTTGATGCTGCGGGCATAACTATCTCAGATGGGGGGAGTCTTCTCTTTAGCGCAAGCTGGTCTCCAGGGAGTAGCCCGAGTGTGACGGCGTCGCTCGTAGCTCTTTCGAACTTTCCATTCCTGGAGCTCCCTAGTGGTGGTGCTATCACCGGAGCGACCCTGTCCTTCGTGTCGAACAGTCTCACCTTTGACGCTACGGGTACGATTCCGGTAGTAGGGGCTCAAGCGGCTTCGGTATCGATGCAAGTCACATTTTCTACCGACGGATCGATTTCGGGCAGCGCTTCGGTCGATGGCCTGAGCGTCTTTGGTACCACAATTAACTTGTCGGGCAGCGTGAGTAGGACTCCTTCTACCGGTACGGGTTCGGGAGGTACTGTAACGGCGGACGTGTCTGGGTCTATACCGGGACCATTTAGTCCGATACCGTCGATGAGTCAGCTGAGCTTTTCCAACGTCTCCTTCGACCTTTCTAACACCGGGCTGAGCGTACAAGGTACTGCTTCGGTCGATGGCCTGGGCTCGCTCACCCTTTCGGGGTCATTGGCCTCTGCGTCCAACTGGCAGCTCTCAATCTCGGGACAGGCTGCAAATTGGACCCCAGCGCCAGACGCTGTTATCTCCGCAGCGGTGACTGGCACCTTCAGTGATTCAAATGGCA
>JAJZCF010000117.1 GCA_021846265.1 Actinomycetes bacterium | reverse complement strand
TGCCCACTCACGCAAGTTCATTACATATAATTATAGTACATCCATACGTCAACTGTTGCAACCCTGAGAAATATTTCGCGAAGGGTTCGTAATGGTTGGCCACATGAATCTGACAAGCGAGTTTCCTCGGTATCAGCCCCCCTCTTTGGTGGCACTACTACTCCAAGAAGCGTCACCTCTGGCTGCGAATCATGCCAATTTCTGCCGGAACCTTATGTCGAACCATCTGCACTGACTTTTCCGTCTTAGCGCACAGTACACTTCAATGGCTCTCGGGCAAGCCTCGAAGGCACTTCGTTTCTGCCTCGACTAGCTGTCTTCTGCCTAATTGTGGCACAATCCAATGTCGTCTGATCGCTTTGCAGCTTTCACCAAAGGCGGCGGCAAAGGCTTATACAAAGCGATTTCCGTCTTCTTAAACAGGGGGAGGGCAGAAAACTTGCCTTTTTCATTCAAGACAGGCCATCCATTTGGAAGCTTTTCGCCCCTTTATCGTTAAAACTAGGCAATAGAGTGAAAAGTCGAGGAAAATGTCTGTACTTGTTTGCTTCCACGCGCATCCTGACGACGAAGTGATGCTGACCGCAGGGGTAATGATGAAAGCAAAACGCGACGGCCATAGGGTCGTACTCGTGACCGCTACTGATGGGGCTTGTGGAGAATACCCACCAGGAATTCTTGCCGAAGGTGAGACGCTGGCAGAGAAGCGGTCTAAGGAGTTAGAGGCTTCGGCCAAGATCATCGGCATTGACCGACTCGTTTGGCTCGGATACCGCGATTCAGGGATGATGGGAACCCAGGATAACGAGAATCCATCCTGCTTTTGGCAAGCCGACGCCCAGGAGGCCGCCGACAGGCTAAAGAAAATACTTGAAGAGGAGTCAGCCGATGTCCTCACGATCTACGACGACCACGGTGGATATGGCCATCCGGACCACATTCAGGTTCATCGAGTTGGGGTTTTGGCTGGCGAGCTCTTTGGAATTAAGGCAATATACGAAGCCACTTTGAACCGAGATCGCTTTTTGGAAATGATGAAGGCGGCCTCCGATCTAGACGAATTCGCCGAAGTTGCACGCGAGTTCCAAAGCCAACTCGAAGAGTTCGAGATGGGTCAACCAGAGTCCTTGCTCACTACCGCCGTTGATGTATCGGAGTTCTCTGGAGCGAAAAGGGAGGCATTTTTTGCCCACGAGTCTCAGGTAGCACCGGACTCTTGGGTACGCAAGATCCCCGAAGACTACTTCAAGTTCGCTTTCGCCTTCGAATACTTCACCCTCCGGGGGGTACCTGCCGGAATCAGAAGCAATGACCTATTCGATCCCTGGAATCAAATTTAGCTGATACCCAAGGAATTACCCGGCGAAACCAGATCCGCAACGAGGTATCCACACGCAGGATCTTCGGCCAGAGGATCTCCAAATGTAGCGAATGCTCTCGATCTTGATCCACCACAAAGGTCTCTGTAGCCACATACTCCGCATCGTCCACTAAAGCTGGCCTCGCGAATTGAATGTAGGAGTGGATGGCTCCGATAGATGTCAGGAAGTTTCGCAGTCTTAATATTCCCGAGTGATATCGGGAGGAACCCAGAAGGAAATACGTCTCCATTGTGGGCAACGAAAACTATCCCTTTCCCGTCCCTCGTGGCGACAGACGGAACTTTTGCCGGCCCTGGGGACTCACCGAGCCGACTCCTGAGGTCCTCGCTCAGCTGCCGATACAAATCTCCAACCGGAAGTATCTGTGGGCCTGCGGCATTTGGCTCTTTTAGATTTGCGGCAACCCGCCTGAAAAAAGGTGCTTCAACTGTTCGAACTAAGAGGCCATAGCTCGATACGTCATAGAGGAAACGGGCGACGTCTTCATTCTCGTCCGGAGCTAATTCTAAAAGAGCTGTTCCACGTCCGACCTGAATGAGAAAAAAAACCTCCCATATTTTTACGCCTAGGTCGAGAAGCTTCTCCGCTACGGCAGGTAGGTCTTTATAGGTCGTCCTCATGACGGTCGAGTTCACCTGTACGCTAAATCCATGCGCCAGGAGTCTCGCAATAGCTTCCAAAGTCTGTAGATAGTGTCCGTCTATCCCCCTGACAAGGTCGTGAGTCTTGTCAATTCCGTCTAGTGATATCGAGGCGGACCTCACGCCTAGCAGGTACATTTCATCCAGCGCCTTGTCACTTAGGTGTTCACTCACCGCTGGCGAAATCGCCACCCTGATCCCGAGATCGCTTGCGTACTTGATGAGCTCAAACTTGTCCGGCCTCATCATGATGTCGCCACCAGTCAAAACCAAAATCGGCGGCGGCGTCCCAAATGATGCAACCTGTTCAATAAGCCTTCTTGAAGCATCTCGGTCAAGTTCACCGGGCATAGCGTGGGAAATCGCTTGAGCTCTACAATGGCTGCACGCCAAGGGGCAGGCCTTGGTGGTCTCCCAGAAAACCAGAATCGGTTTCTTGTCGAGGCGCAGTGCCCTACCATGGCCAACTTGGCCATGGGTAAGTTGCGAAGGTCCATTTGAGCGGTCGGTATGGGTTTCTTGCTCAATAGTTTCTTCCACAATTGACTCCCTCGGGGTGATTTCAGGTCAACAAAAATAGTCGGCCTCAAGGCATCACTAATCCTGGGACCAGTCCACATATGTGGAAAACACCTCTCCGACATCGAAAGGCTGACAAATTTTCTGTCTAGTAAAAGATCATAACTGCTCGAGTATTTACTCGATCTTGCGAACTTGGCGACACCAAATTAGCCATTCCGCAATCGAGAAGGCACGTCGTCGCGTCTTTGGGTCGGGCCGAGGAGAACTGGCGACTGCTAGAGGGAAGGGTTTCCTTCGGGTCTGCACTAAAAAGCTTGCCAAAGGAATCTCTTTCTCTGGTGAGGGCCGCTCGGTAAGTTCATGCGGTCTGGGGTTTGTTGCGTACCCCAGCTTCCACATTCAGAGCGTTCGGGGCTACAATATTTTGAGCTTGAAAGGATCTGGTAGCCAAAGATGGTAGGGCCTAGCCGGTTGAGAACTGGTGAGGTGATTTTGCTCGGTCTCGGTGATCGAACCTCTTTACTTAGCCACTTTGACGCAACTGCCACGACACACCAAGAGTCCGGGTTCAGAGGTGGCCCTGTCGTTGTTGGATTTAAGCAACTGCCTTGGTCATGGTTACCTCGAAGCCAAGGTCTGATAAAGTTTCGCTCTCAGCGCCGTTTTTAGCTCATCTTCATCGAGTCACCTGGTTGCTTCCCTATCAGCATTATTGCAACTGCCAACCCAAGGCGGCCAGGTTTGAATCTTTTAAATTTGCTTCGAAACAAGCCAATGCCTAGGTGACCTCGACGGCTATTCCGGGCCTAACTTTGCCGAAAAACGCAAACACAAAGGTTTCCGGGAGGAGCACAATAGCCGTTCAAAAATCCAAAATGGCTTTGATTGATCTCCTCCGGGACCGCAGAAGGTGACTTTCTGTCCTGGTCGCACTTTAGGCTATAGTGCATGGCCGCCAACGTTTTTTCTACTAGATTGCCCATTATCTCAAGCGAAGAGTTACTCGCCATCTATCACCTTGACGAGGTCCTGGTCCTCGACACTAGATGGTATCTCGACGGCAGAAAAGGAATTGACTCTTACCGCTCAGGCCACATTCCCGGAGCAATCTTTGTCGACGTCGAGAGTGTGTGCACCGGCTCCGGTGGACCTTCACGAGGCCGGCATCCACTAAAAAATCCAAAGGACTTCGCTTCCGCATTGGCCAACATTGGTGTCGGCTCGGGGAGTCAAGTTGTGTGTTATGACGACCAGTTCGGGTCTATCGCTGCCCGCCTTTGGTGGATGCTTGATCAACTATCTGTCGATGTCAAAGTGCTGGACGGAGGCTTTCAAGCTTGGGAGGGACCGGTCGAGATCGTAGACACCGTTGCCCCCCCGAGCCAAAACCCGATTGGAGCCCCTGAGACTTGGCCATCGGAGGTATTGGTTTCGACCTCAGACGTTTCTAGGATCTCAAGGTCAAAAGGGGCTTACATCCTCGATGCGAGGGCTAGAGACAGATATCTGGGTCAGTTCGAACCGATCGATCGAGTGCCAGGTCACATACCATCGGCCAAGTCTTTTCCGTGGACGACGATGATAGATAAGGATGGCTTCCTTCCACCATACGAACTTCGTCAACTCTTCAATGGTGTTTTACAGGACCCATCAAAGCCGATCATCTGCTCCTGTGGATCGGCCATAACCGCTTGTCATCTGCTCCTTGGATTACGCATTAGCGGAATCGGCGGCGGTTTCCTCTATGAAGGTTCATACTCTGGATGGTCATCGGACCCTAGAAGGCCTATCTGCGTCGAAGAGTGCTAAAACTCTCACTCTTTCAATTGGTACGCCATCGCAAGCTCATCCTCGCAGCTTGGCTCAAAGTGAGCCAAGCCTGAAGTAGTTTCAAGGATCCTAAATCTGTGCCTTTTATAGAGTGCAATGGCCCGAACATTTGTCCGGCGTACTTCCAAAGCCACCTCCGAGGCCAATTGGTGTCTTGACCACTCGATCACAGTTTCTACTAGCCGGTCGGCAGTTCCAGTACCTCTGGCCCATGGTGCCACCCAAAGAGAGTTAAGAATCACGGTTCGGCGCGAGTAGTCGATAGCGCTTACCATGCCAGCAGGTTGGTCATTTAAGCATGCGACAACATTTAGTGGCAGGGCGTCTAGACGTGCCCTCCATCGGTCTTCAGTGTCGTTTTGACCGCTCCACTGTTCGAGCTTGGAACTAAAAGATTCCGGGGATTCCTCTAGAGCGCTCAGGCGAAGTTGCCTCCACAGTCTCCAATCCTCTACACCAATCGATTTCACTTCTATCGAGGGCATGGTCACTTCATCTTGGTTGAATCCGTTGAAGTCGTCGATTAGATAATCCCCCTAAGGTGCGTCCCCAATCTTGTTCATACCCAGCAAGTCTACCAAAACCAAAGGCCGCACGAAATTAGGCGGCCTTTGGTTCAGCTGTGGAGTTATCAAGCAAACAAGTTAGTCGCAGGAGCGCAGAAAGAAGGATTCCAATCTCCGGCCAAGATAGATGGCCCGTTCCATATTTGCCAAAACTGCATTTTAGCCATGACTTCTTTTGGCTTCTCTAAAAGGATCAAGCAGGCCTGGCGCTACGAGGCCAACTCAGAGGGTTGATTTTCCCTAGTTTTTTCAATCAAGCTGATCAGGTTATGGATCAATTCAATCAACATCTTCCTGCCCGCTTCCTCAGTGAAAGCGCCATCTGTATCGAATTTTGCGTGAGCTCCACCAATGTAAACTTCTGGCCTCGAAAGAACTTTCGAATTAGTGGCGTGCAAAACCTGGCGAAGTTGGTTCTGAGATCTCACGGTGCCAAGTACTCCAGGAGATGCTCCCGTTATGGCGACTGGCATATCCGATAGAACGCCCTTTGCATAGGGCCGAGACAGCCAGTCGATCGTGTTCTTAGTGAGAGCGCTAAACGAATAGTTGTACTCTGGAGAAGAGATGATAATACCGTCCGCCGCGGCGACCTTCTTGCGGAGCTCGACCACAGAAGGCGGCAGGTTTTCACCCTCGAAGTCCTCATTGTAAAATGGCAGCTTCTCAAGGCCCTCCAAGACCTCAACTTCCACATCGTCCGGAGCCAGTTTTGACAGGGCATGAAGCAACTTTGTGTTCAACGAAGCCGAACGTGTCGACCCAGAAATGCCAAGTATTCGAATTCTTTGCTGCAACTTTCCACCTCTAGTAATTTACTTTTCAACTAGTAACCAACCTAACTCTTCTACCGGTTGTTCCCATCTAAGCAAATCGACTATTTATTCTTTCCAATTACCGAAAAGCCAGCGTCTTCCATTTGATCGCTTCGCCAAAAAAAGCCGACTGCTTTAGCATTCAGCTGAATCAAGCCATTTATTGGTTGTTACCCTTTAGCTTGGTTACGAGCCAAGCCAAAAGTTCCGGCGAGCAACTATTCCAAACGCAAGGAGTAAAGGCAAAAGATGGGTGACAGATCAGGCAAAATAAGTAACAAAATACGCCTATTCATCGAGTCTCAGCAGGTATTTTTCGTGGCTACGGCACCATCTGGCCCAAAAGGACATGTCAACTGCTCCCCAAAAGGTGACAGCCATACGCTGAGGGTGATTGACGAATCGACCTTGGCCTACTTAG
>JAJZCF010000008.1 GCA_021846265.1 Actinomycetes bacterium | reverse complement strand
CAAGTCCCTGGGCGGAACTCGCCGAGTGCGCTTGTAGCTGTCCAAGGTAAATTTGTTTCTTTCCCTTCTAACAATGATGTTGCTGGCGGAGTTTTTGTGAAGGGCATCAGACTCGGTGGATTGACCATTGCTCCTACCGCTCCCGGAAGTGCTCAGAAGCATCTCGGACTGACTTGGAGTCAGGCCGCCAAATTATTTGAATCATCGGTGTCCGAGCAAGGTTCCCACATAAATGCCATCTTGGGATTCGGTATCGTCTCGTCATCGGGTCCGAACTCAATGCTTGGGGGTATCAAACTGGATCACCGTCCAGCTTGGGTCGGAATTGCCTGGGGTGCAATTACGAGTTGCCCGGCGGAGATTTCAAAGCGACCCGGCACTCTCAGAGGTGCAGTTACGCCGATTTACAGTGTCGTCGTGATATTCGCCAATGGGGGCCTAGGCGCTGTTTCTTATGATACTCGAGGTCAGCCCCCATGTGGCGGAGCTTTAGTGGGGCCAGCAATAAGTCTTGGCAGGAACGTGGAGTCGGTACCATGGACTCTGAAGAGCATCGATAGTGTCGGCGCAGTTCAGGTTAGCTTCAATGCCTCGGTATGCGCAGAGGTTTTTTCCGAGTCAGCGTCTGGCAACTTGAAAACCAAAAAGTTCACCGTGACGGTCGACGTGAGCGTACCATTTAATCCAAGAAGATGCTCTACGCAAGAGACGAGGCAGGCCTTAATACAACTATTTCCTCCCTCGTCTGGGATAAAAACTGGCCTGCCAATATCGGATATTATCGTCGGCCACGGGCCTACTGGAATTATTTCCGTGCTCCAAGTGGCGAAAGTTTTAGGCGGAGGTAGTTGAACGCAAGCCTAGATGGAGCATTTATGCGAGCGTTGGTCGTTTGATTGTCTTGACCTAGTCGATCAGCAACTTTTTTTGGGATGACAACTTATTTGAAAGTCAATTTGTAAATGGGCGAATGCAGTATTGTACTTACACCTCGACATGTTCGGTGAAAGAGGTAAACCGATATGGGAGGAGGACAAGATGGTACTCGAGGAAAAGATATCGAGTGAGCGCCGGCTATTTGAGGAGGCGATCGAGGGGTGCCTCGAAGTAGTCAGCCAAATAGACGATGCGAAGTGGGATGAGCCAGCGCTTGGAGCTTGGGATCTACGATCCCTGCTCGGGCATACCGGCCGAGCTATGTCAACGGTCGAAGCCTACCTGCTTCAATTCGATGCTGGTATTCTGCCTTGGTTAAAGAGCCCCAGTGATTACTTTCGAGCGGCGAAAGTAGGTCTTTCCGATCCGCAAGCTGTGCTGGAGCGAGGAAAGGCGGCCGGTTTGGCCCTAGGGGACAATCCGAAAGGTGCGATTATCGAGTTGGCTGAAAGGGGGAGGGCAGCGATACTCGGCGCAGAGCCCGATGCTATTGTAACGACTCCCGTTGGGAAGATGAGACTCGATGACTACCTTCCTACTAGGACATTTGAACTTGCGGTACACTCAATCGATATTGCCGCAGTACTAAACGTGGAGATACCTAAAGTTCTGGAGCAGCCGATCTATTCTTCTTTGGAATTGGCTATTCGACTTTTGGACGGACTTGACAGTACCGTGATTGTTCTGTCTGCAATAACCGGTAGGAGGGGAGTGGAAAAGGGATTTAGCGTCCTTTGATCTTCTGGCGGACTGTCTGTCCTTAGAAAGTGTCGTCTTTAGGAAGTGCCGTTTGGATTGACAGATGTCGTGGCGAGAAACGGTTTCAACGGTGATGGCCCGCAATGATCCGAGTCGTTGTTTGGTTTAAACATCCAGAGTTGATATGACAATGTTAGGCACTGTCGAGATATCAGCGAACAGGCTAACAAGGTGATAACTATGCTGTTTGTGGATCCAGGGGAGGACGAGAATGGGTATCGCCGACATCTCATATACCGACATTGATCAAATGCTCGCGACCTACCCGCTTGTGATATTAGAGTTCTGGGCTCGCTGGAGTGGCTCGACTCGTGCCTTTGAAGTTACTTTTGAGGAAGCCGCTAGGCAAAACGCGGACATAGCATTTCTACGGGCAGACATCGGCCAAGAGCCTGAACTTGCCGCACGCTTTGAGATCGACTCGGTTCCGGTTTTGATCGGGTTCTATAACGGTTTTCCTGTCCTAAATCGGCCTGGTGCCCCTAGCCCAATTCAGCTGGATAAGTTTTTGGAAAAGCTACGCAATTCGGACCCAGATGAACTCCTCCGAAGAGAGTTTGGTCTCGGAGATGACGGTGGCGCGACTGGAATCCGGCGCCTCTTTAGGGGTCGACGGAGGTAATTCGGAACGAAGCGTAACCCCAGTGCGTCTTGGACGAGAATGCGTGTCTACTTCAAAACCATATTGCCCTAGTCGTAAAATTAGCTATCTCCAAAAGCTAGCGATCTGAAGCGCAGCTTTTTGCCCCTGGAGAAATCCGGCCAGTGCGGCAGGTCCCCTTACCGCAGGATTTAAAGGATTAGTTCCCATGGTCGAGTTGGACCATTCGTCGCTAGTAATTAAAAGAACATCCGAGGCGCAATTTTCTAGGTCATCGATCTCCTTTTCGACGGCCTGGGCGGCGCGTCCGCCTGCGAGACTTGGCAAAAGAACAAGCACCTTGTCCATCCCTTTAGCGAGATCTGAATTGATCGGCGAGCGCATTCCGCCGTCGATGTAACGATGGGCTCCTATCGTGACCGGTGGCCATACACCAGGTACTGCGCAACTCGCAGCGACGGCAACGTCGATAGCTACTTTGGATTCGGCGGTAAAGACCGCTAGGTCACCGGTGAAGGCATCTACTGAAGTGATTGCGAGGCTCGGACCGGGCCAAGAATCGGAGACAAGTCGAAACCTTATAACGTCAAGCCTTGCGGTTTCGCTCGTTGTCTTGCTATCCATTGCCCATTGCCCTATCCGTTGCCTTACCTCTTGCTCGTTTAGGGCTCCAGAGACGACGCTTGCCAAATTCTTCTGCCAAGTTGTGGTATCAAAGTCCACGACAATCTCCCGAGCTGTGCTGCCGGCTTTCTGGTAGTCGTCAAAGGTTTGCAATAGCGATTCGGTCTGCAGGAGAAGACTTCCAGCTATCGATCCCGCCGACGTGCCAACGACGAGATCGGCATTTTTGAGAAACACTCCAGAAGCTTCCACTCCCCAAAGAAAGCCAACTTCCCAACCAATGCCAAATAAGCCACCTCCACCCAGGATCAGTGCTCTGGTCATATTCGGGCCCCCTTGCAATAGTGGCTTTTACATACCAATCTTACGGCTCGGTGAACTGATCGCAATAATTGTCCGGGTTTGCAACTTCAGGTCGCAGCTCCTATATCGACTGATGGTGGACAACCTAACTATGGAGATATTCCTTCTTGTGGCTGGCTGATTGATCATAGTTATTTCACTCTACGGTGGAACTTTGGAGGACGGCAGGTTGGTTGTATGGGCTCTAAGACTGGGCTCAAAAGGGATATTTAGAGATAAATGGCATAAAGAGTCTTTTGAATGGTTTCATTGGACAGGCAGTGTGCTGATTGATTTAAGCTTTTCGAAGCAATTGATAGTCTTTTACTAATTGAGTCCTCACGGTCCTTTCTTGGATCTTTAGCTTATTGGTTGGAATATGCGTTGGAGTTTTGGTGTGGTTAAGCGAGAGTTAGCAGCTGATTTTGAGGATATACCTCGATGAATGCGGGCAGTTTAAATCGATGCTCGTCAACGGAATGAGCATTGAGCAGAGCTCACCTGTTTATCTCGTGCATAAAGTGTTTGTGAATCTCGCGATTATCGTCCTGAGGGGATGTTGCTTCTGTGCTAGCGGTTGCTTACGAGGGCTGGGTTGGGTAATGTCGGCCCATGTGTGGCTGAAGAATTCTGGGCTCTTTTGGATTAGCAAATGAATTAGGAGATTCGGCCTAATGACCGACCGCTGTGCTGAAACGGATTAGATCTGCCTAGGATTCAACATGTGAAGCTGGTTTTTATAAGACATGCAAAGGCTGGGTCGAGCGATCATTTTGATGGTGAAGACTTTTATCGCCCTCTTAGTAAACCCGGTGGTCGACAGGCCCTAGACATTGCAGACCTGGCTGAGTTGAAAGGAACTGATTCAATCGTATCTAGTCCCTTCATACGGTGTATCCAGACCGTTGAACCACTTTCGGAGAAGCTGGGGATCCCAATAGATACCGATCCAATACTGGGCGATGCAACCACATCAGGTAATTTAGAGATTTGGCTGAGCCAGGCGGCGTCAGACGTTTCTCAATGCAAAGTTGTCTGCTCACATGGTGACGTTATTCCGACACTTGTTAGTCTTCTATTCGATAGGCTTCCCGGAATTGAATACCCTGCCCTTTGCTCCAAAGGCTCGCAATGGTATTTCGATATGGGAGCTGGTGCTATTTTTGCCGCAAAGTACCGAGAGTTGGATGGATATTCTTGGGACGCTGACTTTTAATGTCTAAAGACGTTGTCTACATTGTCCGATAGATCTATTGGGTTCTAGTGATGACGGTTGTGCTGTTTTACGGTGGAACATTGCCTTGGCGGAGAGCGGCGAGAGTCGCCGGTTAGGTGAACCGTCCTGAAGTGGTGGGATCAGCTGGTGGCGGAGCATTCGCAAGGAAAAAGCTCGGAAGATCGCGTGGGCTCGGTCGCGCAATCGCGGGCTGCCATTGGCCGCCTACGGGAGACAGTATCTACTCTTGCGCAGCAGGCGAAGGATGAGCTGCACCTCACTGGGATTGTTGTCTACGTACTAGATAATGATCTTGGTTATTTCAGACCCTTGGGTCTGTTTGGATCTAATGGCGAGGATATTGACGGCGAGGACGATCAGCTCTATTCGATCTTGCGGCAGTCTGAACTTTCTTCTATGATCGGTGACTCTAGCGCTACCCTGGTTCCATTTTGTGAGGTCCCCGAAAGCTTGGACCTTGCAACGAAAGCCCTTCCTTTCTCGGATGAGTACCTGATATTTGCCTTGAAGACTGACGAACTCGATTTGGGATTCGGTTTTGCTGGAGTCGATCCAGCCTTTTTTGCACCGGGGACCGATGGCACTGGTGCTCTAGTTTGGTTCATTAGTAGATTTGCACGAAATATCTCAGCATTACTCGAGCTTTCCGATTCAAAGCGATCGGAATCAATCCTTGAGCTTTCCGACGCTGTCGGATTATCCCTTATCTCAGACATCGAGTCCAAAGAGGTGCTGGAACGGGTCGTAAGAGGAGCACAGAGGGTTTTTAGGGCGAGCGAGGTGTTATACTTCAGCCGGGCTAATGGACCATTGACGCTAGATCCGGCTTCGTCCGATTCAAGTTTTCGCATAAAGAAGTGCGCTGAGACGAGCAAGAAGTTTTGTGGTTACGTCGCTGAGACCAAAAAATCGCTCTTGGTTGGGGATTTAAACAATCTGGAACTTTTTGATATTGACGGAATTCGAGTCGACCTTGAATTTGATCCTCTATCGGACGTGCAGATCCGGTCGGCCATGGCTTCACCAATAATCGGAGAGAGTGGTAAGGTCACGGGAGTTCTTTGCGTTGTACATCCCAAGGCCGGGATGTTTAGGCGGAGCGACCTAAAGGTATTTGAAGGTATTTGCAACAAGCTTTCGGGTATCTTGCAGCGAGAATCCCTCCTTAGCACCTACCGTCGCCAGGTAAGCGAGCTTGAGCTGGTAAGGCGCATGTCGATTGCTACCTCGGGAGCGGAATCCTTTGACTCACTTGCACATGAAGTAGGGACAGTTCTGAGGGAAGAGCTTGGCGCTACTACTGGTTATCTGGTTGTCCGCTCAAGAGATGCTCAGTCGGAGCCGCTCGTGCTGAGACTTGTCGAGGTAGACGGGGCGATCGACGCTGAAGTATTCGCTGATGGTGAAGGGTTGGACAGATACGAGCCGCCAATTCCGATAGTGTTCGGTGATGAAGTTGTCGGGCAAGTCGTTATTGGCAAGCTCGGTGAATCGGATGCTACGTCAGACTGGAACCGAATTCTTCAAACGATTTCACACCAGATCGGGGCCGCTGTAGCAAATATTGAGGCACTTTCGTCTTCGGCGCAAGCGGCGCAACTCGCAAATCTAGCGGCGCAAGTCGCTCACCGAGAAGCAGAGAAGATACAGGCAATCACCGATACCGTTCGTGACGTCATCATCGTCTTTTCCGGTGATGGAAACATTGAGTACGTTACGCCGTCGATCAGGGACATGACGGGATTTTCTAGCGAAGAGGCGAAAAATCTAGGGCTAAGGATTATTGAATCAAAGTCTCGCGTGAGGCTATTTGGTGAAATTCGAGCGATGATGGAGAAGTACGAGGTCGACGGGCTGGTAGAGCCATCGAACAAGGCCCTTGAAGTAGAGATATTCAATCAGGGTGGGGGATTGGTCCTGCTAGAGGTAAAAGTCGCCCTTCTGCACTCGACCGACGGAAAAGTCGAGGGCTTTGTAGCTTCTGCTAGGGATATCTCCGAGCGGAAACAACTGGAAGAGAGCCTTAGGCACTCTGCGCATCACGACCCCCTTACCGGCCTTCCGAACAGAAGATTTTTTGAACAGCGCCTAAACGATGCTCTAATAAAGAGGATAAAAAGGAGCACGGAAGTCTCACTTTTGTTCATCGATTTAGACGGATTCAAGAGGATAAATGATACCTTGGGACACGAAGCTGGAGACCAAGTACTTCTCGAGGTCGCCGAGCGGATTTTGGCCTGTATTAGACCATCTGACATGGTCGGAAGGCTTGGAGGGGACGAGTTCGTTGTCTTGATTGAAGGCGTATCTGACGGATGGATTCCATCAACCATTGCTCGAAGAATCACCGAATCTTTCGAACAGCCGATGAAGATATCTGAGCACAAGCTGAAGATCTCGGCGAGTATCGGCGTTGCGGTGTCGTCTAGCCAGACTAACGACGCCTCGGACCTGCTGAGAAGGGCCGACGCCGCAATGTACGGTGCAAAGCGCTCAGGATCTCACGTGGTGGTTGGCGATGACACGATGGCCCTGCCTACCGACAACAGCCTACTTTTGGCTCCTGAACTCCATCGAGCACTGGACAACGGGGAGCTTGATGTCTTTTACCAGCCTATTTTTAGCGTTTTTTCTGCCAAGGTTGTCGGCTTCGAAGCATTGCTTCGCTGGAAGCATCAGAAACTGGGTTGGACCCCACCATCGGACTTTATTCCAGCCGGAGATTCTTCTGGGCTTTCATTAGGACTAGCAAGGCTCGTGCTGGCTCGTGCGATTTCGATGATCAAAAGACTTAACAAGGATGGGGCTAACAACTGGGTATCGGTTAATTACTCACCGAGGCAGTTTGCTCCTAATTGCCTAGAGGACCTCTATTTCTCATTAGCCGATGAGGAACCGATTGTCCCAAGTTCCCTGGTTGTAGAGATTACCGAGACAAGCGTACTGACCTGGAATTCTGAAGTGCAAAGCTGGGTAGAGAGGTTAAGTTCTCTCGGAGTTCGATTTGCACTGGATGATTTTGGTACGGGTGCCTCCTCGCTGTCGAATCTGCGTGACCTTCCGGTTCAACTCGTCAAGATAGACCAAGTTTTTGTCCAAGGTGCTCCGGTACAGATGATTGACGGCGCAATACTCGCCGCGATATTGATGATGGCAAAGGCAAAGGGCGCAGAAATAGTAGCGGAAGGAGTCGAGACTCTGGAACAGTTGTCTACTCTCTCAGAGATTGGAATAGATATGGTCCAGGGATTTTTATTGAAAGAGCCGGTTTCTCAAGAGGAGATAATCGAGGCGATGGTGAATGGGCAAGGCTTCCAATTCGGCTCTGAGGTGTGCGAGATTTTTGGGTCTGAACGCGGCGGTTTGCGGCGAGCTAGTGGAGATAGTTAGCTCTAGGCAAAAAGAGAGACGATAGGCTCCGGCGGGAACTTTGTGCACACCGACATCTGCGACTTGTATGTTGGGACATCTCGGGAATCAAATCCCAGGATCACTTCGAGCAGCTATTGGTTTATGCAGTAGCTCGCTGCGAGCCTACCCTAGGCGTAGTGGCGTAGATTTTAGTTCAACTCGAGCTAGTCGCTGAGTGACAACTCCTCTACGGACTGTTGCCGCATGATGTACTTCTGAATTTTGCCCGTGACGGTCATCGGGAAACTATCGGTGATCTTCACGTACCGGGGGATCTTGTAGTGTGCGATTTTTCCCCGACAGAACTCTTTGATCTCGTTTTCGTCCAGACTGGACCCAGGCTTGACCTTGATCCAAGCCGCAATTTCCTCGCCAAACTTTGGATCCGGCACACCAATTACCGAGGCATCAATGATGTCTGGATGTGAAAATAGGAACTCTTCTATCTCTCTTGGATAGACGTTTTCTCCTCCTCGGATGATCATGTCTTTGATCCGTCCCACGATGTTGACATATCCGTCTTCGTCCATGACGCCTAGATCACCGGTGTGCATCCAACGCGCAGAATCGATGGCCTGTTGAGTTTTGGTGGGCTCGTTCCAGTACCCGAGCATGACCGAGTAACCTCTCGTCAGGAACTCGCCGATCTGTCCGCGCTCTATTACATGTCCCGAAGGATCAATTATCTTTACCTCTACGTGCGGATGGACCGTTCCTACCGTTGAGACCCTCTTGTCGAGGGGATCGTCGAGTTTTGTTTGCATAGAAACTGGAGATGTTTCCGTCATCCCGTAGCAGATCGTCACTTGTTCCATGTGCATCAGGGACTGTACCTTCTTCATAACTTCCGCTGGACATGGCGAGCCGGCCATTATCCCAGTGCGGAGCGAAGAGAGGTCGTAGGAGTCAAAGTTCTCGAGCGCCAGTTCCGCGATGAACATCGTCGGAACGCCATATAGCGACGTGCACCGTTCCATTTCCACTGCGGCCAAAGCTTCAGCTGGGTCGAAGCTGAGCGACGGGAGTACCGCTGTCGCACCGTGAGAGGTCACGGCGAGGTTTCCCATCACCATTCCGAAACAGTGGTAGTAGGGGACCGGTATGCATACCCGGTCGGTTTCGTCATATCCGCAACCCTCTCCTACGAAGTACCCGTTATTGAGCAGGTTGAAGTGACTTAGGGTCGCCCCCTTGGGGAAGCCAGTGGTCCCGGAGGTGTATTGAATATTGATCGGGTCGTCAAAGTCAAGTCCGCTCTGGATCTCGTCGACGACGCCCTGGGCGACGCCCTGGTAGTAATTCTCAATCCACCCGGTGTATTCAGGTGTGTCTGTGTAGAGCGCAAGTTCAAGTTCTGGGATATTGGCTTTTACCTCGTCAACCATTGAGAGATAATCGGAACTCTTATGTTTAGTGATAGAAAAGATAGCCTTGCAGCCCGACTGCTTTAAGACGTACGACAGCTCCGAGGATCGATACGCGGGATTGATGTTTACCAGGATTACCCCGATACGGGCAGTTGCATACTGGATGATCGCCCACTCGACGGTGTTTGGACTCCACACTCCTACCCGCTCGCCTTTTTTGAAGCCGTGGGCCACCATCGCTCTGGCGAGCTTGTTCACCTCCTCGTTGAACTCTCGGTAGGTGAGAGCCACCTTTTGCGCAACCGAGACTATTGCCTGGCGATCTGGAAACCGCTTAGCAGTGTTATCGAGATTTTCGCCGATGGTCTCTGCCAAAAGGGGGCGATCGGTACTTCCTTGAGAATATGAAGCTGTCACAGATAGAAACATACGCCAAGAGCACGGAGAATGCAACAGCAATGGGGATTCCCCAGCGCTGGGCGTATTTGAATTGTTGCATTGAGTCTAATTTGAGTCGAACTATCCGGAGATAATGTTGCGAAGTGCGCCCTCAAGATTGGGGTATTGGAATCTGAATCCGCTTAGCACAAGTTTTTTCGGAGCAACCTTCTGGCTCACTAACAACATTTCTTGGGTTATCTCGGCGCCCATCACTGTGTTGAGGGCGATTTTGGGCACGGTCAAAAAACTCGGCCGGACCATGATGGCGGCGAGTGTCTTGGTGAATTCGGCGTTTGTAACCGGGTTGGGCGAAGTGAGGTTTAAAGGCCCACTTATTTCGTTATCGAGTGCGAAGATGATCCCACTGACTTCGTCGTCGATGTGCACCCAACTTAAATACTGTTTGCCGCTAGCTAGCTTGCCTCCTAAGCCTATTGCAAATAGCGGAAGCTGTTTTTTGAGGACCCCTCCATTTTTAGCAAGAACGATGCCCGTCCTGAGGTGAACGACCCTCACCCCCAAAGCCGTGGCTTTATTGGCTGCTGCCTCGTTCCGGATACAAACCTCGGCCAGAAAACCGTCGCCGCTCTCTCGATCTTCGTCGACGACACTATCCCCGGTGTCGCCGTAGTAACCGATCGCCGAACCGTTCAGAAAGCACTTTGGAGGCTTTTCCATTTTGCTCATTGCTTCAACTAGAATACGGGAGCCATTTTCCCTCGATTCGACGATCTTCTGTCTCTTTGGGGCGGTCCATCGCGAGGTACCGATCGGTTCCCCTGCGAGGTTAATTACAGCGTCAACTTGGCCGAGTTGCGAGAGGTCCACTTTGGAGGCACTTGGATTCCAGGTAGCGCCGCGACTCGAAGAGCCAATCAATTCTCCGTGACGCAGTCTGATCACTTGATGTCCTTGGCCGTCGAGCTTTTCGACGAGCCTTGATCCTATCAAGCCTGACGACCCAGCTACGATGATCTTCATCTGCTCTGCACCTGCTTTCCAAGGGTATAAGTGTTTTTAAGCCGATTTGCTTCCATGGGTCCAATAAATAGGCGCACCCATTAGGTCACTCTGCGACCTTTGGCATCGAAGTCTTTTGCTTTGACGATGACTAGTTGCGGGTATTTGTAAAATTGTCGATCTGATCCAAACAAAGTTCCGCCAGCGCCTTAGGGTGGGTTAGATGGGCACCGTGGTCAGAACCAGCGACGCAGCAGGTAGTTACCGACCTGACGTTATCGGCGATATATTTTTGGCCAAGTCGGTGGCGGTATGAGGCATGCTCGCCGATCGCCGATACCACTGGCACGGCTATTTCACTTAGGTCAACGTTCGATTCAAAAGACGCAAAGGCGGCACCCTCGGTTACCAGGGTAAACCCTTCGTCTATTCTCGCACTGCGGGTCGAAGGTGGGAGCCGCTCCCAATTGGAATCACCGACCATCCTTCGCATGAATGCTTCTCCCCGTTTCTTGTAGTGCTCGTGCCCAAGGGTCTTGGCGAGTTCGTTCCTCTTTGCTAGCCATGATGGCCACCACGGATTGGCGGGCAGCGGGGATTCGAAGACGACCACCGATAATAAATTGTCCGGTTTGACCCTCGCCGCAGTTAATAGGGCAATCGTCCCACCGAGCGAGTGTCCAAATACGACCGTAGGCCTTCTTGAGATTAGATCGGCAAGGTCTGATACATGTCTAGCGGCCAAAAGATCGCCGACTCCAGAGGGCGGAGATTTGACTAGAGAGCCTGCGTAACCCCTCCGATCGTAGGTCACTACCGGATAAGCACGAAGTAGCTTTGCGAGTTTGCCCATGGATGTAGACCTGTCCATTGCGCCGTGAACGAGCACGAATCCCGGATCTAGCGGGGAGGCACCATCGGCTAGATATTCGTGGACAACCAACTCCTTGGCGACCCGCTCATATGCCGACGGCTCGATGGCAGGAAAGTTGATCTTTTTCAGATGATCTCCGTGAGGACTTCTTTTGGGCAAGCGGTGACCACCAAAGGAAATATGCTTTTTGAACTGGTTTCACATGCTAACAGCCAGCAGCGAAGTTAGCTAGGCAGGTTCAGAAAAGTACCGACTCTTACCGGCAAATGGTTGCGACGGAATTGGCTCACCGTAGGGGTAGTCGAGTTGTCGATAGCACTCTTCGTGGTAGTGCACTACTTTTTGCCAGACGTTGTTTTCGTATACGTTGGCGATGACCTGATTGATGGGGAATTTTGCCGAGTATTTGATCGGCATCGAGCAGGCATCGCAATCCAGTCCCAGACCTGGCTGAAGCTTTCTACTTACCGCCCTAGACGGACTCGGTTTTTCGACGAATTCTAAACTTTGCATCTGGGATTCATCGACCGATGAAGGATGCAACTTTAGTTGAATACTTCTCCTATGGAGGATCTTTGCTAACCGCAATTTTTGCTTGGTTCCTCGATCGTGATCAGGGGTCAATCTGTTGGTGAACGCTTGAAATGTCTTGAGCTACCATGTCCGGACCTTCGCCCTCGCTATTTTGTGAAACGATTTTTTAGTGCTGCGAACTTCGGTGAGGTATCTGGTGTCGACCGGGCTGGTTCTGCGGAGCTGGATTTAGCGTTTGCTCAGGGTAAACAGGAGCCTTTTGTTCCAATCGAGCACTCTCCAACTATTCCAAAGACCCAAATATCGCAAGGGTCCTAAGTATCCCAAAGTAGCGGTGACGTTATCTCAAGAGTTATTTTCGGCCGACTCGCACTACTGGAAAAGGACGGAAGAATATCACACAATGAAGGTCAGAACTTGTGGCTGCACGTCGTGCTTGATGCAGAAACTGGTACTGGGATGGTTATTCGGATCCTGACCTGATGGTTCGCTTTTGAAGATAATGGCTATCTGTTTAGCCATAAATCGACTTAGTGGTGAGAATTTTTTAAACCTTGTGAATTGGCGGTTTGTAAAGTCAAGCGGAAAAGTTCTCTTTGAGCTGGTTTTATGATGGGAGGGTGGCCTTTGGGGATGGATTTTGATACTCTAAGGGCCGGATTTTCCCCCGAATCGAAATCGCTTGTAGCATCATAGGTGTGGCAGAGAACCTTGATATAAAAAGTGAGCCTTTTGGACCCAACGACTGGCTCGTCGAAGAGATGTATAGTCAGTACCTTGAGAATCCACAGTCAGTTTCCGGGGAGTGGCGTGAGTTCTTTCAAGAGCGCTCAGTAGAGGAGACAAAAGGCGCAGCGGCGAGCGTAGACCCGCAAGCTCCTGTGGTACCGCAGAAGGTGGTCCGCCAAGAGGTGGGCTCTTGGAGGCCGATGGCCTCGGGAAGCAATAGACAAGTCGCCACCAGCGGAGCTCCAATGCCCCAAGAGCCCCCGGCCGCACCAACCGTAGCTGCTCCCGCCGCCCCGAGCCAAAACGCTCCGGTAGCTCCGCCGGCGGTTGCGCCCGCAAGTCAGCCGCAGCCCGTTGCTCCAAGTATCACCGAGCAGACTTCGACAAAAGCACAAGAGGCAAACACCCTAGGCAAGCCTGAGGTCAAGGCGATCCGAGGAGCGGCTCTCCGAGTAGTCCAGAACATGGTCGCATCCCTTTCGGTACCGACTGCGACCTCAGTTCGCTCTGTTCCGGCGAAGTTGCTTGAGGTCAATCGTTTAATAGTCAACAACCAGCAGATCCGGGTAGGAGCTGGCAAAGTCAGTTTTACCCACTTCATCTCCTACGCGGTAATCAAGGCGATAGCGGCAGTTCCGCAGATGAACCGCTCCTTCGATCCCGATATAGACAAGAATGGTACGCCTGGGGTCGTGATCAACCCTCAAGTTAATTTAGGCGTCGCTGTCGATGTCGAAAAGAGCGACGGTTCGAGATCGCTCTTTGTGGCGGTGGTCAAGGACTGCCAGGGTAAAGACTTTAGGCAGTTTGTCGAGGCATATGACGCAGTTGTGGACCGGGTTAGAAGCGGCAAGATGACTATCGACGATATCGTCGGAGCGACTATCACCGTGACCAATCCGGGAACTTTGGGCACTGAGCACTCCATTCCAAGGCTTATGGCCGGACAAGGGACGATTGTCGGAGTGGGGTCACTCGGGTTTCCCGTTGAGTATTCAGCGGCCGATCCGAAGTTGTTGGCGAGGCTTGGCATATCGAAGTCTGTCACACTTACCTCGACCTATGACCACCGAATAATCCAGGGAGCGGAGTCGGGTGTCTTTTTGAAGAAGATCCACTCCTTGCTTATCGGTGAAGATCGTTTTTATGACGAGATCTTCGAGTCATTAGGAATTCCCTATGTTCCGGCCAGGTGGCTCCAGGACGAGAACCCCTCGGTGTCCGCAGATGGAGAATCGCAGTCGGTCGCCAAGCAAGTGAACGTACACACCTTGATCAATAACTACCGGGTTCGCGGACACTTGATGGCGGTACTCGATCCACTTGGGATCCACAAGATTTCGATGCCTTCGGAGCTCGACCCCGCCACTTACCACCTGAGTGTTTGGGACCTAGAGCGCGAATTTTACGTCGACGGGCTGGCGGGCAAGGAAAGAATGAAGCTCGGCGATATCCTCGGTGTGCTGCGGGATGCCTACTGCAGGTCCATAGGCGTCGAATACATGCACATTCAGGAACCGGAGGAGAAAAGGTGGATCCAGTCACAGTTTGAAGGCGTAAAGGCAGACCTGGACTTAGACGAGATGAATTACCTCTTGGACCGGCTGAACAGGGCCGAGGCCTTCGAGAGGTTTCTTCATACCCGCTATATCGGACAGAAGCGTTTTGGTCTAGAAGGTGCTGAATCGGCGATAGCTTTTATCGACGAAGTTCTCTGTCAAGCCGCTGCTAGTGGTATTTCCGACTCAGTGATAGGTATGGCCCACAGGGGCAGGCTAAACGTACTGGCGAATATCGTTGGTAAGAGCTATCGTGAGATCTTCAAGGAGTTCGAGGGAAATCTCGACCCCAACAGCGTCCAGGGTTCCGGGGACGTGAAGTACCACAAGGGTTACGTTGGTAACTTTGTCGCCAGGTCTGGCGAAGAGATCGGAGTAGTACTTTCAGCGAATCCGTCTCACTTGGAGGCCGTCGATCCGGTAGTCGAAGGAATTACCCGAGCGAAGCAGGACCTCTACAGGAATCCTGGAGAGTTTCCAGTCCTCGCTATCTTGGTCCACGGCGACGCTGCCTTCGCTGGCCAGGGCGTTGTGACAGAGACCTTGAACATGAGTCAGCTGCGAGGATACCGCACTGGCGGGACAATTCACCTGGTGATAAATAACCAGGTCGGCTTTACCACTGATCCGAGTGAATCTCGCAGTTCCGTCTATGCAACAGACGTCGCCAAAATGGTCCAGGCTCCGATTTTCCACGTCAATGGTGACGACCCAGAAGCCGTAGTGCGAGTGGCTAAAGTCGCCTTTGCTTATCGGCAGAGGTTCCATAAGGACGCGGTGATCGACATGGTCTGTTACCGACGATTCGGTCACAACGAAGGCGATGAGCCGAGTTACACCCAACCCAAGATGTACGAGATTATCGACAAGAAACCGTCGGTCAGGAAGATCTATACCGAAACCCTCGTGAGAAGGCACGACATGACCCCAGCGGAGGCGGAGAAAGCGCTAGAGGGATTTTTAGACATCCTGCAGAATGCTCTGGACGAGACAAGGTCGGCAGCAGCCCCGAATCCGACGATACTTCCACCCGCTCCTCAACCAAACGTCGCTCTCGAGGTGGTCGAGACAAAGGCCGACAGGGCATCGATCGAATTCTTGTCGGGTGTCTTGCACTCGAGCCCAGATGATTTCGTGGTACATCCCAAGCTGGAGAGGCAGCTCAAGGCGAGGGCGCAGCTCTTCAAGGCCGGGGAGGTTGACTGGGCCCTTGGAGAAGCGCTATGTTTCGGTGAAATTCTCTTAGACGGTAGGGACATACGTTTCTCTGGTCAGGATTCGAGGAGGGGAACCTTCTCTCATCGCCATGCTGCGATGATCGACTATGAGACCGGGGAAAGCTTTGTGCCTTTGGCCGGACTTGCTGGATATGACGGAGAATTCCTGAGGGGCGAGAAGCCCGGACGTTTCATGATCTACGATTCGCTGCTGTCCGAATATGCGGCCCTGGGATTCGAATATGGTTATTCGCTGGTCCAAAACGAGGCCCTTGTTATATGGGAGGCCCAGTTCGGTGACTTTGCCAACGGCGCCCAGATAATCATCGACCAGTTCTTGGCCGCCGCCAGCGATAAGTGGGGGCAGCGATCGGGTGTCGTACTTCTGCTTCCCCACGGCTACGAAGGACAGGGGCCGGAGCACTCTTCGGCGAGAATCGAGAGGTTCTTGACCTTGGCGGCGTCGGATAACCTGGCTATCGCTAACGTAACCACCGCCGCTCAGTATTATCACATGCTGAGGGCCCAGGTAGCCAGGGTTTTGAAGAGACCGCTGATTGTCTTTACTCCTAAGAGCCTCCTTCGCGCCAAGCAGTCTCGCTCACCGATCGAAGATTTGATTAACGGACACTTCTTTGAAGTGCTCGATGATCCGGCAACTATGAAGGATGCTACGGTCGCCAAGGGAGATGTCAACAGAATTATCTTGTGCTCGGGCAAGGTGGCATACGACGCTATGGCGAGGCGTGATCAGCTATTAGCTAAGGGTGGATCGAACGCCGTTTCTGCGGTGGTTAGGATAGAGCAACTCTACCCGTGGCCAGATGATCAACTAGAGGCCGTGTTGAACTCTTATTCCGGTATCAAAGAGGTCGTCTGGCTCCAAGAGGAGCCGGAAAACATGGGTCCGTGGAACTTCGTGCATCATCAGCTGCATCGGATTCTAAGGGAGAAAGTGGCATTGCGCCACGTGAGCAGGGTTCCATCTGGGTCGCCGGCAACTGGTTCTGCGGCGATGCACGCTCTCGAACTTGAGGATCTTATGCAAAGGGCGGTCGACCAGGCGATCTAGCACTTGGCCCAAGGCTGCGCTGGACAATCCTGTGCGGCCTTGGGCTCATTATTCATTTTGCTGGTAGCCCTTCTTGGTCGATCCTGTCGTTTTTGCTATCGATTGGGGCCCTCGCCAAGCGTTTCCCAAAGGACCCCAAGGGCGGCTGTTGGATTGGCTACTTTTATTGTCACTATGCCTAAATTTTGGGCTGGCTTGAGGTTGATTCCCAGGTCATCAAGAAAGACCGCCTCTTTGGCATCTACTTCAAGAAGGTCCAAAATGTGCTGGTAGATCGCCGTTTCAGGCTTTCTCATCCCGACTTGCGATGACTCGACCACGACGTCGAAGTACCGCCTTAGCGGGACGAGTGGGGCTTGGTTCGACGGTATAGCGAAGTTATTTGTAAGAAGGCCAGTTCGATATCGACCCTTAAGCCACGACAAGGCCGAGATCATTTCGGGATGTGGGTTGGGTCGCTGGCTGTCAGAAAAGAGTTTTCGGGCGTCGATCTCAACGCCCTGGGACCTGGCCTCTTCGTTGAAAAGGGTTATGAACTCCTCGAGGGATAACTCACCGCGTTCGAATTTAGCCCACGCATTGTCGTGATGATTAACCATGTTCAAAGAGACAATCGTCCCGGCTTCCAATCCGAACTCGGCCTCTAGCTTGCTGAAGGATCCAATCGGGGATGGGATGATAACGCCACCGAAGTCGAAAATAACAGCTTTTGTCACTCGTGTAATGCTAGGTGTTGGTCGATCTCCCCGATGTTGCAGTCCCCGATGTTGTAGACATTGTCACTATCGTGTTTGGAATGGACCCAAAAGAGCTGATTCCCCATCGTGACCCATTCCTTTTTCTCGACGAGATCACCGAGCTAGTTCCGAAGGTGTCCGCCAAGGCGATCTGGACTCCCCCGATCGACTGGCCCAATTTCAGTGGCCATTTTCCGGGGCGACCGACTTTGCCTGGTGTGGTGATGGTTGAGTCGGTAGCGCAATTGGGGGCCGCAGCGGTACTTGCTTCTCCAGACTACGAAGGAAGGCTCCCTCTTTTTGGCGGAATTGACCGGGCACGCTTTCGTCGACAGGTCGTTCCGGGAGATACCTTGGAGCTCGAAGTGGAGTTGGTCTCACTATCGGCAAGGGCGGGGAAGGGTAAGGGTACGGCATCGGTGCAGGGGAAGGTCGCTTGTGAGGTCGAACTCTTTTTTGTCATCGCTTAGTCGAGGGCTCGTGCGAGCCGTCTCGATCTGGAGTTGCGAAATAAGCTCAAAAGTGGAGGTACAGAGTGTCTGCACTTAGGATGGCCACTTGGAATGTCAATTCTATAAGGGCGAGGTTTGACAAGCTTAAAGAGTGGATCGCTTACGCAAAACCCGACGTAATCTGCCTCCAGGAGACGAAGGTGAAAGACGAAGAGTTTCCCTATCGCGAGTTGGAAGATTTGGGATATTTTGGCTGCCACTTTGGAACTACACAGTGGAATGGCGTAGCGATATTGTCCAAGATTCGGGCCGATTCGATCCAAATCGGCTTCAGCTCTAACTGGCAGGACCAAGAGGCCAGAATCGCCGCCGGGGTATTCGGTGATCTGTGGATAGCGTCGGTATATGTTCCAAACGGCAGGTCGCTTGAGGATCAACATTACCAGTTCAAGCTTAAATGGCTAGAGGAACTTCGAAAGGAAGTAGTTCTGCAGCGAGAGAGGGGAAGGTCGGTACTGGTCGCTGGAGACTTCAATGTAGCGCCTACTGATCTAGACGTCTGGGATCCAGCGAGCTTTGTTGGTGCGACCCACGTCTCAGAGCCCGAAAGGGAGGCGCTCAGAAAAATAGAGCAGGTCGGGGTGGTTGATATATTTCGCAAGCTATACCCGACGCAGAGAATATACACCTGGTGGGACTTTAGGCAGGGTGCCTTTCATAAGGGCCAAGGGTTGAGGATCGACCTCGTTTTGGCCGATACGGACCTCGCCAGAAGGGCGAGCTGGGGGATTGTCGACCGAGAAGCACGCAAAGTGAGCGGCTTCAAGCCCTCAGATCACGCTCCCGTGATAATCGATTTCGCCGACAACTAGCGATGTGCACTATTTGTCTTGGTTAGGTTCTATGTCAGATAGAACCTAGTGGACCAGGATCTAAGCGGCCATGAACTAAGCGGCTAGCCTAAAAGCGGTAGGTTTAGAGGACCTAGTTGACGTTGTGAAATTTAGGAGATTTACTTGTCTGATCCTCGGCCCGATCTGGGCGGCAGTTGGGTTCAAGCGATGGCGGAGCTACGAGAAAAGCGAAAAGGCGCGGAGCCGCTAGAGATTCATAAGCTCGCCACGGCTACCAGGCGATTGATCTCCCTGATGTCGTCGAAGCAGATTCCGCCGGAGTTGGCCGCCGAAGTATGTTCTCTCGTTGAAAGTGCTTATTCTAATTTTGAGTCCCTAGAGACGCTCAGTCAGTTTTCCGGCTTTGCCGAGTCGGCTAACTCTGGCGATACAACTAGCTTTTTCGACCGAAGTCCAATCCAAGGGAGCGCTAACCCGCTGGCACCACCGCTGGTCATCAATCACTACTCGAATGAGGTTGGAAAGGTTAAGATCACTGCGACCGCTACCTTTTCGGGTGCGTACGAGGGTCCGCCAGGCTGCGTTCATGGCGGATATATCGCAGCAGTCTTTGACGAAGTTCTGGGTTCGGCCCAGTCTCTTTCGGGTAATCCCGGCATGACGGCGAACCTGAGTATCAACTACCGCAGGCCCACGCCGCTTTTTGAAGAGATTACTTACGAGGCCGAGCTAGTTTCCGTCGTCGGCAGGAAGATTCTGACCAGCGGACGCAGTTTCTTTGAGGGAAAGGTGACCGCCGAGGCGACGGGTCTGTTCATTTCAGTAGATTTTGAAAAGCTAGCGCAATTAGCGCTCGAGAAGCTTTCCAAAGCCGAAGAGTAGTCGCAATCGGCAAGAGGCATTTTTTGTGCATCTTTTGATGAAAAGGTCATTTTTGCGCTCTAAGTGAGGAATATCTCATTCGTGGTTCATTCATTAAGTGGATGAAGTGCCGATAGTTAACGATAGGTGGAATTTCCTCGAGGAGTTATTTCATGTTTACTGATCGGACCGCGCCCTCTACCGGCGAAGAGCTAACTAAAGAGATCGGCGGCACGACCAAGAAGATGGCGGTGGCTGCACTGTCGGTCCTGGGTATCGCAAGCGTTGGTGCATGGAAGGCCTTTCCAGGTGCTACGACTGCAGCTCATATTGCCCCGACCGTCACTACCACAATGCCTACGCAGCTGAATTCCCTGCCGATTGACTCCTCCGCTGACCAAGCCCTGGCAAAGGCGCAGGCGCAGCAGACAGCTACTTCACAGACCGTCATTGTGAATCAAGCTCCGATTTTACAGCCGGCGCCGATGGCATCTCCACCGGCAGGAGCTACCAGGATCTCATGAGCGGCTCGATTCGGCGATTTGATTTCTTGGCGCTTGGCACTCAGTGTGTAGTCGCTATTCCTGACGGACTTGATCCGACCCTGCCGTTGGGTATTGCGATGGAGCAGCTAGACCTGCTTGAATCATTGGCTTCCGGTTTCGATCCCAACTCTGAAGTGCGGAGGCTTTCGGACAATTCTGATGGAGAAGCACATTTAGCGACCCATGATCTAATCGAGATCGTGGAGATCGCCAAATTGGCTGGATCGATTACCGGAGGCATGTGTGACTTCAGCATTGGCGCAGAGGTGCTTAAGCTTGGACTAAGAGATCGCAAAAATCCTTCCGGCCGCCAAGGCCAATTCGAAGATGATGCAGATGTGCCAGTGCCAAAGGTGATTGCGACGACGGTACCGGGCTACGAAAGGATCCTAGTTGATAGGGAAAACTCGACGATAACGATCCCGAAGGGCGCGAGGTTAGATCTTCATTCGGTTTCGAAATCGTTTTATGCAGATCGAATAGCTGCGATGATTTCGGAGACTTTTAGCTCTCCGGTCCTGGTCGGTCTCGGCGGCGACATTGCCGTAAGACAGGCCAGCGATTCTGAGCCGATTGAGTTCTGTGTAGAAGTGTTGACTGGCGCTAGCTCGCGACAGATAAGTCAGAAGATTTTTCTCCTCCAGGGTGGAATGGCGACATCGGGCGTTTTTAGGCCAGTTGGGGTCAAAGGTGATGAGTTGGGCCAACCTCACATTATCGACCCGAAGACTATGCGCGTGACAAAAGGTGGACCATTGAGCGTCACATTTGCAGCGGAGCACGCGTGGATAGCCAATGCTTTTTCCACCGCTACCGTTGCCTGCGGTCTTGGAGCTAATGCCTACGCCGCATCGATTGGCCTGCCGTGCTTGGTCGTGTCCGAAGACCATGGAATGAACTGCTACTCCGGCTGGCCAGTTCCAGCTGAGATTGACCCAGGATCGGCAGCGAGCCCCACCTGGAACCCTACGGCATTAGAAGGAGTTCTGGCATGATCCTTGCGGTATCTTCCCAGTTGAGTTGGTATCTCACCAGAGGAGCGGGGTTTGTCGCCCTATTAGCTCTGACCGGTTCCGTGATATTGGGAATCCTTTCGGCTCAGAGGTGGGCCGTAGGGAATGATTCAAGAGTGCGATTTGCGGCGCTGCACGGGAACCTAGCACTAATCGGCCTTTCTGCCCTCGTTCTCCATATTGCCACAGCGGTCTATGATCCCTTTACCCACCTCGGTATTCTGACTGCGCTAGATCCCTTCGGGCGACCCTATCGGGCCTTGTGGCTGGGCCTCGGAGTTTTTGCTTCAGACATGTTTATCGCGGTCGTCGTAACGAGCCTGCTGAGGCACAAGTTGGGTTACAAGTCTTGGAAGTATATCCACTTCGCAAGCTATGCGATCTGGGCGATGGCGATGGTCCATGGTCTTGGAACCGGGTCTGATTCGAGATTCTTGGGATTTCAGGTCATATATCTTGGGTCACTAATAGCGGTGATTTCGGCTGTTTGGGTGCGGGTACTATCTAGATGGGACGGTGCTAATCGAAACAGGCTAATGGTTGCCGCCGTGACGGCACTTTTCCCGGCCGTCATAGTCGGTTGGGCACTTTCTGGTCCTACTAAGGCGAGTTGGGCGGCACGCTTTGTGAGCAAGCCCAAACTCGCAGGGGCGGTTCCGCTCGCTTATAGCAAAGATCTGACCAACCCTAAGGTGTCTGTAGGAGGAACGGTCTACGGAGTGAGCAAGGCTATTTCGACGAAAGGTGGTTATGTAATAGCCGGCAGCTTCGTCAAACACCCTGGAGTTGTCTTTGAAGTTGCCTTTATGGGGACATCTCAAGGAAGTTTGACGAAGGTTTCGTCGACCGAAGTAATGGTTGGAACTCCGAACAATCCTGGGATGTTCAAAGGGCCCGCAGCCTATTTCACTCCGAACTTTGTGGGAGCTAAGGTGCAATCTGCAGCGGGGAAGACCCTCTATGTGCAGCTGGATGTTGCTATATCAAAAGCCCAAAAGCTTTTTGGAGCCGGCCTGGTAACGACCTCGGTTCAGAAGTTTCCCGTAATTCCACCAGCTTTGCCGCAGAAGACTGTCACGATCGTTGAGAAGGTGCCGGTAGTCCAGCAGGTGCCGGTCTACGTGAACGCGCCTGGGGGAGGTGGAGGAGACAATTGAGGATGTTGTCTGCCCTTGTGGATGTATATGACAAAGGGGATGGATCAGCATGGCGATAAGGGTTAGGTTGGATCCGATTGCTTGCGACGGCTACGGGTACTGTTGCGAGATCTTGCCGGAGTTGATCCTAAAAGACGAGTGGGGTTACCCGATCATTGATCGAAATGAAGACATACCAGCGGAGCTGTTAGGACGAGCGAAGAACGCCGTCAAGCTCTGCCCCAAGGTGGCTCTATCGTTGGTGGTTGTCGAGTCGTCGGTGGCTAGGCGATAGAGGATGTCGAGGGTTGCAACGGCGGGCTTCCTAAAGCGGAGGTCGCGCTGGGCTTGGACTGCCTTTTCTGGTATCGATTTGAGCGGACGAGTTGCTGATTGAAGGCCGAAGTCGGAGGGTTAACTGCAGAGAGATGTTCAAGATTACGAAATCGAAGCTGCCGTCTAGCTGGAACCCTTCGGCTCGATCCTGGGTGTCTGATTCTACCGACCAAGCAGCCTGCGCATTCAGCTCCAGGTGCTAACCGACCCGTACCACGGGCTGGTTGCTACAGCAGGGGTGCTAAAGGACAGGGTGGGGCAGGACAGTGCCGAGGTGGAAACAGCGTAGTAAGTTGTGGATTTCGCTGCTGAATTGGTCGAAACGAGCTCAAAAATTCCAAACTGCTTTCCGGTTCCAGATTGCCCCAAGAGACAAAGGTAACTTTGTCCGGATGAAGTAGTGTTCAAACCATAGACATACACGGTCGCCGGGTCCGAATTTGCCGGAACGGTCCCACCTGAAGCTTGTGCTAAGGAGATGCCGAATTTGGTAAACGAAGTGCATGAAGTCGTGAGACAGAACTGGTCCTGGTTGTGATAATAGATGATTTCGGTGGTCAGGGCGCTTTGGATGTTAGATTGGATTGTCCTGTCTTCAGCCCCCTGCTTTGCGTTCATGAAGGTCGGTATGGCTATGGCTAGTAGTGCGCCTATTATCAAAAGTACAACCATAAGCTCGATCAGCGAGTAGCCAGAATCGTCTCGAAGTAACTTTCGATTGAAAAAACTCTTCACTATTGCTCCGCTCGCTGGATGGGCACTCAATCTATATGAATCTGGTTGTAAACCGCTTGCTCTTTTGTCGTAATGATTGCTAGCGCGCTTGATGGTATTTAATAGCTATTTCTGTGCGTTCATCGTTAGAGGAGGTAAGGAATTATCAGTCGACACTTTTAGGAAAGAGTGAATTTCTTGTGGATGGATCTGCACGGCGGAACTGGAGATATTTGGGTCTTTCGACGACCAGAACTTATACCCAGGACGTGAGGCAACGGTTTGTGGGGCATCAATGCACCTTCGCTTGGTGTTTTATATCATCCGTAGGTCAACCTTCGGAGTGCACAGATCTAGAGCGGTTAGTCGGAGTCGTTTTCTTGTCCCTGCTAGCCGTATTCCAACCGACCCTATTTTTACTTTATGTTGAAAATGTAACTCACCAAGTATTTGCGATTATAAGGTTCTCGCTATTTGTGTCCACTAAATCCTTGACGGGTAGATTGCCTAAACCAGTATTTCATTATCACAGGCAAGTGCAGCGCATATAGCTTGAAGCTCTAGCTTTCAAGGGAGCTGTCATAGGTGTAAGGGCAAGGTCTGCGCGCCAAATTTCGAATAATTCGTTAACCGACGAGCTCTCATCCGACAAAGTACCAAGAGTACAGGTTCCGGATGGAACCTTGCAATCCTCGGAGTGTGGCTATGTCTTTCACAACTGGCTCGCCTTAAGCAATTGATGCCGGTATGGAGGGCGGAGTACTCGCGAATCTCGGGAGCAGCTGTCAAAAGGAGTTTTTAGTTTCGGTGCCAAGAGATTGCGCAGGATGATTTGTATCAGCTTTTTCAACCCAAGGTCAGCCAGAGGGTTTCAATGTGCGTTTAAATACCCAGAAACCTGAATATTTGCCGCTTACATATATGCGGTGGAAGTGCTGAGTTAAATACTGATTTGACTTGGAGTCCAGCTGGAAGGTCGGTGCGATGACAACATCGGATTGTTTAATCCAGCTTAAAAATAGCTTTTGCAACTGAGGACTGTCTAGTTTCTGGGCGGTGGCAAGTTGAACGTGGAGATACTCCATCGTTGTTCCTTCGTAATCGACCATGTGCGGACAGTTGATTCTGTCGGCACTGAAGTCGTTGGCTAACAGCACTAGTGAAGGTTGAGTACTCCATAGACATCCAGGAGTAGCGAGCGCCGCCGATATCGAAGGCGTGATCTGGATTTCGGATCGGATTTTCGGGGGAGATATCGCTACGTCCGCGTCGGCAAAGATAAGGACCACGAATGCCGCTGCCATTATTATCTGCACTGCGGATCGCCTCGAAAGTTCTCTCTTGTGAACCCACTTCGAGTAAAAGTCGTAATTGAGGGTTGCATAGAGCATTGCCAAAAACGGGGTCAAGAATGCACCGTAGTGGTAAAAGTAGGATGGCGAGAGGGTAAGCACCAGACCGACTGTCAGCGCTGCTATGAGTGCGAATTGTCCCAGGTCGGAGCTACTGGCCCAGCCTCGATCCTTCAGCGACAGATAGAGGATTGCCGCAGCAATAAAGTACACTAGCACAACCATCGCCCACCCTAGATCTGGGCTGATTTTGGCAAGCTGAGATATACCGGGCAATCCCGTTAGCTGGATCATTCGAAATAGCCGGTCGACTCCGTCTTGTGGCCTAAGTGCCTGAGATGCAATTACTTGTTTAAAAAACGACACCGGAGCGTAGATGACAAATGGTAGGACGGCTAGACAAAAGCCAATCGCAGTTCCGACCAATAACCTCCACCACCCGGTGGGTATTTTTCGACTTACCAAGTAGACCATGACGAGCATTGGAAAGATCGCCCATGTTTTTGTCGCTCCGGCTAGTCCAATGATCACTCCCGCCGAAATGATTCTTGCCTTCGACAAAGTTAGTTTTTCGCCTTCGAATAGCACTAGGACTGCTACTAGGCAGAGTGCAACCAAATATGGTTCGATGAGGATTGTTTGGGAGGCCTGCAGAGTCGAAGTAGACAGGGCCATTATCGCAGTGCCTAGGGTTTGTCGGAAGTTGGATCTTTTCCTCAATATCAGAGCCACTAAGACGACATTCAGAAGGCTGATCAGGTCGGTGAAAAGTCTCGCTGATTCCATTGCTATTCTCGTGCCGGTGAAAGATGCGAGAATAGCAAAGGGTGCAAGGAAGACCGTTATCAACGGTGGCTGTACTAGGGCAAAGTCTCGATATGGGAGTATTCCATGGACTAGGTTCACTGAAGCGCCAAAGTAGACCCCGTCGTCATATTCAACCACCGAGCCGAGATGGCCATTATAAAAAGTCTGAAGGAGTAGTAGCGCAGCGGATGAAGCGATAACAAGAAGAGTTGCAAGGGGGAGTGTGGTTGATTCTTTAGTACCGGCAGCGGGGCTTGGAGCTTGTGGGTCTCTGACCACGGAGGTCTGTCCTATCTTTAGGCTAAAGATCATTCTCGAAAGACATTTGACTGTCATCAAATTGGCTTACGGCATATTTGTTGCGGGTACCTAATGCCTGATTAATTGTTTCGGCTCATCCTAGCTGGCGTTGACAGGTCTATTTCGGCCGTCATTTCAGGAATAGTCTTCTTCATAGTTTGGCTATTCCTTGGGTGCTAGAAGGCGGTTGGGCAACGTTCGGGGGCCCTTAATGCGGCGTTGGTTTTATGCGTTGAAAATGTTATCTAAGGCCAAATGCACCCCGGGAACCCCTCAACATTATCTGCAACGGATTTCACAACCTGACAACCTGGCAGGTGCGAGTGATATTTGAGAATTTGGCGCTAGCTAGGATAACCAGCTAGCTAAGGTTTTCCGACTTTGTGAGGAGTTCGAGGAGAACGTCGCTGAACAGCTCGGCCTGCACCTCGTAACCTCGACAAAGAACTATCAGATCGGGGCTTGTCTTTGGCCGTACCACAGCTATCTTGTGTAAGCAACCATCAGAGAAGATAGCTTTTTCAGAAATTCCGTTTATTCTCGCCCGCTCTTTTCTCCATTTGGCTAATGAGGAGTAGATTTGACTATCTGATCTAGCTGTCCCGTTTAGCAGGCTCCTTGATTTCGAGATGGCCTCGTCCTTAGGGTTTCTCCCGCCGATCTGACTTCCACCCACTGCTTTGGCGTTGGTGACAAAGTCGCTGGTAGCTAGATACCTCGATGGATCCCTATTCACCAAGAAGCTTCCCCGCTTCCTAGTGTTCGCCATGGTAACCGTAAGCCGATCCCTCGCTCTTGTAAAAGCTACGTAAAGGAGCCGTGCCTCCTCTTGCAACTCTTGGTCGGTTTCGGCCAAATAGTGAGGAATGGTCCCCTCTTCGACGCCGACCACGAATACACAGTTCCATTCGAGGCCCTTTGCCTTATGAAAGCTGCACAGGGTCACCCCGGCGTTGCTAAGTCCTTGCGACTCCGGGTCTAGAGCTTCTTCTCGCAAGTCCTTCAGGGTAGCTGCTTGGTTTTGGCGCTTTATCTCAATCGACTGGTCGAGGAGGGCGCCGAGTTTGCGCTTGTAATAGCGAAGATCAAAATGGTCCGGAGGCATCAGGGGCGACGAGTCTGACTCGAAACCAGACGAGGTGATCGCTTCGATTTCGTCGCAAACTCGGGAGATCGACATCTCTGGGTCTTGCTCTTCCAAGGCATCGAGTACGTATTTCACCTCGGCACCGGTATTCGACTTGGATCCGCCCAAGACGACACATGGTATCTCTAGGGCTCTGATTTTTCTTTCGAAATCTATAAGCTGAGAATTTGTCCTTGCTAGCACTGCAATCGACCCGGGCCTGATGCCTTGATGGATGAGGCCGATGATCTCTTGGACTACTCCTTCAACTTCGTCATCGTCGTTTTCAAATTGCAGAACTTTTGGCGACTCACCCTGGGTCCTGGTCGACTCTATCGGATCTAGCTTGGAAGCCCTTCCCAAGTTAATCCTGTTGGCGAGGTGAAGGATTTCGGGTGTCGACCTGTAGTTCTTAGTGAGGCCAAGGCTTTTTCCGCCTGGGAACTGCTTTTCGAAGTCAAAAATTAAGCTCGGATCTGATCCATTCCACCCGTAGATCGCCTGACGAGGGTCGCCGACGACGCATATCGCGCTTTTTGGGCCCACGAGGTGCTTTAACAGCTTCATTTGGGCGGGGTTTATATCTTGAAACTCGTCTACGTAGATTTCTCGGTAGAGCCACTGAAATACTTCTTTGGCCTTGGAATCGGTTGCCAGCAGTTCTGTTGCCATTGGTATCAGGTCGTCGAGATCCATAATCCTTGCGCGCCGCTTATGTAAAAGATAAGCGTCAAAGATCGCTGCTAGCTGGGTGTGGTCGAGGTTTTGCCTAGCTTTTTGATTGAGTGAGGAAAATGCCTTTGCGGCGTGGTCCGATGCTTCGGGGGACTTTAGATACTCCTCAGGCGAGAAGTCTTTTGCCATCGCCCACTCGATTTGGCGAAGGACCTCATAGAGGGACTCATTGTCGACTAGGGCTGTCCTGCTGGATCCTTCAAGCTTGGATATAGCCCTCTTGAGGTGCGCCGCCTTGGACTCCATTAGTTTTGGCAGTGACTTTGCGTTATCTGTTGAGTCCCGCTTCAAGAGACTCAAGGCGAACGCGTGAAAAGTGAAGCATTCAACGGTTTCGCCACCGGAGTTTCCGGCGATTCTCCTCTTCAGCTCTCTGGCGGCACTTCTAGTGAATGTGATGGCGAGCACCCTGGGAGCTGGGACTAGGTCTGATCTGATCCTGTAAGCGATCCGCTCAGATAACACTTTGGTCTTACCAGAGCCAGCCCCGGCAATGATGCAGAGCCTTCGAGATTCGTCCTTCACCGCCGCTATCTGCGCGCCGTTCAAGTCCTTTAGCTCTTCGCTCTGCGTCATTTGGAACATTATGGCTAGCGAGTGGGACAGTCACTAAGAGATTCGATCGAAGCCTGGAAAGCTTGGTTTTTGCTTCCAAAGGGCCTTCTTATCGAGACGAGCTGATCGGAGCGTGGCTCCGCACAACAGAACCACGGTTCGGTCAGCTTCGTCTGAAGCGCTAGGCGAGACTTGGGCTCGATCTCCGCTGGTTCTTTCCCTATGAATTGATAAGCGAGCTGACGAATTTCACGGAGAGCCTCGACATTAGCTAACTTATTCATCGTCGCCAACTCGGCTGAGGTGGCAACTATCTTTGCTAGGTCGTCAATTGATGGGTCGACGTGGTTCCAGAGATATCCCATCTGTCCGCCATCATAAGCCTTGATTATGAGATTGGGGTCTTGCAGTTCTAGGAGCAAAGACCCAGGAGGAATGAGCAACCGGATGCCAAACTGCACCGGCTCGACTACATCTTCTAGGCCGAACTCCAGACAGAAGTCCAAAATCTCGGCGAGATCTTGACTCTCGGTCCAAGGATTGAAGGGGAGAAAGGAGGGGTGCATGGTGATCCCGAGGCCATGGAGGAACTCGGTAGCCATGATCACCTCGTCCTTCGTATGTCCTTTGACCAGCTTCAAAAGGACATTGTCGTTTAATGATTCAACCGCGCTGGTTATCATCACGCAACCCTTATCGGCGAACTCCTTAATCAGATCTTGATGGTTCAAGATGTGCTCGATTTTGATAGTTGCGTCAAAAGTGACAGAGGCGCCAGTAAGTTGCTCGTAGTCACTACCAGTCCCAAAGCGACTATGGAGTGAGTCGACGATCTTTTTCGAGTGAGCCGGCGCATTCAGAAAGTCCGGGTCGCCAAATGTGATGTGCTGCGCCCCCGATTCGACCAGGTGGGTTATGTCGGTTAGCACGTCTGACCCCTCGTTAACCCTTATTCTCCCGTGGTAGACAGCAGGGACCGGGCAGTGGAGACAGCTGTGCCTGCAACCCCTGGTGGCTTCGGTGTAGCCGACGGTTTTTGAAGCCCCCCTGACCTCAATTGGGGGGTAATAGGTTGGCGGCAGGAGCGTCGATCTGTCTGGAACGAGCGCTTGTCTGTTTTTAGCTATCGCAGTGGTCTGGCTGACGGCTTGGGGACCTGGCGTTCCGGAGCTAAGCCACTCGGCGACTGGTCGATGGAACTCGCCTGCGAAAAAAGCGTCTATACCTATTTCGGGTTCTTGCGCCAAGACCGAAGCGTATAGACCAAAGACGCATATTTTGTTAGATCGGTTTACCAATCTTGCTCTTTCAATAAGCTGTCTTGTCATTGACGCAGCTGTGAGCATTGGAACCGAGAAAGCTATCACGTCTGCGAGTACGAAGACATCCTCGAGTTCAAGGGCACCCTCGGATATCTCGATTCCCTCGGGAGCTAGTGATCTCGTGGCTTGTGAAATCTGTCGCTGCAGGTGGTCCGTCAATGAGATGTCGAGGGACGCCACCCGGTTGTCGGCTCGTGATACGAGGGATAAAATTTCAGCTGCGGCCTGGCTCTGGTGCCCCAGCTCATAGCTCGATACGACCAATATATTCATGTCAGTCCACCTTAGTTACGCTCAAGAAAGTTTGTACTAGCACTCGTCGGTCAAGCTTTGCTGGTCAATTTCGAACTCCAGGAGGGTTTCCGCCTGATTTAGAGCATCGAGGACCTTAGAACGGCTTGGGCCCTTAGCGAAGACGAAGCCAAGGTAGCCATCGGAAAATGGAACGGGCCTAAGGTAGCTTCCAATCGGTGTGCTGATGTCGATCTCGGTGACGCAAGGAATGCCAGCGGCGGCTTCTTCGCCACTCACCGATTTCAGAATCCCTTCTTTCGGTGTTGGAATCATAAGCACCCCAGATACCTGCTGGCGCGCCTTGGTTCTTCCTTCGAGGTCGATCCCTAGCTGCCGCGCAAGGAGTACCTCTTCCAAAGTTCTGCCATTTTTGAATCTCAACGACTTTGAGCACTTTCCGCCGATGGATCTGGCAGCGAGTTCGATCAGAAATACTTTCGTGGCTGAAATAACATGGCCGACTTTCTCTGATGGCACGTATCCCTCCACTCGTACCTCTGCGTGAAATGCCCCGACGTCGATGCCGAGAGCTACCACGGACCGGATCACGAGATCTTCCATCTGCTGTTGTAGGCCGGCATTTGCAGCGCTAGGAAGCAGGTATATCGTCTCTTCGAAGTAAGGGCCGACGAGCGGTCTTGGCTTGTCGAAGATGGCCAGGACCTCGGGTTTCCCGCCACTCACCACTCCCTCTACCGCAAACTCTGTTCCATCGATGTACCGCTCGATCAGGATCGTTCGATCTATTTGATTGAACATCTCAGCCGCCTTTTCGACCGTAGCGAGTGCATCGGGAATCCCATCGACCCCCGAAACCTTTACAACCCCCCTCGACCCAGATAGGCCCGTTGGCTTGATGATCAGCGGGAAGCCGCCGATTGAGTTAGAGAAGTTTTTTATTTTTGAGACCAAGTCGTAGTTTTGGCCGAGTTCAAGTACTTCAAATTCCGGTTGAGGGATTTGGCTTTGGGCGAGCACCCTCCTCATCTCCGACTTGTTCATGGACCTATTGACCGCATCGACGCTTATGGCTGAGATGCCCGTCGCTTCGCCAATTGCCGCAGCAAGTGCTAAGCCCTTGTCGTCGATGGCGACTATCGCATCGGCTTGAAATTCGAAAGCAATCGGAGCAACTCTTTCAACAGATT
The DNA here is from genome assembly GCA_021846265.1 of Actinomycetes bacterium. Taxonomy (GTDB): domain Bacteria; phylum Actinomycetota; class Acidimicrobiia; order Acidimicrobiales; family Acidimicrobiaceae; genus JABEUN01. Next base: position 3,887 of record JAJZCF010000008.1, on the reverse strand, counting down.
TTTCTATATCCCCAAAGTCGACGTCGACAAACCTGGCTAAGTCCTCTCCGAGTGGATTCGGTTCGTCGGAGACCACGAGGACTTCGAGCCCTAAAGAGGCCGCGCCATACATGAAATCGCTCGTGCGGTAGCTTCGGGCGGGTTCTATTAGTACTACCCTTTTCATACCAGTAGGCTAGTTGCTATTCAGGATTATTTTTTGGTGGTGAAAAGTGGAGATAGGCGATAAAGAGCATCCATTCAAGGTGACTGCCAGTGCGGCCGAGGTCGTTACAGAGGCGCTCGCTCAGGAGGAAGACTCGGAACTTTTGGCTCTTTGGGTCGATGTGAGCGGCGCTAATGCGACGAGTTTTGAATACGACGTCTACTTCGAGCACCTTGCGGATGCTACCGACGGAGACCTCATAGTGCTGCAAAACGGCATAAGCATTGTCGTGCCGGAGGCTTCTCGTGATCGCCTGCTTGGGGCGACGCTCGATCTTTCAGCTGACGGCGGACTCGTCATTTTGAACCCTAACTCACCGGTAGCGGACGATACGGTCTTTCCGGAATTTGGCCCCGAATCGATGAGCTCCGATACAGCGGTTCTAATTGCCACCGTGTTGCAGAATGAGGTAAATCCACAAATTGCCGCTCATGGGGGCCGAGTAGACCTCGTTGGTGTCGTGGACGATATCGCTTATGTTCGACTTTCGGGCGGGTGTCAGGGCTGTGGTATGGCTGCGGTAACACTTTCTCAGGGAATCGAAGTGGCAATCAAAGAAGCCGCTCCGCAGATCAAAGCCGTCAAGGACGCAACTGACCATCTCTCTGGATCGAACCCGTACTACGCACCTGCGAAGAAGTAAAGTAGTGATCCCTTAGCTCGACGAGGCTTTTTGTCCGGAGTAGTTGACGAAGCCTCCGTCTTCAGGTGGAGGTAGGGCTATTGGCGGTACCTTATTGAGTTAGCTTGTACTAGTACTTTTGAAGAAAAAAAGGGAGCCGCTTTGTTAGCGGCTCCCTTTTTTTGTGACACTGGGCAGATGATTATGCCTAGTGTGCGAGTAATTAAGCTTTTACTAACTCAACTTCGATTTCTAGTTTTACCTCATCAGCGACGACGAAGCCACCGGTTTCAAGAGCGGGATTCCACTCAAGCCCGAATGCCTTCCTCGAGATCTTTGTAGACGCATTGAGACCAGCGCGAACGCCTCCATAAGCGTCGGGTCCCGTCGAATCGAACTCAAGGTCGAAGGTGACCGGATTGGTGATCCCGCGAATAGTGAGTGCGCCAGTAAGTTCGTAGTCGGATCCCTTTGGCGAAATGCTCTGCGAGACAAAGGTCAAAGTGGGATGGTTCTCGACGTCTAGGAAGTCGGCCGAACGGACGTGGTTGTCCCGGTCGGTTTGCCTCGTGGTGATCGATGCAGACTGGATCGTTACCGATACCGTCGATTGGGTAAGGTCCTCTGCTACTTCGACATCTCCGGAGAATTCAGTGAAGAATCCACGCACCTTTGAGACCATCATGTGCCTCGCTGAGAAGCCAATTTGAGAGTGGGTTGGGTCGATAGTCCACTTCCCGGTCTGTAGGCCGAGTTCTGTCGCCGTCTTTGCTGACATTGTTTCCTCTTTCTTTGATCTTTTTCTGCTTAGCTACGACTCTAGCATCCATCAATTAGAACTAGTTGCAATTTCAATTATTCCTAGAAATGAAAATTTGTGTCAAAAATGCCGGCGCTGGTGCTTTCTGGATTGCGCTGTGGGTTGGATTTTCCTTAGTTCTCATCGTGAAGATGTAGGCAAGACCTAGAGCGACGGGGCCCTACGACTTCAAATCAGGCCCATGTTGTTTGATTAGAACTTTGCTGATCAGGAGGCGGCTTTAGTAAGCAGCGATCTTTTTAACCGTTGAGGAGTGGCACGCCGGTCAAGTTGGGTTGAATGAGTCAGGCCTGCCGGGTGCGAAGTTGAGGTCGCAGAATTGGGTGGACTCATGCCTGCTTCGTCGACGAACGAGGTTATGGAGCGGTTGTGGTGGTAGTCGACGAGGTTGTAGTCGAAGATGTTGTAGTTGAAGAGGTTGTGGTCGACCCGGGAGTCGTCGTGGTCGTCGTCGCCGGATTGGTGGTGGATGTCGACCCGGGAGTTGTCGTAGTTGTCGTAGAACCAGGAGTCGTCGTGGTGGTGACGCATGGGTTGTTCTGCGAAACTCCGACGGTTGTCGATGTTGGATTGAGCGTCGGGTTTGTGGTCGAAGTCGGAGAACAGTTATTCTTTGGAGCCTCTGTCGTGGTTGTAGTCGTGGTTGTAGTGGTGATAATCGGGGTCAGCGGCGGGATCGGTGGATATCGATAGACCTGATAGGCGTTTGGGACACTTGGGTATTTTGGACCAGCTGGTCCATTGCCGAAGGCCGCGAGGACGTTCTCCGTCATCTTTACTACAGGAGCTATCGGACATCCACTCAGCGGTGGGGGACAGACCCAGGTGGTCGTGGAGGCGATCCAGAGGTTGGTTCCGGTTGCGAATACTCCGGCACCAGAGGAGGCGACATAGTAGGACATGTCTGAAAAGTACGGCACGTTGCGACAGAGCACCGGTGAGTTGGCAAATATCTGGAGGTTTTTAGGCGTAGGGTAGTTCGGATTGTAGGAGTCGAATTCGCTTCCTACGAGTTGAGGTATTCTTGAGCCAAATTTCAGCCCGGTACCGGCGAAGATCCACGCTGACGGGTCCGTTATGACCATCGGGTAGTGAACCGGATTGCAGCTATATTGGATGCCGATTAATGAAGATTCGGGGTCGGCTGCTGGCGGGGACGGCCAGTTGGTAGTGACATACTTCTGGTTTATCTTGTTGTAGGGATCTAGAGCGGCGCTTCGGTAGTTGACCTCAATTCGGTAGCTTCCCAATTGGGAAGAGTCGAAGCGGATCCTCCTGAAGATAGCGTTAGCTCCCAAGAACATGAGATTGGTTCCATGGTCACGAGCTTGCGTCACTGCGCTTCGCATCTGGGGCGACCAATATTCGTCGTGACCGAGGGAGATGATCACGGAGTGCGCCTTTACGACGTTTGGATATCTCTGCAGGTCAACGCTGGTCACGTAGCTTACGTTAAGGCCTAGTTTCTCCATCAGCGAGACCATCGGAAACTCATTTCCCAAGAAATCCGCTGCGCCCTGACCGAATTGGTAGGAGTAGGGCCGATCGAAGGAGACCTTTGTCGACCTGTCCGAGTAACCGATAGGTCCGTGATAGAGGTCGTAGCCTCCATAGGCGTTGTAAGCCTGCCAAGTCGTCACCGCATTTACCACCAAGTACGCGGAGTTAGAATTTGGCTGACGGATAGTTATTGGTACATAGCTTTCCTGGTGATTAGTGCCATGGAGCAATAAGAGGTAGTCGCCGGGGAACCAAGAAGCATTCGTAGTGATCTCTATCGACGGCTTCCAATAGCACTCAATGGTGTTTGTAGCCCTGAGCAAAGGGCACTTTGGTTGAGAAACTCCGGGAATTGGCTTGGACTGCCAGATCTGCCTCGCGAGGTTTCCCTGGTACCAACCCATGCGGAACGCCGTTACGGTAAAGGTGGGTTCGATAGTCGAAACGTATAGGTTGAAGCTCTGCCCGGGCAGGACACTTACATTTGAGGTGTAGCCCTGGATCGAATCCTTGATTTGGAATCCCGATATACGCCATGCAGAGGTGCCGGGCTTGGCATTCTCGGCCTGAATAGCCGCCGAAAATTGCGGTCCTGGCGAAGTAGGGCTTGCCAGGGTGGTTGTGGTGGATTGCGAGCTATTCTTTGGCCGACTAGTGGAGGTCGTAACCGCTAGAACCTTCGTCGATCTATTGGAACTTAAGGCGTAGTAGCCAACCCCCATCGCTAAGACTAAGAGTAG
>JAJZCF010000116.1 GCA_021846265.1 Actinomycetes bacterium | reverse complement strand
CGGTGAAAGACTCCTTTGGAGAAAGCCCGAGTGCTAGGGTCTCACCTTCTTCAACGACTAAAAGTACCACTGGCATCCGATTTCAGTCTCTTACAACTGCCGTCCACCGCAAGGAGCTCTGCTGCAAAGATCGGTTGGTTGCGCTGAGATTCGCCAGCGAGGGCGCGGAAGTTGTCGCTTGATCTTTTACCTACCCTATTGGCTCATAACTGATGTTTTTTCGAAATAGTCTTTACACATGTCCTTTGAAACCGCTTCGAATCGTGATGATCGTTTTACGCCGCAGTTAATTGCCAGCTTGGAGTTTTCCAATCACCTTCGCGGGTACAACCGGGATGAAGTGAGAGCTTTTTTGGCAAAGGTTGCTGCTCACGTGTCGTCGCTGGAAGAGATGCTGCATCTATCGAGAGCAGAGGTCGAGTCACTCAAGAAGGAGGTTAGGAGCCAACTTCAAATAGGAGATATCGAAGCATCTAAAATTGGAGAGCACGCAGCCGAGGTAGTTCGGATAGCCTCCGATACCGCAAGGGCAATTCGAATCCAAGCCGAAAGTCAAGCGGAAGCCATCATACAAAGGGCCGAGCGCAGTGCTAAGCGAATCGTCGAAGACGCTGAAGCCAAGGCTGAATCGCTTCAATTGGAGTCGTCACAGAGTGCCGAGGATGCACTACAAAGAGCAAAAAAGCAAGGTGACGAGTTCTTGAACTATGCAGATGCACAGGGAACCGAACTGATACAAAAGGCCAAAGAAGAAGGCAGGGCCATTGTATATAGGGCAAAAGAACTGCGTTCGTCCTATCTCAATGATGCCAGAGCAAAGGTCGACGAGCTCATGAAGGAGATGTCGGAACTTGAAGCGGCAAGAAACAGTATCCTGACGATTCTTAATGGTGCCGGGAGAATGATCGCAAGGGTCGAGAGTTCGCTCGATCCACAACATCTCTATCTAAAGTCGGGGGCAGACGACGAGAATAGCTCGTCCAATAGCAATTCGATTTCCGAGGTCGAAGTTGAAACTTATGACGGAACCGCTGAGCCGGAGATCGCTATTCGAGGTTCGGAAGATCCGCTGTTGCGAACTTTGGATTCTGTGCCATTTGAGGACGACGAGGAATCAATATCGGCGGTTCGAGATTCAGCGCTTGCCGGTGCGGAGGAAGAGCCAGCTGCTGATTTCGCCAAAGAGTGGTCGTCTGGCCGCAATGGCCAGATTGACGAGAAGGAGGAATTTTCTCCTGAAGAAGCCGAGCTCCAGGGGACTACTGCCGAGTTGAGCCTGGACAACGAGGTTGGGCAAACCGTGGACAGCCTTGCATATCAAGCTGGAGCCTTCGGCGGCGGCGAAATAGAAGAAGACCAGCTTAGAAGTAGTGAACCCTTTGAAGTCGAAGCATTGTTCGAGGAAAAGCCGCTCGAAGACGGATCGTCTGACTCTTTCATGCAGACGGGCGAAGGAGAGTTCTCTCGTTTAGCGGAAGAGGATGATTTCGACGCTGATACATTGAAGTCAGCAGAAGCTATTCCAAGCACCTTTGAGGCCATTATCGATGAGCCCATTGCTATCTCTTTTGAACCTAGGTTACTGGATGACGATGGGGCAGGTCTGGAGCCCTCATTGGCTGATGACGGTAGTGTGCCTCCAGATTTGCCCTATGAATCTAGCGTAGAGTCCGGGTCAGTTCACAAAGAACTTGAATTTAGTCGCGATGTCGAACAGCCTTCAATGGCTGCACAAGCTGACCTCGAGAGACTGAACAGGCTCGAGGAGCTCTTTGAGCGAATAAGGGTCAGTCGCAACTCTGAGGAATTGGAAGCGAACTCAGTTCTTTCATCGGGTGAATTAGCAGTTCCAACGGGCAGCAAAAACGAGGACTTCACCGATTCGACGATGCAGGCCTCACCGGTGTCCCCTTCGGATCTATCTACTGTCGGTTCAAGCTCTGAGGGTGCTTCTGTGGTCTTGGGCGAGACCGAGATGGCGTTGATTGTCGCTCGGGACGCAAGTGTGCAGCCGACCCTTCTTCAGTTGTCCCGCAGAACGAAGCGACTTCTCCAGGACGATCAGAACGAACTTTTGGATGCATTGAGAAAGGGTGGTGTCGAAGGCGCGCAATTTATGACGAAAGAACTTGGGGCCCGGCTTGAGCAGCGAGTCGAGGATTTAAAGGATTTGTTGTTGCCGGCGGTCGAGGCGGGATATTCGTCGGTTCGAGCAGTTACAACCCCAGAAGATGCATTCGCTATTGCGAGAGAGGTCCTTGAGGAGCTCCTAGCTCTGCTCAATCAACTGAGTCTGACCAAGGTTAAAGGCTCATTGTTGGTCCACGAAGGTGGCAATGAGTCTGATCAAATTGGGGGAATATCGGGCATATATAGGGACCTGAGAAGTTCCAGGCTTGACTCGATTATCGAAGATGCAGTTGTGTCTGCACATTCGAGGGGAGCCCTCGCTGGTTCAATCGGTAGAAGAGTGAGGTGGATCGCTCATGACAAGGGGAACACCTGTCCAGATTGTGAGGACAATGCGCTTAACGGTGAGACGGTTAGTGGCGAACCATTTCCTACCTCCCATAGTGCACCTCCGGCACATCCCGGGTGTAGATGTCTGATTATGGTGGAGCGCGCCTAGGGTAGATCTCATGCGGAATCCAAGTGAAATGGCTGCTGGCCAGAGAAGAGGATCACGGCGTCAAGTAGTCGCGCTCGGTGCTTTCATTGTCCTTATAGTTTTAGTGCTTTCTTTGCGTGGCATATCGGTCTTTTTCACGGATTTTCTGTGGTTCAAGTCGGTCCACCTTTCCGGAGTTTGGTCCACGGTTCTTTTGGCCAAGATTGAGCTGGCGGTCTTTTTCACCTTTGTCGGTGCCTTGATGTCGTTTATAAGCTTGACCATTGCCCAAAGGATCATGGACAAGAGCGTTCCGAACGATTCTGCTTCAGAGGAGCTCATAAATAGATACCGAAGTGCAACTTCAAGATTTCCGCGAATTGGCCGAATCGTAGTTTCCGCTGTTATAGGGCTCCTGCTCGGAGTTGGTACTTCGTCTCAGTGGCAAACCTGGCTGCTTTTCAGAAACTCGGTACCTTTTGGTATCAAGGATCCGCAATTTCATCTTGACGCAAGTTTTTTTGTGTTTAGGCTTCCTTTCTACCTGTTTCTTGTCCATTGGGTGTTCGTCGCGCTAACGCTTGTGTTTCTGTTGACTGCTGGTGCGCACTATTTGTCTGGAAATATCACAACTCAGGGCAAGCGGCCCAGAGTTTCTCCGCCCGTAAAAGCGCAACTATCGATGATTCTGGGATTGATGGCGCTTGTCAAAGCGTTTGGCTATTACTTTCAACGTTATGAGCTGGACCTTTCAACTCGGGGAGTAGTCCAAGGGGCTTCCTATACCGATGTCCATGCCCAGTTGCCGGCACTTAACATGCTGATAGTAATTTCTCTAGCTTCATTTGCTTTGTTGATTTTTAACATCAGGCGGCAAGGATGGGTTCTGCCGGCAATTGGAGTGGGCCTTTGGGCGTTCCTTTCCGTCGTTCTTGGTGCAGTGTATCCAGCAATAATTCAGAACTTTGTGGTCCAGCCTTCCCAGGCGACGAAAGAGTTGCCTTATATCAGCCGGAATATCGCAGCCACTCGGTATGCCCTGGGCTTAAATGGGGTGTCACAGCAGAACTTCCAGGTAAGCGACAATTTATCTCAGAACCAACTGCTACAGAGTGCAAGTGCCTTGAAGGCGGTGAGGTTGTGGGGGACCAATACGCCGCTACAAACGGTAAATAAGCTCCAAGATATTCGTTCTTACTACCAGTTCAATTCCATTAGTGCTGATAGATACAAGATTAACGGCGTGACCACGCCAATGATAGTTGGCATACGTCAGTTGAATGCATCCAATTTACCTTCAAACTCCTGGGTTAACCAGCACCTTCAATATACCCACGGATACGGAGCCGTTTTAGCCCCAGCAAACCAGATTACTCAGGACGGAAACCCGTCCTTTGCCGTTAGAGATGTTCCACCCGTTTCGACCGGAGGAACCGAGAAGATTACTCAACCACAGGTTTATTACGGTCAGCAGGTGCCTGGATATGTCGTTGCAGACACAAAGCAGCCTGAGGTCGACTACCAGACGTCTACCGGGGCTTCGGTCGAGACGAGCTATGCGGGTTCAGGTGGAGTGAGACTGTCGTCGGAACTCGTGAAGGCCGCTTTTGCGATGCGTTTTGGAGACTTGAACCTCCTTATCTCTGGGCTCATAACCAATCAGTCCAAGATCATGTTCAATAGAGATATTCAAGCCAGGATTCAAAAAGCAGCCCCATTTTTATCGCTTGGATCCAACCCTTACCCAGTGATACTCTCTGGCAAGATCTATTGGGTCCAAAACGCATACACCACGTCTGCTTACTTTCCGTATTCTCAAACCGCCGATACTTCCGCGCTTAATCCAGCGAGCGGTCTGGCGGCCAACAGTTTTAACTACGTGAGAAATTCCGTAAAGGTGCTCGTGGACGCTTATAACGGAACGATGACTTTCTATGTCACCGATCCGACGGATCCGATCATTCGGTCATATGAGAAGATGTTTCCAGGTTTGTTTACGCCTGCTTCAAAAATGTCCCAAGGATTGATTGACCACCTTCGCTACCCGAACGATATGTTCACTGTCCAAGCAGCTGCGTTTGGCAGGTATCACATCACGAATCCGACGGCATTTTATAACGCTGGCGATGCCTGGACTCTTGCACAAAACCCCGGTAATGGAGTGCCAACTTCCACTCCGCAGACGGTGTTTGGATCTTCCGGAACTTCTACCCAGAACGCTAGGATGCAGCCCCTATATGAGTTGATACAGCTGCCAGGAACTAACACATTGAGCTTTTGTATCGTCGAAGCTTACGTGCCAGTTTCCCAAAATGATGTCCAGCAAAACCTAACCGGCATGTTGGTGGCACGCAGCGATCCTGGACACTATGGGCAGCTGATTGATTATGTTACCCCGAGAGGTCAGCAGATTGATGGACCACAGTTGATCAACGCGAGGATCAACGCCACTACTGCGGTATCGCAACAGATAAGCCTTTTGGACCAGCATGGCTCTCAAGTACAACTCGGGAGTGTAATGATGATTCCCATTCAGCAGAGCCTGCTTTATGTCCGCCCTCTCTATGTAGAAAGCACTCAAAATCCGCTGCCTGAGATCAAACAGGTGATTGTGGTATATGGCACTCAGGTGGCAATGGAGCCGACATTGGCGGGAGCGCTAAACGATATCTTTGGAGTGAACGTTCCTGGTCTGCAAGGTTCGACCCAGGTCACTAGTGGAGGTGGAGGCGGTGGCCCAAGCGTTCCAAGTTCGGTTTCTTTGAGCGGTCTGGCAAGCTCAATTAGCCAGGCATCGTCACTATACGACAAAGCCCAAGCAGCCCTCAAGGCTGGCAATTTGGCTCAGTACCAAGCAGACGTAAATGCCTTAGGCTCGCTTTTGGCCGGTACGCAGTCCTTGAGCGGATTTCCTCAGTCGTCGACAGGTACCGGCTCGTCAACCACTTCTACGACTTTGGCAAAGACGGCAAAAGGATAGCCGACACAATCTCTTGGTAGGTACGATTCGTACTCACTTGCCCTTGAAAGCGGGGGCTCTGACTTTGCTAATTGATTGGGAGTGCTTAGCATCGCTTCAGTTCTGACGCCTCGACCTACTGGTCCGGTACCGATGACTCGGTGCCGGACCAGTTCAGGTCGCCAGCTTTGACCTGCTAATTTGGTTCGTCGCGGACATGAGCCGGTTCTGGGCAATCCTCATAACTCTTTGCTTTCGGTCACTGTTATTTTTTGGCCTGACGTTGACTAGATCTCTAACTTTTGAGCACCCGGAAAGTCGTGTGTCAGACTTTTGGGTTTGATCCTATTGGGGTTTTGGCTCCAAAAAAACGCCGTTTGAAGTATGCACACTGCCGCCACCGAGTCGATGCCAGCCAGAACCAAAAGCTGTTGAGGGGTACTTGAAAGCTCATTCACCTGATGTAGCCCTCAGAATTATTTCGGTGAAAGCGTACTTTATATTGGCTTCATGACTCGACAGTTCTCTTCTCAAGGGACAGATTTTGACAGGAAGTCGGCAAGCACCTATTAGATTGGTGTAACACAACGCGGGGTGGAGCAGCATGGTAGCTCGTCGGGCTCATAACCCGAAGGTC
>JAJZCF010000115.1 GCA_021846265.1 Actinomycetes bacterium | reverse complement strand
CTTGTCGATGAGATTGTCATAAACTTCGCTCCTTACGAATAGAGCAAGCCTCGTCTTTACGCCAGCGCCTTAAAGCAACCTAAGAGGTCGACACCTTCAAGAAGGCGTCGACCTCGGTAAATAATTGGAAACCGACTAAGGAATGAGCTTCAGGATTAGAGATGGAAGTTGCTGTGCCTGGCCGAGCATCGCAACGCCCGCCTGCATCAGAACCTGCTGGCTCGAGTAGGCGGTCATAGCCTGAGCCATGTTAGCATCCACCAACGTAGAGTAAGCGGACTGAACGTTCTGCTGGCTAATAGTGTCGTTGCTGATAACCGCCTGGATCTGGTTCTGAACAGCAGCGACTTGGGCTTCTGCAGAAGATACATACGAGATTGCGGCTTGAACAGCGCTCATTGCCGCTTGCGCCTGTGTGGCAGTGGTGCCGATACTTACGCTCGCAGGCGCAATTCCCATGGCTCCCGTGCTGGTCCCGGCAATAGTAACCGTTACCTGGTCGGTCCCGCTGGAGTAGGCTCCAATCTGGAATGTCCCGGTGTAGTTGCCGTTCAACAACTGAGTCGTACCGAACGAGGTACTGCTCGCAATCTGATCAAGCTGGCTCTGCAACTGGGAGAACTCCGCCTGGACTGCAGTGTAGGAGCTAGTGCTCATTGCACCGGAGTTAGCTGCCTGAGTCGCCAACTGGTTCATTCTCTGCAGGATAGAAACCTGCTGGTTCATTGCACCTTCTGCGATTTGCAGAACAGAAACGCCATTCTGACCGTTTTGTATAGCCTGGCCTAGCCCTAAAGACTCAACATTCAGGCCCTGCGAAATAACATAACCGGATGCATCCTGAGCCGCAGTCTGGATCTGCAGACCTGACGAGAGCTCTGCAACCGTAGAGTTCATCTGGTTGCTAGTGGCGTTCAGGTTGTTATAGGCGTTAATAGCCGACAAGTTGGTATTAACCGACATCGTCATTTTAAATTTTCCTCCTTGACTTTGACGTCACCAATCCGTTGGGACGACACCTCGGGTGACCTCAGGAAAGTCCCTCAGCCCTACCCTTAGTACCGTATCCATCGGCACACTACTTCCAACCCTTTAGAGAAAATCTCAAAAAAATCAAATCTTGCAAAACTCTCCGCTTTCACTGTCAAGGCTGTGATTCAATTTCAAGCCCTTCAGATCTACAGTTAGAGTCATCCTCGTTAACTCGGTCAGAAACCAACCACTCTTGAGCGATCGTTGAGTGTTGTTGAACTGGCATGGATTTAACTTTCAAATGAAATTAAAAAGCCAAATCAGCTAGACGCTAGGAGCAAGGAGAGACGGGGCGTAAACTGATACCGCTTCAACTAAATCCTTAGACTTGTTCTTGTCCAAAACGGACATACAGATTTCACGAGCTCGCAGGTCCGAAAATGCTCCATAGGCAATAGCCGCACAAACTCCTCGATCCACTTCGTCTACCGACTCGTCATTTGCCCTAGCCAGTAGGGGGCAAAATTGGGCATAACCGGCTATGCGAAGCCTCGCACCCCACTCCAGCATTCGCTCAAGGCCAAGACCCAAGGCAACCTTCGACGCTGTTGCCAGAAGAACAGTTGAGGAGTCTCCGACGACGTAGATCTGCTCCAGTATCGAGTCTGCCACTTCTGGTCCAAGTTGCAATAGTTGTGCATAGAACATCTCTTGGTTCATGTTTGCGACAGCCTTCGCTAGACGAGATAGCGGAATCGATGCCTGGTTCATCAGCTCAACCAACCTGCCGAGATGGACCTCTAGCACTCCATCCCTTTCGAGATAGCCAAGCAGCAACTCAACCGCTTCAGCTTGCCTTCCGAGAGAAACAAGACATTCTGCCATCTCGGGTACATAGTGGTCGAATGCGATCTCCAATCCGTCATCGCTGATTTCTGAATCCGGTAGCGCCTGGAATAGCGCAAGTGCTTCAGAATACCGTCTCTGTAAAAGTCGAATTCGCGCACGAAATGACATCGGGCGGCTCATAAAATTCGACCTTTCCTCAAACTTCTCAAGCCACTCTTCGGCAAGTTCGGGATTTTTTTCCAGAATTAGCGAGTCCACGACAACCGAGTAGGCGGTCGCTACTATCCACCGTTTGTCATCCTCATTATTCCCAGAGAAGTCTATTTTTTCTAAAATGTCGAGTGCGGCCTCCCGCGCTTTTTGAATTTCCCCAACGAACATGTAGGTGCGAGCCTGTTGCATCAGTGCTTCAAGGTCAGAAACAACATCGAAATTCTTCTCGGCTAAACCAGTATTACGCTCTGTTTTAGTTTTCTTGACCATCAATTCATTGAGATAACCTAGGTGATCGATTGTCAACTCGCTAAAGCTGCTCGCCAACAGATCTTCGGGAATTAGATCGACTTTCGCCCTTCTCCTGACTCTTTCGTGAAGTGCGCCATAAAAGGAACCTTCGGTTCTAAGAAAAATCCTCAAGGCTACGTGGCTCATTGAGTGAGCAAGGCCGTTCCCAAAGTGGTTTCGTATTCTGATCTGCCTGCATTCGGAGTTGAAGTAGTTCAAAACCGGATCCGCAAGCTTGCCCCGCACTTTAAGCGAATCCCCCAAGGTTCGCTCGTCTGCGTCGATCCAGAGTATCCATCTCCCCCTACAATGCGCCAATGACCTATTTCGAGCGGCCCCAAAGTCATCATCCCAGTAGCCGCGCACCACTTTAGCCCCAAAGCTCTCTGCGATCTCGATCGTTGAGTCATCACTACCGGTGTCGTAGACCACTATTTCGTCCACAAAACCTGCGAGGCTCTTTAGGCATTCGCCGAGGTACTGTTCTTCATTTTTGACTATCAGGCACCCGCTCACTAACGGATATACCTCACTGGATGGAATGGCGTCTAAGTAGGGCTTCGCCGACATGAATTCACTACGGGAGTTGACTAAAGACGCGTGTGAAATATATATCCCGCCTAAACCCGATGCCCAAGCAAAGAGCCGACCAAAGACAACTTCAAATGCCTCACCCTCGAAAGAATCGTTACCAATTACTTCAAGTTCATTCAGTAAATTCTCCGTGCGTAAAGCTAGACATAGGTTGGAGGCCGAAGCTTCCAAGGTAACATAGCCGTGATATGCCTCTGCCCAACTCCTGGCAAATCGATGCCGCCTACCCTTTGACAGTGCTGCTGAGGCGTCAGAAATTGGCACCATCTGAGGACCAGTACAAAAAGCCGATCTTGGTATAACGACTGAGTTTTCCGGCAGGCAGTCAAAAGCACCAACGAGTTCGGATAGCCAGGTACCGTATCCGGCGACGCCTGGAGCCATTAAAACTACAAATTCTTTCGAGCGATCTACTACAAGATCCTTAAGCTGACCAAGAAGGTCCTTTGCTTGTGGAATCAAAACGAATGTATCTTCTTGCGCGGCATCGAGGCCGCCAGAATTAACAACCACGACCTCATCGCCTGGCGACAAAGAACCCCTAAGCTCATTCATCACCTGTTTCAGCTGCGAACGGTCATTTGAAAAGATGACCACTAGCGACGAGCCGCCATCTACACCAGTCGTCACGACTTAACCAGTCCTAACTCTTCCGATTAAAATCTACTGCAAAAGGATTGCCACAAACTTCCCACCGCCATAACCCCCAGCAATGGTGATCTCAGTATCAATTCTGCTCTCTTCGTCCCCGGCTCCAAAGTGGCTGGCAATAGCTTCAGGCAGTTCATCAGGGTATATGTACGCCCCGCCAAGCCTCGCTCTCTTGGCGTTCTTGTGTCGATCGTTGAAAAGCACGGTAAGGACATTTAGGACCTCGGCGAAGTTGTCAAAGAAGTTCGCAGGTATCTCTTTTTCGTCGTTTGCGTCTTCGACCCCACCTACCGGAACCATCGAGAGCGCAGCTCCAGCCCCATTGGCAAGCTTATAGTCGGCATATACCAGCACGGCTTCCGCTCCATCACCGTCCACATAGACACCAGCTACACCAAGATCAGACGGAACTCCAATTAAAAGAGCCCTCTTGACAACTACGGGTCTCCCCAGGAGAGTCTTATACATATTCTCGACTGCGTCCAAAGACGGCAACAAGAAGTTACGATCCGCCATACAAGCAACCCACCATTCCCTCGCTACACAGGCGACTTATGCCTAAGGGCAATTAAATGGACAGGATAGTCACCAAAGGAGACAACTGAGCAAGTCCGCTCCTGGAGGGCCGTAGGGTGCACGGTACCGTTGAAGAAAACTGGAAGCCCGAGCTTTAGGGTCGAATCGAACTCGACCATCCTCCTCTTGACTCCACCGCCGATCATATTTGCGAGCTCATTCATTGCATCCGCGATAAAGTCCTGGGACACCTCTTCGTCCGCTTCCATAAAGAGCATCCGCTTTACTAGACCTTCGCAATGCTCCCACCGGGCTGCGAATCCGAACTCGTAGCTGTATTCCCCGCCAACAAGAGCCACATAGGAACCAGGCAGATCTCTGGGAAGGGGAAAGGTCGCCTCTTTGACGCCAATTGGTTCGTATCCTAAGCTCGTCTGTGCGAGTTCATCAGCCGCCTCAATCAGCGAAGTTTTCCAAAATGCCATTCCGAGTGTCTGCATCATCAAACCCCCGCCGCCTCAAGAGTATCCCTAAATGTTTCTGCTGTAAAAGGCTTCGATATCAAGAAATTAGCTCCTCCGTTCCGGGCAGTCGCCATCATGTCCGGTGTGCTTTCAGAAGTGACGAACCCGAAGGGGGTCTTGCAGCCCTTGCCTCTGAGCTCTACTAGAAAGGTGTAACCATCCATCTCCGGCATATTCCAATCGCACAGAATCAAGTCTGGATCGTGTGCGTCTACTTGATCGAGACCCTCGTAGCCGTTTGCGGCCTCAGAGAATTCCGCATCCTCGTAGCCCGCCTGGCGGAGTTGCCTCATCACAATCATCCGCATCGCTTTGGAATCATCTACTATCAAAATCTTCACTGAACGAGCCCCTTTTTATAAATCCAGAGCAGACGGTACCCAGGACTAAGGATCGGCATGGCAGACTTTAACCTTTACCGAAAAATCTTCACCCTGGCGGATTCGGGCGAGGTCGAGAAACGAACAATTTAGGTCCGGGCTCCCAGCCATCAGCTCTTCGGTCAATAATCGACACATACTCGTCTACCGCTTCGCATTTTCGCAGGCAAATCCGCTTAATTTAATAATTAAGTACCGCAATCGCGCCATGTAACCCGTACGACAGATTGCAAAGATTCTACGAGCGACTCTCTGACGGCGTCTCCCTTTCCTCGGCGACTCCTACGGGACAGCCAACGGTTAAAGGATGATTTAGCAGACCTGTTTTCGAGAAGTTTTCCGACGCGAATTTCGTGAAATCGCAACTCAAAGTTCATTTTCCAATTAAAGCTGGGACAAACATGGTCGAAACTTAACGAAATCGTCCACCGTGGGTGGGTTGGCGGTGGCATGGGGGTAAGGAATAATGGCACAGACCTTTGACGAAGTTATCTCTGAGAATTACGGATTGCAGGGCCAAAAGACAGAAGTAGTTTCAACACAGGAGGATTCACAGAGGGTCATCGCCGCAATAGCTACAGCTGCCGGTGACTTAGGCGTCAAGCTCGCTGAAATAGGTGGCGATCTATCGACTATTTCTGCAACTTCTAACGAACAGCTTGAACTGTTCAGCGAGCTCAGCGAGACTACGGCTGAAATTGCCGAGGGCAATAAGACCCTTCGTTCCGACGCTGAAGCACTACTTACCGCAACCGCACTGGTTGACGAGGAGATGAGGGAATCTACCTCGGCCGCCATGGAAGCGGAAAAAGACGTCACGGCCTTGGCGACTTGGATCGAACACGCCGAGTCAGAGCTAGAGAAGCTCAATGGAGCAATAGCAAACATATCGAGCTTTGCCAAGAGCATCGACTCGATTGCCCAGCAGACCCATATTCTCGCACTCAATGCCCGTATAGAGGCAGCGAGGGCCGGTGAGCACGGACGTGGGTTTGCGGTAATCGCAGACGCCGTCAGGGATCTGTCGGACGAGACCATAAAGGCCGCCGGTTCGATCTCATCTACCATCTCGCCACTCGTCAAGAGCATCGGTGATATCGGTAAGTCAGCCAAGGATGCTAGGTCGAAAGCCGAGATGGCAAAAGAGTCATCTTTGAACATTCTCTCCGGGGTTGACCGGGTAAAGGGTCAGCTAGATGAGTTGTCGCTTCGCATTCGAAGCATCAACCAGTTCATCGAGATAACCCACGATCGCTCTTCGACCGCTGAGATGGCCT